>NZ_JBEYYJ010000011.1:0-235233 GCF_040645475.1 Streptomyces sp. NPDC046759 | reverse complement strand
TCTGGCGTTGATTTTTGGCACGCTGTTGAGTTCTCAAGGAACGGTCGCTTCCTTTGTACTCACCCTCTCGGGCTTTCCTCCGGGCTTCCCTTCGGCGTTTCCGACTCTATCAGATCCTTTCGGCTCCGATTCCCGGTCGGCGGGGTGTCTTCCGGACTTTCGGCTTTCGCCGCCTGCCCTTTCGACATTCACTACGTTAGCCCATTTCCTCGGCGACTCATAATCGAGTCCCGCGAGTTCGAATTCGGGCACGCGGGCGCACCAGAATCGACCCCGCTGAGGGGTTGAAGCTAGGTAGTGGGTTGGCCGCTCCGGCTGCTGGCGATTGCCGTACCCGGTTCAGCGGCTCGGGATACATTACGCACCTTGGCAGGCCGCGTCAACTTCGGCGTCGGCGTGGCACGTGCGCCCGATACGGGCTCACCGTCGGGTCTCCGGTGACCCAATAGCGCCAGGGATGGGCCTCGCCGTTCCCGCCTTCGCCGGCGACTCCGGTACGGGGGCCGGTTCGTACCAGGTCAGGGGCTGTCGGCGTACCGGTGAGCATCCGCAGCGGCGTCTCGCCGCAGGCGCACGCGTCGGTGCCGTCCAAGGCGCGGTCGACTTCCAGGGCGGTGGCGAGACGGGCCGGACCCTTGGCCAGTTCCTTGTCGTTCCGGGCCGAAACTCGCCGTTTGCGGGCCAGTTCCACGCCCTCGATCACCTCGCCGGCACGGAGGAGGACGGCGCTCGCGCGGCCCTCGGGGCCGCAGACGAGATTCATGCAGTGCCACATGCCGTAGGTGAAGTAGACGTACACGTGTCCGGGCGGACCGAACATCACCTCGTTGCGGGCGGTGCGGCCGCGGTAGGCGTGGGAGCCGGGGTCGTTCGGGCCGTCGTACGCCTCGACCTCCGTGATGCGGACGGCGATCGGGCCATCGGGGGTCGTACGCACCAGGGTGCGGCCGAGGAGGTCCGGGGCGACCTCGAGGACCGGGCGGTCGAAGAACTCTCTGGGCAATGGCATACGGTCCGGGGGCGCGATCATGCCCTCCGAGGGTAATGCAGAGGGGACAGCGCGCCGGCGGAACCGGTCGGGGGCGGATCGCGTTTGTAGGGGCGAGGTCCGTTCGTAAAGGGAGAGTCAATGGCGTTCAAGAAGCTGCTCGCGAGCCTCGGGGCCGGCGGGGCCTCGGTCGAGACGGTGCTGACCGAGGTCAACGCGGTGCCGGGCGGTGTCGTCCAGGGCGAGGTGCGGATCCAGGGCGGGTCCGTGAACCAGGACATCGAGGGTCTGTCCGTCGGTCTGCAGGCCAGGGTCGAGGTGGAGAGCGGCGACCAGGAGTACAAGCAGGACATCGAGTTCACGAAGGTGCGGCTCGGTGGTGCCTTCGAGCTGCAGGCGGGCGCGGTGCACGCGGTGCCGTTCGGTCTCGAGATCCCCTGGGAGACGCCGGTCACGATGATCGACGGGCAGGCGCTGCGCGGGATGCACATCGGGGTGACGACCGAGCTGGCGATCGCGCGGGCCGTCGACTCCAGCGATCTTGACCCGATCAACGTGCATCCGCTGCCTGCGCAGAAGGCGATCCTGGACGCGTTCATCCAGCTGGGCTTCCGCTTCAAGAACGCGGACATGGAGCGTGGACACATCCGGGGCACGCGGCAGAGGCTGCCCTTCTACCAGGAGATCGAGTTCCACCCGCCCTCGCAGTACCGGGGCCTGAACCAGGTGGAGCTGAGCTTCGTGGCCGACGAGTACGCGATGGACGTCGTGCTGGAGATGGACAAGAAGCCGGGTCTGTTCAGCGAGGGCTCGGACACGTACCGGTCCTTCCAGGTGGGGTTGGACGACTGGCAGGGGACCGACTGGGCGGCTTATCTCAACCAGTGGCTGTCCGAGGTCGGCAGCAAGCGCAACTGGTTCTAGGCTCGGGAACTGCTGGTTCCAGATCATCGATCAGGAGGTACCGAGGTGACCGAGCTCAAGCGGCGGCCGCTCCCCCACGACTTCCATCCGCCCGTGCCGTCGTTCACGGTGACGAGCGCGGACATCGAGGAGGGTGCGACGCTCAAGAGCGCCCAGGTCCACGCGGAGGGCAACACGTCCCCGCAGCTGCGCTGGGAGGGCTTCCCGCCGGAGACCAAGAGCTTCGCCGTGACCTGCTACGACCCTGACGCGCCGACCGGCAGCGGGTTCTGGCACTGGGTTCTGTTCGACATTCCGGCCTCCGTGGCGGAGCTGCCGGCGGGTGCGGGCAGCGGCAAGTTCGAGGGCCTGCCCGAGGGTGCGGTGCATGTGCGCAACGACTACGGGACGAAGGACTTCGGTGGCGCCGCGCCACCGCCCGGCGACGGGCCGCACCGTTACGTCTTCACGGTGTATGCGGTGGACCAGGAGAAGCTCGGTCCGGATGCCGATGCGTCGCCCGCCGTCGTCGGTTTCAATCTGCGGTTCCACACCATCGCGCGTGCACAGCTCATCGGTGAGTACGAGAATCCCGCGCAGGGCTGACCGCTCAGCACGGATTCAGCCGAGCGTTCACTGAACGTTTGCCCGCCTCCGGTCTTGGAAGTGATCGGAGGCGGGCAGTTTTTATTGCGTTGTCCATCTCGGCGCGCCCGTCCAGAGTTGATCCAAGCCCGCCGGGGGGTGGGCAGGTGCACACGGGAGGTGGGCTGGATGCGGGACACGCTGGTGCTGAACGCGAGCTTCGAGCCGCTGTCGACGGTGACGCTGAATCGGGCCGTCGTTCTGGTGCTCCAGGACAAGGCCGTCGTCGAGCAGGCCCATCCCGAACTGCGCATGCGCGGTGCCGATGTGGACATACCCGCGCCCCGGGTGATCAGGCTGTGCAGATACGTACGGGTGCCGTTCCGAAGACAAGCTCCCTGGTCGAGGCGGGGTGTGCTGGTCAGGGACCGGCACCGGTGCGCTTACTGCGGGCGCAGGGCCACGACCGTGGACCATGTGGTGCCGCGGGCGCAGGGAGGGCAGGACACGTGGCTGAATACGGTCGCCGCGTGTGCGGAGGACAACCACCGGAAGGCCAACCGGACTCCGGACGAGGCGGGTATGGCCTTGCTCCGGGTGCCGTTCGAGCCGACGCCGGCCGATGCGATGCTGCTCGCGCTGGGTGCCGAGGAGTTCGAGGCGCTGCCTGAGTGGTTGGCCGGGGATGCCGCCTGACCGGTGGCCGTAGGGGCTCTTGACGTACGTCGGCCGCGGGTCGTTCGTGGTTTCCCGCACAGTTCCCCGCGCCCCGTGAAGGGGCGCGGCAGGAACCGGTGCCAGGAAGAACCCCTAGTCGATGCTCGGCTTCTCCCGGCGTTCGGGGCCGTTGTTCTGGGGCGGGACGGAGTGGCCGTTGTTGCCCGAACCGCCGCCCAGGGGGCCGAAGTTGCCCATGGCGCCGGAGAGGCCCTTGAGGGCGTCGCCGATCTCGCTGGGGACGATCCAGAGCTTGTTGGCGTCGCCCTCGGCGATCTTCGGGAGCATCTGGAGGTACTGGTAGCTCAGGAGCTTCTGGTCGGGGTCTCCGGCGTGGATGGCCTCGAAGACCGTGCGGACCGCCTGGGCCTCGCCCTCGGCGCGCAGGGCCGCTGCCTTGGCCTCACCCTCGGCGCGCAGGATCTGGGACTGCTTCTCGCCCTCGGCGGTGAGGATGGCGGCCTGGCGCGTGCCTTCGGCGGTGAGGATCGCGGCGCGCTTGTCACGGTCGGCGCGCATCTGCTTCTCCATCGAGTCCTGGATGGAGGTGGGGGGTTCGATGGCCTTGAGTTCCACGCGGTTGACGCGGATGCCCCACTTGCCCGTCGCCTCGTCGAGGACGCCGCGCAGGGCGGCGTTGATCTCCTCGCGGGAGGTCAGGGTGCGTTCCAGGTCCATGCCGCCGATGATGTTGCGCAGCGTGGTGACCGTCAGCTGCTCGATGGCCTGGATGTAGCTGGCGACTTCGTAGGTGGCCGCGCGGGCGTCGGTCACCTGGTAGTAGATGACCGTGTCGATGTTGACGACCAGGTTGTCCTGGGTGATCACCGGCTGCGGCGGGAAGGGCACGACCTGTTCGCGCAGGTCGATGCGGTTGCGGATGGTGTCGATGAACGGGACCACGATGTTCAGGCCCGCGTTCAGAGTGCGTGTGTAGCGGCCGAAGCGCTCGACGATGGCGGCGCTGGCCTGTGGGATGACCTGGATGGTCTTGATCAGGGCGATGAAGACCAACACCACCAGAATGACCAGGACGATGATGACCGGTTCCATCGTGTTCCCCGTACCCCTCTCCGCCTCGGCGCCTTCGGCAGATCTCGTGGTTGTAGAAGATCTTGCTGGTCGAGTCTGACAGACCGTCGCCCAACTCGTGGGCATGATGCCTCAGATGACGATGGCGGTGGCCCCTTCGATGTCCACGACGTCCACTTCCTGACCCGCTTCATACGCACGGCCGGTGTCGAGGGCGCGGGCCGACCAGATCTCCCCGGCGAGCTTGATGCGGCCGCCGGAGCCGTCGACGCGTTCCAGGACGACGGCCTGCTTGCCCTTCAAGGCGTCGATGCCGGTGGCGAGTTGGGGGCGTTGTCTGCCGTGCCGGGCGGCGATGGGGCGGACGACGGCGATGAGTGCGACGGACACGACGACGAACGCGAGGACCTGGATCACGGCGTCGAAGCCGAGTCCGGCGACGACGCCGGCCGCGACGGCTCCCACCGCGAGCATGCCGAACTCCGGCATGGCGGTGACGACGAGGGGGATTCCGAGCGCCGCCGCGCCGACGAGCCACCACACCCATGCGTCGATGTCGTTCACATGGTCATGGTAGGGCCGGGGTCGGGCGGCGGACAGGGCGCAGGGGGAAGCGCCTGAAGGGGTCAGGACAGGGGCAGGCCCTGGGCGGTCCAGCGGTCGCCGACCTGCTCGACGACGAGCGGCAGGCCGAAGCAGCGGGAGAGGTTGCGGGAGCTCAGTTCGAGTTCGATCGGGCCGGCGGCGAGGACCTTGCCCTGGCGGATCATCAGCACGTGGGTGAAGCCGGGGGCGATCTCCTCGACGTGGTGCGTGACCATGATCATCGAGGGGGCGATGGGGTCGCGGGCGAGCCGGCCGAGGCGGCGGACCAGGTCCTCGCGGCCGCCGAGGTCGAGGCCGGCGGCGGGCTCGTCGAGCAGGAGCAGCTCGGGGTCGGTCATCAGGGCGCGGGCGATCAGGGTGCGCTTGCGCTCGCCCTCGGAGAGGGTGCCGAACTTCCGGTCGAGGTAGTCGCTCATGCCGAGGCGGTCGAGGAAGGCGCGGGCGCGCTCCTCGTCGACGTCCTCGTACTCCTCCTGCCAGCCGGCGGTCATGCCGTAGGCGGCGGTGAGGACGGTCTGCAGGACGGTCTGGCGCTTGGGGAGCTTCTCGGCCAGGGCGATGCCGGCCACGCCGATGCGGGGGCGCAGCTCGAAGACGTCGGTGCCGGGCCTGCCGAGGGTCTCGCCGAGGATGGTGGCGGTGCCCTTGCTGGGGAAGAGGTAGCTGGAGGCGACGTTCAGGAGGGTGGTCTTGCCGGCGCCGTTGGGGCCGAGGATGACCCAGCGCTCGCCCTCCTTCACCGACCAGGAGACCTGGTCCACCAGAGCCCGGCCCTCGCGGACCACGGATACGTCCTGAAGCTCCAGAACATCGCTCATGAGCGCGTTGTCTCCCCTTGCAGTGTGGCCGGTCTCGGCTGTCGCGTACGCCTGTGGCTCGGTCCGCCGCGCCTGCGGGCGCAGCCCTTATGAAATCTACGCCACGAGTGCCCGGCTCCATTCCATCGGTCCTGTCCTTAGGGTGGGGGCATGCTCTCGGAACCGCGTTCAGGACGCCTTGCCGCTTGGGGAAATGCCCTTTTGGCCGGTCTTGTCTCTCCGGATGACGCCGCCCTCGCCATTGTGGGCGAGGACACGGTGCACCGGGTGGAGGGGCTGCCCGGGGAATCCGCGCAGGTCGGGCTCACTCTGGCACTGGGGCGGCTGCGGGCGCTGGGGACGAGGGGCCTGCGGGTCGCGCTGCCCGCGCCGGGGCATCCGCTGGGGCTGAGCGGACCGCCGGAGTTCAATGCGCGGGCCCTGGAGGCCGAGGAGGCGGTGGTCTGCTTCGGCACCGCGTTCGGCCTGGTCCCCGAGGTGTACGAGGCGGGGCCCGAGGGCGATGTACACGCCGAGGTGGTCTGGCATGTGCTGCCGGTGCGCGAGGCGCCGCCCGCCGACGTGCCCTCGCTGGGCGAGGCCGAGCGGGAGCTGGCGGAGGCTCTCAAGGAGGCGACGGAAGTGCTGTCGAAGCTGGACGTCGCCGGGTCGGGGCCGGTGGCGGAGGCGGCGATCGACGCGTACCGTGCGCGGGCCGAGCGGGGCCGGGAAGTGCTGGCGCCGGGATATCCGCCGCGTGCGGTGCGGGTGCTGGAGCTGGCACGGCGGGTGGCGCTGCTGGTGTCGCTGGCGTACGGCAACGGACACGGGGGTGCGGTCAGCTCCTCGGAGATGGCTGCGCGGGCGCAGGCCTTGCGGCCCGTGGAGCGGACGGCTCGGCGGGCCCAGGTGGCCGCGTACAACTCCGTCGTGGAGGAGCGGGAGCGGGGGGTGCGGTAGGCCGGCGGGCACCCCGGCCCGGCCGGGCGTGCGGGGACGCCTCCGGGGCCCGCTGCCGGGCGGACCGGCGGTGTGCAGCCCTCGGCGCCCATGTCCGTGACCGCCGGACGGGCTGGGCGTTGCCGGACCGTGGCCGATGCCGGTCGGTGGTGGTGTGCGGCCGGCCTCGGGGGCGGTCGGTGGACACCATGACAGGCCTCCCGGCGGGTGCCGGAAGGCCTGTGGTCGCTTGCGGCGGGACCTCAGTGGTTGAGGCCGATGTTGCCGAAGGCCGGGTTCAGCACGCCGATCACGCTCACGCTGTTGCCGACCGCGTTCACGGGGATGTGGACCGGGGCCTGGATGACGTTGCCCGAGACGACGCCCGGGGAGCGCTGGGCGTCGCCGCAGGCGTGGGCGCCGTCCGTGGCGGAGGCCATCCCCGCCCCGGCGGCCACCAGGCCACCGGCCACCATCGTCACGGCCGCGGCCTTCTTCAGGTTCTTCACTTTCCAACCCCTCCTAGACGTCCACCGCGGCGGTTCGCCGCGGCACGCACTGGAGAACGGCGGAGATCGCCGGAGGATGCGCCGTCCGGGTGACATTCCCACGACGGTATGAATCTCAGCCTGGGCTATTGCCGTGGGTGAGGCCTTGGGGAGGGCGTTTCAGCCGGTCAGGCCGTGGCGTACGGCCCACAGCGCGGCCTGGGTGCGGTCGGCGAGGTCGAGTTTCATCAGGATGTTGGAGACATGCGTCTTGACGGTCTTCTCGGACAGCACGAGGGCGCGGGCGATCTCGCGGTTGGAGCGGCCGTCCGCGATCAGGCCCAGCACCTCGCGCTCCCGCTCGGTGAGCGAACCGCCCCTGCTCTGGCCCGAGTTGGACTCCTCCTGGGACAGCAGGGCACCGGCGATCTCCGGCTGCAGCAGGATGTGGCCGGCGTGCACGGAGCGGATGGCACCGGCGAGGGCGTCGGGATCCACGTCCTTGTAGACGTACCCTGCGGCGCCCGCGCGCAGGGCCGGGACGACCGTGCGCTGCTCGGTGAAGCTGGTGACGATGAGCACGCGCGCGGGGTTGTCGAGTTCGCGCAGGCGGCGCAGGGCCTCGACACCGTCCATGCCCGGCATCTTGACGTCCATCAGGACGACGTCCGGCCGCAGCTCCTCGGTGCGGGCGACTCCGTCGGCGCCGTCGGCGGCCTCGCCGACGACCTCTATGTCGTCCTGCACCTCGAGGAAGGTGCGCAGGCCCCGGCGCACGACCTGGTGGTCGTCGACGAGCAGCACCCGGATTGCGTCAGCCACCGGGGACCTCCATCTCGATCATGGTGCCCTTCCCGGGCGCCGAGTCCACGGTCAGCCTGCCGCCGACCCCGCTGGCGCGGTCCCGCATCGAGACCAGGCCCAGATGCCGTCCGGCGCGGCGGACCGCCTTCGGGTCGAAGCCGCTGCCGTCGTCGGTGACGCGCAGCACGACCCCGCCGCCGCGCCGCCGCACGCTCACGTCGACGTGCCCGGCGCCGGAGTGGCGCAGGGCGTTGTGCAGGGCCTCCTGGGCGACCCTGAGCAGGGCTTCCTCCTGGGCGGCGGGCAGGGCGCGGAAGCCGTTGCCGGTGAACGTCACGCGCGCGGTGTGAGCGCGGTCGAGGACCTGCGTCTGGGTACGCAGGGTGGCGATCAGGCCGTCCTCGTCCAGGGCGGCGGGGCGCAGCTCCACGACGGCGGCGCGCAGTTCGTCGGCGGCCTCGGCGGCGAGCGCGGCCACCTGGTGCAGCTCGCCCTTGGCGCGCGCGGGGTCGCGGTCGACGAGGGCCGCGGCGGCCTGGGCGGTCAGGCGCAGGGAGAAGAGCTTCTGACTGACCGCGTCGTGCAGTTCGTGGGCCAGCCGGGAGCGTTCCTCGGCGATGGTGAGTTCGCGGCTGCGTTCGTACAGGCGGGCGTTGGTGAGGGCGATGGCGGCGTGCTGGGCGAGGATGGCGAGCAGTTCCTCGTCCTCCTCGGTGAAGCCGCAACTCCCGTCCTGCCTGGGGCAGTTCTTGTTCGCCAGGAACAGGGCGCCGATGACCTCGTCGCCGTCGCGGACGGGCAGGCCGAGGAAGTCGGCCAGCTCCGGGTGCGCGGCCGGCCAGCCCTCGAAGCGGGGGTCCTTGCGCACGTCGGCGAGGCGCTCGGCCTTCGCCTCGCGCAGCATCGCGGCGAGGATGCCGTGCTGACGGGGAAGCGGGCCGATGGCGCGCCACTGCTCGTCGCTGACGCCGTCGACGACGAACTGGGCGAAGCCGCCGTGGTCGTCCGGGACGCCGAGGGCGGCGTACTGCGCGTCGAGCAGCTCGCGGGCGGAGGCGACGATCGTCTTGAGGACGTCGCGCACCTCCAGATGCCTGCTCATGGCCAGCAGCGCGGCACTGACCGCGGCGAGGCCGGACCGGGGGCCTTGACTCATGTCCTCACGGTACCGGCGGGGTGCGACGGCGCGGATCGGGCCGGTGACGGCGGGGCCCGGTCCGCTGGTCCTAGGGCCGCCGGTCTACGTCCTGGGCCCCCGGGCGCGTGGTGTACGCCGAAGGGCCCCTCCGTTCTGCGGCCCGCGTCCGAGGCGGCGGCCGCGCTGCCGTTCCTAGGTTGTGGTCACCGCCCGGCGGAGGCGGTGAGCGACGAGGGGACGTAGTCATGCCGGTAGCGATCATCACGGGGGCCTCGAAGGGGCTGGGACGGGCGCTCGCCGAGGCGCTGGCCGCGCGGGGCTGGGATCTGGTGCTGGACGCCCGGGGCGCCGGCGCCCTCGAGGAGGCCGCGGAGGGCGTCGCCGGGTACGGCACGCGCGTGGAGGCGCCGGCCGGGGACGTGACGGATGCCGGGCACCGCGCGGAGCTGGTGGCGGCAGCGCGTCGGCTGGGCGGTGCCGATCTGCTGGTGGGCAATGCGAGCGCGCTGGGCGCCGAGCCGCTGGTGCGGCTGGCCGAGCTGTCCCTGGAGGGGCTGCGGCGGGCGCTGGAGGTGAACGTGGTGGCCACCCTGGGCCTGGTCCAGGAGGCGCTGCCGCTGCTGCGGGAGTCGCCGGCCGGGGCGGTGATCACGGTCAGCTCGGACGCGGCGGCCGAGGCGTACGAGACATGGGGCGGCTACGGCGCCTCGAAGGCGGCCCTGGACCGGCTCGCGGCGGTACTGGCCGTGGAGGAACCCGCACTGCGGGTGTGGGCGGTGGACCCCGGGGACATGGCGACGGACCTGTACGCGGCGGCCGTGCCCGGGGACGACGATCCGCGTCCGGCGCCGGCCACGGTCGTACCGGCCTTCCTGCGGCTGCTGGACGAGCGCCCTGCCGGCGGACGGTACGTGGCGTCGGCGCTGCTGGAGGCGCTGTGACCGTCACCGTGGAGGTTCCGCCGGAGCTGTCCGCGCGCGTGCCCGCCGAGCAGCGCGGTCCGGGCCTGGACCGGGACGCCGTACGACTGCTGGTGTCGCGCGGCACGGAGGTGACGCATCACGCCTTCCGGGAGCTGCCGCGGCTGCTGCGGGCCGGGGACGTGCTGGTGGTCAACACCTCGCCGACGCTGGCCGCGGCGGTGGACGGGCGGGTCGGGCACGCACGCGTGGTGGTGCACTTCTCCACGCGCGGGGACGACGGCCGGTGGGCGGTCGAGCTGCGGGAACCGGACGGACGAGGTACGACGCGCGCGCGTGCGGGCACGCGTGCGCGGACGGAAGTGAGGCTGCCGGGGGCCGCGCGGCTGGTCCTGGAGGAGCCGCTCAGCGCGCGCGGGGAGCGGCTGTGGTGGGCCCGGACGGCCGGCGACGACGTCCTGGCGCTGCTGCGGGCGCATGGACGGCCCATTCGCTACTCCTACACGGAGCGGGACCAGCCGTTGTCGGTGTACCAGACGGTGTTCGCGCTGCCGACGGCGGACGGGTCGGGCAGTGCGGAGATGCCGAGTGCCGCGCGGCCCTTCACCGCCCGCCTGGTGGCGGAACTGGTCAGCCGGGGTGTGCAGTTCGCGCCCGTCACCCTGCACACCGGGGTCGCGTCGGCGGAGGCGCACGAGCCGCCGTATCCGGAGCGGTTCGCGGTGCCCGAGTCCTCGGCGCGGCTGATCAACGGCGTGAAGGCAGATCGAGCAGGGCGCGAAGCGGGTGGTGGGAGACGCACGGCGGGAAGGGTGGTCGCCGTCGGTACGACGGCCGTGCGGGCCGTGGAGTCGGCGGCCGGGCCGGACGGGGTGGTGCGGGCGGCCGAGGGGTGGACGGACCTCGTGGTGACGCCCGAGCGCGGGGTGCGGGTGGTGGACGGGCTGCTGACCGGGCTGCACGAGCCCCGGGCCTCGCATCTGCTGATGCTGGAGGCGGTCGCGGGGCGGGCGGCGGTGAGCCTTGCCTACGAGGAGGCGCTCCGGGGGCTCTACCTGTGGCACGAGTTCGGGGACCTGCACCTCCTCCTCGCGGAGGAGACGCCTCACACAGAGCGTTGCAACGGCAACCCATGGTGAAACCGTTACCTGTTCCGGTGTGAGCCCGCACATAGGGCCCACATCACGTACGAACGGGCATAGGAGATAAAGCATCCCCGCATGAACGGGACAGACGGCCTGGTCTGTCCCGTTTTGCCCTTCCGTGATCCACTACCGGGGATCGTAGGTCACACCTTTGCCTGGAAATTTTGCGCCAGCTAAGAATTGCTCCCGTCGCTCAACGCCGCGGGTCACCGGCCCGCGGCGTTCGTGAGGGAGGAGCCGATTCCCCCGGCGGACGCAGGAGCGACCTCCGCGCCAACGAAGAGGTCACATCAGCCATGCCCAAGAACATCCTCAGCCGTGCTCATAGTCGTGCGCTGACCAAGCAGCACAAGATCGCCCTCGCCGGCGTCGCCGCCCTCGGCACCGCCGCCGTCGCCCTCTCGGCCGTTCCCGGCAACGCCGGCACCGTCACCACCGGCGCCCCGGCCGCCGCCACCGCTCAGGTCGCCGCCGACACCCAGCTGAAGAACGTCAAGGGCACCGTCACCGACCAGCTGGCCACCGACACGGTCAAGCTGGACACGTACGCCGCCAAGAAGAAGGCCGCCGACGCGGCCGCCGCCAAGCAGCGCGCCGCGGCCGCGGCGAAGAAGGCCGCCGCCGACGCCGCCGCCAAGAAGGCCGCGCAGGACCGCGCCGCCAAGGAGGCCGCGAGCCGCTCCGCGCAGCGCCCCCAGATGGAGCTCGTCGCCGCGAAGACGTACGCGAACAACCTGGACGGCTGGATCCGCCAGGCCCTGGACATCATGAAGCAGCACAACATCCCGGGCTCCTACAGCGGCGTGCACCGCAACATCATCCGTGAGTCCTCGGGCAACCCGACGGCCATCAACAACTGGGACATCAACGCCCAGAACGGCATCCCGTCCAAGGGTCTGCTCCAGGTCATCGACCCCACCTTCCGGGCCTACCACGTCTCCGGCACCTCGTGGAACATCTACGACCCGGTCGCCAACATCACGGCCGCCTGCAACTACGCGGCGCACCGGTACGGCTCGATGGACAACGTCAACAGCGCCTACTGAGGCCGGCGCGGGCCTCTGACGACGCGGAAAGGGCGGCACCCCCTCGGGGTGCCGCCCTTCGGCGTGGCACGGATGGTCCGCGAGGCGCCGGTTACTTGCGCATGACCTCCGGCTCGTGGCGGCGCAGGAAGCGTGCCACGAGGAAGCCGCAGGCCACACCCAGCGCGATCAGCGCGATCATGTCCAGCGTCCAGGCCCCGGCCGTGTGGTTCCACAGCGGGTCGGTGCTGGTCGGGTCGTCGGCGTTGGGGGCGATGTTGTTGAAGTCCAGCGTGGCGCCGGCCGCCGCCACCGCCCAGCGCGACGGCATGAGGTAGGAGAACTCGTTGACGCCGAGCGTGCCGTGCAGGGTGAAGAGGCAGCCGGTGAAGACGACCTGGATGATCGCGAACATCACCAGCAGCGGCATGGTCTTCTCGGCGGTCTTCACCAGTGAGGAGATCACCAGGCCGACCATCATCGAGGTGAAGCCGAGCGCCATGATCGGCACGCACAGCTCCAGCAGGGCCGAGCCGCCGAGCACCAGCCCCTGGCCGGGGATCTCACGGCTGGAGAAGCCGATCAGGCCGACCATCAGGCCCTGCAGCACGGTGACGGCACCCAGCACGACCACCTTGGACATCAGGTACGCCGAACGGGACAGGCCGGTCGCCCGCTCCCGCTCGTAGATCACCCGTTCCTTGATCAGCTCACGCACGGAGTTCGCGGCACCCGCGAAGCACGCGCCGACCGCCAGGATCAGCAGCACCGTGGTGGCCGTGCCGTTCGGGATGTGCAGACCGGTCCTGGGGTTGACCGCCGGGTTGACCAGCAGGCCGTGGTTGTGGTCGATCAGCAGGCTGACCGCGCCGAGCACCGCCGGCAGGATCACCGTGAGCGCGAGGAATCCCTTGTCGGAGACGATGACCGACACGTAGCGCCGGACCAGGGTCATCAGCTGTGAGCCCCACGCCTGCGGCTTGGGCGGCTTGATGGCCTGCGGCGGAGGCATGTGTACGGCCTGTGGGGCGACGGCGTCGATGTCCGCGGCGTACATCTGGTAGTGCTGCGAGCCCTTCCAGCGGCCCGCCCAGTCGTAGTCGCGGTAGTTCTCGAAGGCGGAGAAGACGTCGGCCCAGCTGTCGTAGCCGAAGAAGTTCAGTGCCTCCTCCGGGGGGCCGAAGTAGGCGACGGCTCCGCCCGGTGCCATCACCAGCAGCTTGTCACACAGTGCCAGCTCGGCCACCGAGTGGGTGACGACCAGGACCGTGCGGCCGTCGTCGGCGAGGCCGCGCAGCAGCTGCATGACATCGCGGTCCATGCCCGGGTCGAGACCGGAGGTCGGCTCGTCCAGGAAGATCAGCGACGGCTTGGTGAGCAGCTCCAGAGCCACCGAGACACGCTTGCGCTGACCACCGGACAGCGAGGTGACCTTCTTGTCCTTGTGGACGTCCAGCTTCAGCTCACGCAGCACCTCGTCGATGCGGGCGTCGCGCTCGGCGGCGGTGGTGTCGGCCGGGAAGCGCAGCTTGGCCGCGTACTTCAGGGCCTTCTTGACGGTCAGCTCCTTGTGCAGGATGTCGTCCTGCGGGACCAGACCGATGCGCTGACGCAGCTCCGCGAACTGCTTGTACAGGTTGCGGTTGTCGTACAGCACCTCGCCCTGGTTGGCGGGCCGGTAGCCGGTGAGCGCCTTGAGCAGCGTCGACTTGCCGGAGCCGGACGGGCCGATGACCGCGATCAGCGACTTCTCCGGGACCCCGAACGAGACGTCCTTCAGGATCTGCTTGCCGCCGTCGACGGTGACGGTCAGATGGCGCGCCGAGAAGGAGACCTCACCGGTGTCGACGAACTCCTCGAGCCGGTCGCCGACGATCCGGAAGGTGGAGTGGCCGACACCGACGATGTCGGCCGGGCCCAGCTGCACCGAGCTCCCCTTGGGGATCGGCTGGCCGTTGACGTAGGTGCCGTTGTGCGAGCCGAGGTCGCGGATCTCCAGGCGGCCGTCCGGCGTGGCGTGGAACTCGGCGTGGTGCCGGGAGACCTGCAGGTCGGAGACGACCAGGTCGTTCTCCAGGGCACGCCCGATGCGCATCACGCGGTCGAGCGAGAACTGGTGGAACGTGGTCGGGCTGCGGTCGCCGTGGACCGGCGGCGCCCCCGCGCCACCACCGGGTGTCTTCTGCACGTACTGATCGGCGGGAGCCGCCTGCTGCTGCGGGAACGCGGGCGCCTGCTGCTGCCAGTCCTGCCGGGGGGCCTGCGGCTGCGCGGGCGCCTGGTGCGGTACGGCCCGCTGCGGGGCCGGTGCCTGCGGCTGCGCGGCGGCGGCCTGCTGCGGCTGGGCCCAGGCCGGGGCCGCGGCACCCTGCGCGGCGTACGGCGCCGACTGCGGCTGCCCGGCCGCTGCCCCGGACAGATTCAGCCGCGGTCCGTCCGTCGCGTTGCCGAGGTGCAGCGACGAGCCCGGACCGATCTCCGTCTGCTGGATCCGCCGGCCCTGCAGGAAGGTGCCGTTGGTGCTGCCGTGGTCCTCGATGACCCAACTACGGCCGTTGAAACTGACCGTGGCGTGCCGCCAGGACACCCTGGCGTCGTCGAAGACGATGTCACCCTGCGGATCGCGACCGAGGGTGTAGGACCTGGACGGGTCGAGCATCCAGGTCCGTCCGTTTGATTCCAGTACGAGTTCAGGCACTCCATGCCCCACTGAGTTGTCCCCCGAGTTACCCCCATCGCAGGGAGTCTAGGGATGTCGAACATCGTGGGGAACTATTCCAGGCCCGGCTCTCTGACCGAAACCCGGGCCTTGCCACGGGCGCCCGTACGCGCTCCAACTCGCCCCGTTGACGGGGTTGAAACCGGGCCGGAGAGTGGTAATCCCGGCGAGGGGGACAAGCGCGGCCGAGTTGTCGCGCCGCGGATCGGGGGTCTGCCATGAGGTCTGCCACGAGTGCCGAGGCCACGCGGCGCGCCACGACGGTGCCGTGGAAGGACGTTGCGCTGTCCGCGGTCGCCGCCGTGAGCTGGGCGCTGATCGGGATGGCGGGCACCGCCGCGCTCGGCCTGCACCTTCTCCGGGCGGACGCGGCGGGCTCATCGGGCCCCATGACGGCGGCCGTTGTGGCACTCGGCGCGGGTGGTTCGGTCACGCCGTCGGGAGACGTGTCCGCCTTCGGCGTGAAAGGCACCGCCGCCCACTCCGCCATCGAGATCACGCCACTCGGGGTGAGCCTGGTGGGCGCCCTGCTGCTGTCGTGGTTCTTCCTGCGGTCCCTGCGCACGGCCGGAGTTGTCGTCGCACCGGCCGAACTCCTCGCCCGAGCAGGCACGGTGGTGGCGCTCTTCGTGGCGATGCTGGGCGGTCTGGCCTGGGCCGGTCACGACGTCGTCACCATCGACGGCGGCGCGCTCACGCCGGGCAGGCTGCCGGGCACGGGCGGCAAGGGCGGTGGTGGACTGACCCTCCCCGGTCTCGGGGACGTGAGCGGACTGCTGCCGGACCGGCTCGGCGACCTCGTCCACGCCAAGGCCGCGGTCGGCTTCACCGTGAACACGTCGGCCACGCTGCTGGGCGGCGCGGGCTGGTGCGCCGGCGTCCTGCTGCTCTCCCTGCTCGCCTCCCGGCGGGCTCCCCTGCCGCGCGGCTGGTCCGTCGTGCACCGAGCGGTGCGGCCCGCGGTGTCGGCGCTCGTCACCGTGCTGCTGGTGGCCGTCGCCGCAGGGGTCGCGGCGGCGGCGTACGCGGCGACCGGCGACGACCATCCCGGGCGGGTCGCCGGCGCGGCCCTGCTCGGCGCGCCGAACGGGGTCTGGCTCGGTCTGCCCCTCGGTCTCTTCGTGCCCTGGGACGGTCACGCCACCGGCCTGCTGCGCCGGTTCCTCCCCCATCCGCTGGACCAGCTCCTCGCTGCGCGGTCCGAGCGGCCCGTGACGCTGGGCCGGCTGGCCGACCTGGACGGCAGGGTCTGGCTGCTGGCCGTGGCCGCGGCACTCGCCATGCTGCTGGCCGGTGTCCTGACGGCGGTCCGCACACCGGTGGGGCGACAGTCCGACGGCGCCCTCGGTTCCGCCGGCCGGTGCGCCCTGCGCCTCGGCCTCGCCACCGCGCTCGCCCTGCCCCTGCTCGCCTGGCTGGCGGACGTGTCCGTGTCCTCCTCCCTGTCCGTCCTCGGCTTCGACGCCTTCGGCGCGGGCATCGAACTGCACGGCCGTCTCGGCATGGCACTGTTGCTCGGCGCGGCCTGGGGCGCGGGTGCCGGAGCGCTCGGAGCACTGACCGCCCGGGCGACGGGTGCGGCGGGTTCCCGGGCGGCGTGGGCGGCTCGCGGAGCACCGGGGACGGTGCCGGGCGGCCCGGCAGGGCGGACCGGGCACGGAGGACACGGCGAGGCGGCCGCCGACCTGGCGCACGGGGAGGCGGCGGGGAGCGCGGAGGCCGGGGGGTACGGCTGGGGCACCGCGGACGCGGTGGACGGCGGTGGCGCCGAGGGGGTGAGGTACGGGGGCACGGCGAGGCCCACGCCGGACGGTGGCCCCGGGGGCGGGGACGCCGGTCGCCGCGGTGCGGGCGGGAGTGGGCCGTACGCGCCGGGCAGGCCGTACCGGCCGCCGAACCCGGACACGAACCCCTACCTCCGGGTCCCGGGGGAGCTCCGGGTGCCGGAGGACGCGCGCGAAGACCCACCGGGTACAGGGCCGGCGTCCGCCGAGGACCACATGTACGGCGCCCCGACCATCGCCCGGCCGCTGGACGCCGCTCCCCCGCCGCCCCGGCGCCGTCCGGCGCGGCCCGGTGACCGCTCACGGGGCCCGGACGGCACCGAATGGCCGCCCCCGCCCCCGCCTCCGCCACCCCCGGCACCGCCGGGAAAACCGAAGCGCTGACTTCCGCCAGGCCGGCTTCGGGTGACCGGCGGCCGGCGCCGTTCGGCCGAAAGCCGGCCTGCGCCTCGCCGACCCTGCCCCTCCGGCCCTGCCCCCTGACTCTGCCCCCGCTGACCCTCCTCCGGCCCTGTCCGTCCGGCCCTGCCCGTCCGGCCCTGCCCGTCCGGCCCTGTCCGTCCGGTCCTGCCCGTCGGGGCATCTCGTGGCACAGTCGTGGTGGGACCTGAGGACGCCTGCCGCGGGCGGCCCCGATGTCTCCCGGTGGCAAGATCCCTGACATCAGCGCGACATCCACTGTTCCGTGTCCGTCAGTCGGACCGCGGCGGCAGACGGCACTGGGTGCCGGATACGGTGGTGACACCATGAGCGCTTCGCAGACCTCCGCCTCACAGACCCCCGAGGTCCCCACCCTCCTCGTCAAGATCTTCGGCAAGGACAGGCCGGGCATCACGGCGGGCCTCTTCGACACCCTCGCCGCGTACCTCGTCGACGTGGTCGACATCGAGCAGGTGGTCACCCGGGGCCGCCTGGTGCTGTGCGCGCTGGTCACCGAGCCGCCGGCCGGCCTGGAGGGCGATCTGAGGGCCACCGTGCACAGCTGGGCCGAGTCGATGAAGATGCAGGCGGAGATCATCTCCGGGCACGGCGACAACCGGCCCCGCGGCCTCGGGCGCTCGCTGGTGACCGTCCTCGGCCATCCGCTGACCGCCGAGTCGACGGCCGCCATCGCCGCCCGCATCGCGAAGGCGGGCGGCAACATCGACCGTATCTTCCGGCTCGCCAAGTACCCGGTGACGGCGGTGGAGTTCGCCGTCTCCGGTGTCGAGACGGAGCCGCTGCGCACGGCCCTGGTCTCCGACGCGGCGGCACTGGGTGTCGACATCGCGGTCGTCGCGGCGGGCCTGCACCGGCGCGCTCAGCGTCTGGTGGTCATGGACGTCGACTCCACGCTGATCCAGGACGAGGTCATCGAGCTGTTCGCGGCGCACGCCGGCTGCGAGGACAAGGTCGCCGAGGTGACCGCGGCGGCGATGCGCGGC
This sequence comes from Streptomyces sp. NPDC046759, assembly GCF_040645475.1. NCBI lineage: Bacteria > Bacillati > Actinomycetota > Actinomycetes > Kitasatosporales > Streptomycetaceae > Streptomyces > Streptomyces sp. NPDC046759. Next base: position 217,219 of record NZ_JBEYYJ010000011.1, on the reverse strand, counting down.
GAGCTGGACTTCGAGCAGTCGCTGCACGCGCGCGTGGCGCTGCTGAAGGGGCTGGACGCCTCCGTGGTGGAGAAGGTGCGCGACGAGGTACGGCTGACGCCGGGCGCCCGCACCCTGATCCGCACGCTGAAGCGGCTCGGCTACCAGGTCGGTGTCGTCTCCGGTGGCTTCACCCAGGTCACCGACGATCTGAAGGAACGGCTGGGTCTGGATTTCGCGCAGGCCAACACGCTGGAGATCGTCGACGGCAGGCTCACCGGCCGGGTCACCGGCGAGATCGTGGACCGGGCGGGCAAGGCGCGGCTGCTGCGCCGGTTCGCCGCGGAGGCCGGGGTGCCGCTGTCGCAGACGGTGGCGATCGGTGACGGCGCCAACGACCTGGACATGCTGAACGCGGCCGGTCTGGGCGTCGCCTTCAACGCCAAGCCGGTGGTCCGGGAAGCGGCGCACGCGGCGGTGAACTTCCCCTTCCTCGACACGGTCCTGTATCTGCTGGGCGTCACCCGCGAAGAGGTCGAGGCGGCCGACACCCACGACGAGGGCTGAGCAGCCCCGGACGCACGCGGGCCCGGCACCGAAAGGGTGCCGGGCCTCTCGCACACGGGTGAGGTCACTCGGCGGGCGCCCAGTAGTCGGCGAGCGTGGCCACGCCCGGTTCCAGGCTCTTCCAGGGGCCGTCGAAGGACAGCAGCGCGAATGCCGCGGCCGGGAAGCCTCGGCGGTTCATGCGCTCGCGGGCGTCGCCGTCGGCGCTGCCGGACAGGATGTCTGCCAGGCCGTGGATGCCGGGGTTGTGGCCGATCATGATCACGTTCCGCACGTCGTCCGGGGTCTCGTTGAGCACGGCGATCAGTTCGCCGGGCGAGGCCTCGTAGACCCGCTCCTCGTAGACGGTCTTCGGCCGGTGCGCCAGTTCGTGAACGGCGAGCTTCCAGGTCTCGCGGGTCCGGATGGCGGTGGAGCACAGGGCCAGGTCGAAGGTGATACCGGTGTCGGCCAGCTTGCGTCCGGCGACCGCGGCGTCCATGCGGCCCCGCTCGGCGAGGGGGCGCTCATGGTCGGACACCTGGGGCCAGTCGGCTTTCGCATGCCGGAAGAGGACGATCCTGCGAGGTTCTGCGGCGCTCATGAGACCCAGCTTCGCATGAAACAGTCCACGCGGCGCAGGGAGTTGACATGCGGATTCGCCGCACAGGCAGGCTCCGGGTCAGCGCGTGAGGAGCTGGTGGGCGCGCTCGACGAGATGCGTGATCGCCGGGTCGCCGCTCGCCGCGTGCGCGTCCGCCGGGTTCAGTATCAGAAGCAGCAGCGCGAGGAAGGCGAGGGCGGGCAGAGCGAGGGCCCACCAGGGCAGCCGGATGTCGACGCCGCCCGTGGTCGCCGGGTGGGGCCGGGAGTGGGTGCGGGCCGGCATGATCGCCTCCGTGGGTCTTCGAGCGGGTCCGTGACCGCTCCTGCGGTCGCCTCTCGAAACTACGGATTCGAAGGCCGCCAACCCATCCGGACTTCCACCCAGTCGACCCTGAGCCTTACCCCCTAGGGGATGGTGGAGCTAACCCCACCATCCATGGAAAGACGCAGGCCGGGCGGTTGCCGTCACGGGGAGGCGAGGGTCGCGATGATGGCGATGACGACGAAGATGGCGAAGAACGAGCCGAAGACGAGCAGCATCTTCTTCTGGCCGTTCTGCGGGTTCGGGTCGAGCACAGGCTGCATGCGGCCAGTGTCGCACCCTGCCCCCGGATCCGGTCCCCCGGGGGTCGGCGCGCCGCCCGCTCAGGGCCCGTCCGCACCACAGCACGCCACCCCGCCGGACCGATCCGCACCACAGCACGCCACCCCGCCGGGCCCGTCCGCGGGTCAGCGCTCGGCCGCCTCGTCCTCCACCGTGCGGTTGCGGCCCGCCAGGAAGCCCACCGCCATCTGGGGCAGCATCAGGCCCGTCATCAGGGCGATCGGCAGACCCCAGCCGCCGCTGTGCTGGTAGAGCACGCCGACCAGCAGCGGGCCGGGAATGGAGATCAGGTAGCCGGTGCTCTGCGCGAAGGCGGACAGCTGGGCCACGCCCGGCCCGCTCCTGGCCCGCATGCCGACCATCGTCAGCGCCAGCGGGAAGGCGCAGTTGGAGACGCCGAGCAGCACCGCCCAGGCCCAGGCGCCGGAGGCCGGCGCGAAGTACAGACCGGCGTATCCGGCGAGGCCGCACACGCCCAGGACCAGCACGATCGGGCCCTGGTGGGGCAGCCGGGTGGCGACCCGCGGGATGACGAAGGCCAGCGGCACCCCCATCACCATGGTGACGGCGAGCAGCACGCCCGCGGTGCCGGCCGGGACGCCGGCGTCCCGGAAGATCTGCGCCATCCATCCCATGGTGATGTAGGCGGCGGTCGCCTGGAGACCGAAGAAGACCGCCAGCGCCCAGGCCGTGCGGCTGCGGGTGATGCGCAGCGGCGCCTGCTCCTCCTCCGCACGCCGCCCTGCCAGGCCCTGTCCTTCCGCACGCTGCCCCTCGGCCCGGAGCCCGCCTTCGGCCCGGAGCCCGCCTTCGGCCGCGCGCTCCTGCCGCCGCGGCTGTACGGGAGCGGTGCCGCGGTCCCGCACCAGCGGCAGCCAGGGCAGCACGGCGGCGCCCGCGAGGGCGGCCCAGACGGCGAGGCCGGACTGCCAGCCGCCGCCCAGGGCGTCGGTCAGGGGCACCGTCACCGCGGCGGCCAGCGAGGTGCCGAGGGCGAGGGCCATCGAGTACAGGCCGGTCATGGAACCCACCCGGTCGGGGAACCAGCGCTTGACGATGACCGGCATCAGCACGTTGCTGACGGCGATACCCATCAGGGCCAGCGCGCTGGCGGCCAGGAAGCCGGCGGTGCCGCCGGCGAACGGCCGTATCAGCAGGCCCGCCGTGATGGCGGCCATGCCGGCGCACACCACGGCGCTCGGCCCGAAGCGGCGGGCCAGCCTGGGGGCGGTGACGCCGAAGACCGCGAAACACAGCGGGGGCACGGAGGTGAGCAGACCGGCCACGCTGCCGCTCATGCCGAGCCCGTCGCGGACCTCCTCCAGGAGCGCGCCGAGGCTCGTGATGGCCGGGCGGAGGTTCACCGCGGACAGCACGATGCCGACGACCACCAGGCGGGTCGGCCACGCGCGCGTGCGGGCTGTTCCGGGCGCCGTCGCGGGGGTGCTCTCCGCGGCGGCCGTACCTCGTTCGGTCCGTGTCATCGCCGTACGGGTCTCCACTGTGCGGGTTTCCTCACGTGCCATGAGGCCCATCATAGAATCATGGGATGATTGGCTGTCCATTCCCGGGACGTCCACGTCCGGGCCTTGCGTGCGAAGGTGTGCCATGCCCTTGAGCCACCCGCGCCGTTCGGCGCTGTCCGAGCAGGTCATCGCGGCGCTGCGGAACCAGATCACCACCGGCGAGTGGCCGGTCGGCTCGCGCATCCCGACGGAGCCGGAACTGGTCGAGCAGCTCGGCGTCGCCCGCAACACCGTCCGCGAGGCCGTCCGCGCGCTCGCCCACAACGGTCTGCTGGACATCCGGCAGGGCTCCGGCACCTACGTGGTCGCGACGAGCGAGCTGGCCGGCGTGATGCACCGCCGGTTCGCCGGCGCCGACCCCCGCCACATCGCGGAGCTGCGCGCCGCCCTGGAGTCGGCCGCGGCGAAGCTGGCCGCCGAGCGGCGTACCGAGAAGGACCTCAAGCAGCTGGACGCGCTGCTGGAGCGGCGCGAGGTGGCCTGGGAGACCGGCGAGGCGGAGGCCTTCGTGGCCGCCGACGCCACCTTCCACCTGGCCGTCGTGGCCGCCTCGCACAACGACGTGATCACAGCCATGTACGCCGATCTGGGCGAGGTGCTGCGGGACTGGCTGCGCGCGGACGTGGGCGCGGAGCTGACGCCGGAGACGCACATGGACCACACGCGTCTGGTGGACGCGATCCGCACCGGGGACGCCGAGGCGGCGGCCGCCGAAGCCGCGAGCTACCCGTTCCTGTGCCGGCCGGGCCGCTTCGGCACTCCTTCCGAAGGCTGAGCGCCCCGTTCGGCCGGTTCAGTGCTCCTTCTGGTGGCTGACCCAGACCGAGCGGACCTGCTTCCAGCACCGGCCCGTGAGCCGTACGGTCAGGGCGGGCTCGGTGTCCACGGGTGCGCTGTCGGTGTCGATATCCCACCAGCGGGCGCACTCGATGTGCAGCCGCACGCGATCGATGTCGACATAGGGATTGTGGCAGTACGCCACCACATGGGAGCCGCGTACCGTCGTACGGCAGACGGCCCCGAAGAGGCTGGGCGCGGGTGGCTTGCCGGCGCCCACGCGCGCGTAGGGCATCGCGTCGTACGGCAGGGAGAGCACGAGGGCCACGGCCACGGTCACCGGGGCCAGGCTGCGGGACAGGCGCACAAGGGGACCTCCTCGGCCGGGCTGGGGAGGGACACGTGTGGTGCGTAGTCCAGGGTGCGTGGTCCGAACGGGCGAGCGCCCGGTGGGTGGGCCGAACGGGTGACATCCCGCTGCCGGACTCCTCGGATACGGCCGAGGCCCGCGCCCCCGGAGGGGTGCGGGCCTCGGCCGTCGGTCGCGCCGGGAGCGGCAGCGGTCAGGCGCCGATCGCGTGCAGACCGCCGTCGACGTGGATGATCTCGCCGGTGGTCTTCGGGAACCAGTCGCTCAGCAGAGCGACGACGCCGCGGCCGGCCGGCTCCGGGTCCTTCAGGTCCCACTCCAGCGGGGAGCGGGTGTCCCACACGGCGGCCAGGTCGCTGAAGCCCGGGATGGACTTGGCGGCCATGGAGCCGAGCGGGCCCGCGGAGATGAGGTTGCAGCGGATGTTCTGCTTGCCCAGGTCGCGCGCCATGTAGCGGCTGGTCGCCTCCAGCGCGGCCTTGGCCGGGCCCATCCAGTCGTACTGCGGCCAGGCGTACTGGGCGTCGAAGGTGAGGCCCACGACCGAGCCGCCGTTCTGCATCAGCGGCAGGCAGGCCATCGTCAGCGACTTCAGCGAGTACGCCGAGACGTGCATCGCGGTGGCCACCGACTCGAACGGCGTGTTGAGGAAGTTGCCGCCGAGCGCGTCCTGCGGCGCGAAGCCGATGGAGTGCACGACGCCGTCGAGGCCGCCCAGCTCCTCGCCGACGACGTCGGCCAGCCGGCCGAGGTGCTCGTCGTTGGTGACGTCCAGCTCGATGACCTTGGCGGGCTTCGGCAGCTTCTTGGCGATGCGCTCGGTCAGGGTGGGCCGCGGGAACGCGGTCAGGATGATCTCCGCGCCCTCCTCCTGGGCCAGCTTGGCCGCGTGGAAGGCGATGGAGGACTCCGTCAGCACGCCGGTGATCAGGACGCGCTTGCCCTCGAGGATTCCGCTCATGGTGATCAGTGACCCATTCCCAGTCCGCCGTCAACGGGGATGACGGCTCCAGTGATGTACGAGGCGTCGTCCGAGGCGAGGAACCGCACCGTCGCGGCGATCTCCTCCGGCTGCGCGTAACGGCCGAGCGGCACCTGCGACACGATGTTCTTGCGCTGCTCGTCGGTGAGCACCTTGGTCATGTCGGTGTCGACGAAACCGGGCGCGACGACGTTGAAAGTGATGTTGCGCGAGCCCAGCTCACGGGCGAGGGAGCGCGCGAAGCCGACCAGGGCGGCCTTGGAGGCGGCGTAGTTCGCCTGGCCCGCCGAGCCGAGCAGGCCGACCACGGACGAGATCAGGATGACGCGGCCCTTCTTGGCGCGCAGCATGCCGCGGTTCGCGCGCTTGACCACGCGGAAGGTGCCGGTGAGGTTGGTGTCGATGACCGAGGTGAAGTCCTCCTCGGACATGCGCATCAGGAGCTGGTCCTTGGTCACCCCGGCGTTGGCGATCAGTATCTCGACCGGACCGTGCTGGTCCTCGATCTCCTTGTAGGCCTGCTCCACCTGCTCCGGGTCCGTGATGTCGCACCTGACGGCGAGGCAGCCGAGTTCCGTGAGGGCGGCCGGCGGCTCGCCCGATCGGTACGTGATGGCGACCTTGTCGCCGGCGTCGGCGAATGCGCGGGCGATGGCGAGGCCGATGCCCCGGTTGCCTCCGGTGACGAGAACCGAGCGGCTCAACGGATCACCCTTTCGATAGCGGTCTGCAGATGGCCGACAACCCGCCCGAACACCTGGATGGCAGGCGGCTTCGTCGAAAACCTATCGGTACGGCCGGGCTCGTGGGCAATCGGGCACCGACAGTGGCGGGCGGGAGTCACTGTCGGATCCCTACAGAAGGGCCCCGTCCGGACGCGAAACGTGTGGTCCGCCGGGGCGCTCGCACGACATGATCGGACGCGACAGGCCACGACAGCAGGGAGACCTCCGTGCCTCATTCCATCGACGAAGCCTTCACGGCGCTTCCCCTAGGGGCCCTCGCCGACGCCGCGCTGGCACGCGCGCGTGCGCTCGGCGCCGAGCACGCGGACTTCCGGCTCGAGCGGGTGCGCAGCGCTTCCTGGCGGCTGCGGGACGCCAAGCCCGCAGGATCCTCGGACACCACCGACCTCGGGTACGCGGTGCGGGTCGTGCACGGCGGTACGTGGGGCTTCGCGTCCGGTGTGGACCTGACCATGGACGCGGCCGCCCGGGTGGCCTCCCAGGCGGTGGCCATGGCCAAGCTGTCCGCGCAGGTCATCAGGGCGGCGGGGTCCGGCGAGCGGGTCGAGCTGGCCGACGAGCCGGTGCACGCGGACCGGACGTGGGTGTCGTCGTACGAGATCGATCCCTTCTCGGTGCCGGACGAGGAGAAGGCGGCGCTGCTGGCGGACTGGAGCGCGCGGCTGCTGGCCGCGCGCGGCGTCGATCACGTGGACGCCTCGCTGCTCACCGTGCACGAGAACAAGTTCTATGCCGACAGCGCGGGGAGCGTGACGACCCAGCAGCGGGTGCGGCTGCATCCGCAGCTGACCGCGGTGTCGGTGGACGGGTCCAACGGCGAGTTCGACTCGATGCGGACCCTCGCGCCGCCGGTCGGGCGCGGCTGGGAGTACCTGACCGGCACCGGCTGGGACTGGGACGACGAGCTGGAGCGGATCCCGGAGCTGCTCACCGAGAAGATGCGGGCGCCGAGCGTGGAGCCGGGCCTGTACGACCTGGTCGTCGACCCGTCCAACCTGTGGCTGACCATCCACGAGTCCATCGGGCATGCGACCGAGCTGGACCGGGCGCTCGGGTACGAGGCCGCGTACGCGGGGACCTCGTTCGCCACCTTCGACCAGCTGGGCAAGCTGAAGTACGGCTCCGAGCTGATGAACGTCACCGGTGACCGCACCGCCGAGCACGGCCTCGCGACCGTCGGGTACGACGACGAGGGCGTCGAGGCGCAGTCTTGGGACCTGGTGAAGGACGGCACGCTGGTGGGCTACCAGCTGGACCGCAGGATCGCCCGGCTCACCGGGTTCGACCGCTCCAACGGGTGCGCCTTCGCCGACTCCCCCGCGCACGTGCCGGTGCAGCGCATGGCCAACGTCTCCCTGCAGCCGGATCCCGCCGGGCTGTCCACCGAGGATCTGATCGGCGGCGTCGACCGGGGCATCTACGTGGTCGGCGACCGGTCCTGGTCGATCGACATGCAGCGCTACAACTTCCAGTTCACCGGGCAGCGCTTCTTCAGGATCGAGAACGGGCGGATCACCGGGCAGCTGAAGGACGTGGCGTACCAGGCGACCACCACCGACTTCTGGGGTTCGATGGCCGCCGTGGGCGGTCCGCAGACCTATGTCCTGGGCGGCGCCTTCAACTGCGGCAAGGCCCAGCCGGGGCAGGTGGCCGCCGTGTCGCACGGGTGCCCGTCCGCCCTCTTCAGGTCCGTCAACATCCTCAACACGACCCAGGAGGCCGGTCGATGAGCGCCCGTACGAACAAGCCGCACGAGATCGTCGAGCAGGCGCTGGCGCTGTCCCGGGCCGACGGCTGTGTCGTCATCGCCGACGAGCACTCCACCGCCAACCTGCGCTGGGCGGGCAACGCGCTCACCACGAACGGCGTGACGCGCGGTCGCACGCTCACCGTGATCGCGACCGTGGACGGCAAGGAGGGCACCGCCTCCGGGGTCGTGTCCCGCTCGGCGGTCACCGCCGAGGAGCTGGAGCCGCTGGTCCGGGCCGCCGAGGCCGCCGCGCGCGGCGCCGGGCCCGCCGAGGACGCGCAGCCGCTGGTCGGCGACGTTCTCCAGGCACCGGACTTCACGGACGCGCCGGCCGAGACCTCCTCCGCGGTGTTCGCCGACTTCGCGCCGGCTCTCGGCGAGGCGTTCGCACGCGCGCGTGCCGGCGGCCGTGAGCTGTACGGCTTCGCCAACCACGAGCTGGTGTCGACGTACCTGGGTACCTCCACCGGGCTGCGCCTCAGGCACGACCAGCCCACCGGCACCCTCGAGCTGAACGCCAAGTCCCCCGACCGCACGCGCTCGGCCTGGGCCGGGTGCTCCACGCGGGACTTCAAGGACATCGATCCGGGCGCGCTCGACGCCGAGCTGGCCGTGCGGCTCGGCTGGGCCGAGCGGCGCGTGGAGCTGCCCGCGGGCCGCTACGAGACGCTGCTGCCGCCCACGGCCGTCGCGGACCTGCTGATCTACCAGCTGTGGTCGGCGTCGGGCCGGGACGCGGCGGAGGGCCGCACGGTGTTCTCCAGGCCGGGCGGCGGCACGCGGGTCGGCGAAAGGCTGTCCGAGCTGCCGCTGACCCTGCGCAGCGACCCGAACGAGCCGGGACTGGAGTGCCCGCCCTTCGTGGTCGCGCACTCCTCGGGCGGCGACCAGTCCGTGTTCGACAACGGTCTGCCGACCCGTGCCACCGAGTGGATCGCCGAGGGCGTCCTCAAGCATCTGACGACCACCCGGCACAGCGCCGCCCTGACCGGGCTGCCGGTCGCCCCGGCGCTCGGCAACCTGATCCTGGACGGCGGGGACGACCGCTCCCTGGAGGAGATGGTCGCGGGCACCGAGCGCGGGCTGCTGCTGACCTGCCTGTGGTACATCCGCGAGGTCGACCCGGCGACGCTGCTGCTCACAGGCCTGACCCGGGACGGCGTCTACCTCGTGGAGAACGGCGAGGTGACCGGAGAGGTGAACAACTTCCGGTTCAACGAGTCGCCGGTGGGCCTGCTGCGGCGGGCCACGGAGGCGGGCCGTACGGAGAAGACCCTGCCGCGCGAGTGGAGCGACTGGTTCACACGGGCCGCGATGCCCGCGCTGCGGATCCCGGATTTCAACATGAGCTCTGTCAGTCAGGGCGTATAACCTCGTAGGCGTTCGCAGCCGGCTGTCACCCGGCTGCCCGAAGACCACCGAGGAGACACGAGAACCGTGACGGACATCGTCGACGAGCTGAAGTGGCGTGGGCTGTTCGCCCTGTCCACCGACGAGGACGCTTTGCGCAAGGCGCTCGCGGACGGTCCCGTCACGTTCTATTGCGGTTTCGACCCGACCGCGCCGTCACTTCACGTGGGCCACCTGGTGCAGGTGCTCACCGTGCGCCGGCTCCAGCAGGCGGGACACCGGCCGCTGGCGCTGGTGGGCGGCGCGACGGGTCTGATCGGCGACCCGCGTCCGACCGCGGAGCGCACGCTGAACGACCCGGAGACCGTGGCCGGCTGGGTCGGCAAGCTGCGCGCGCAGATCGAGCCGTTCCTGTCCTTCGAGGGCGAGAACGCGGCCGTCATGGTGAACAACCTCGACTGGACCGCGAACCTCTCCGCGATCGAGTTCCTGCGGGACATCGGCAAGCACTTCCGCGTCAACAAGATGCTGGCGAAGGACTCCGTGGCCCGCCGCCTGGAGTCCGACCAGGGCATCAGCTACACGGAGTTCAGCTACCAGATCCTGCAGGGCATGGACTTCCTCCAGCTCTACCGGCGGTACGGCTGCACGCTCCAGCAGGGCGGCAGCGACCAGTGGGGCAACCTCACGGCCGGCCTGGACCTGATCCACAGGCTGGAGCCCGGCGCCGACGTGCACGCGCTGGCGACCCCGCTGATGACCAAGGCCGACGGCACCAAGTTCGGCAAGACCGAGGGCGGCGCCGTCTGGCTGGACCCGGAGATGACGACGCCGTACGCGTTCTACCAGTTCTGGCTGAACGTGGACGACCGGGACATCTGCGGCTACCTGCGGATCCTGTCCTTCAAATCCCGCGAGGAGCTGGAGGAGCTGGAGGAGCAGACCGAGGAGCGGCCGCAGGCCCGCGCCGCGCAGCGTGCGCTCGCCGAGGAGCTGACGACGCTGGTGCACGGCGCCGACCAGACGGCCGCGGTGATCGCCGCGAGCCGTGCCCTGTTCGGGCAGGGCGAGCTGGCGGCGCTGGACGGCAGGACGCTGGCGGCTGCGCTGTCCGAGGTGCCGCACATCCAGGTCGCCGAACTGGGCGCGGTGGTCGACCTCTTCGCCGAGGTCGGTCTCGTCGCCAGCAAGTCCGCCGCGCGGCGGACGGTGAGGGAGGGCGGGGCCTACGTGAACAACGTGAAGGTCGCGTCCGAGGACGCCGTCCCGACGAAGGAGGATCTGCTGGACGGGCGGTGGCTGGTGCTGCGGCGGGGCAAGAAGAACCTTGCCGCGGTGGAGGTCGTCGCGGGTTAGCGCGGTGGGGGGTGTCGACGGTCCGCGGAGTGCGGCTGTCGTCCGTGGGTCTCGCGCCCCGTGACGGAGCCGCACTTCGGCAGGGCCCCGGGCCCCCTTCGCGGGCGCTTCGCTTCAGCGCGTCCTCAGGCTCTCGCCCTCTCCTGCTTCCTCTTGCCCAGCGTCGCCATGTAGAGGGCGTCCACGGCCGCGACGATGATGATCGCGGCCACCAGCTGGAAGATGTGGCGGCTCCAGTCGATGCCGCGGGTCGTCTCGACGCCGACGGCGCGGGCGACCGCGTTGCCCACGATGGCGCCGAGCATGCCGCAGATGGTGGTCAGCCACAGTGGGCTGTGCTGCTTTCCCGGGATGACCGCCTTGGCGATGAGGCCGAGCACGAACCCCACGATGATCGCCCACAACCAGCCCATGGCCGCCTCCTCGAGCAGCTCGACGCGAGCGTTACGGACAGTGTGGGTGGATGGGCCGTACGGCGCATGTCGGGTTCCCCCGTGCGCGGCTGGGCCCGGGCATCGCCGCAGGCAGGGCGCGACCCGGTCTCGTGGGCGGCGCAGCCGCAGCGTACCGTGGGTGTCAGGTCGGGGAGGGTCCGATGCGGGCGGATGGTGGATTGGGATGCGGAAACAACATGGCGACGGAGTCCAGGTGTTCCGGATCACCGGAGCCCGGACGGGACTCGCCGAGGACGTACGGGGCCGGCAGCGGCGGTACGTCATCTCGATGACGATCCGCACGGTGTCGGTGATCCTCGCGGTCTCCCTGTGGAACGTCGAGCGGTACGTCGCCGTCGTGGCGCTCGTGGCCGGCGCGCTGCTCCCCTATGTCGCCGTGGTGATCGCGAACGCCGGCCGGGAGAGGCCGCCGTCCCTTCCCTCCACGTTCATCACCGCGCCGATGCGGCCGATGATCACGCCGCCGCGGACGGACGGGACACGGGCGGACTCCGGCCCGAAGGACGCGGCGGCTCATCCGTCGGGGGCCGGCGGTGAGCGATCCGACCCCGCGTGACGCCGGCGGACGCACCGGAAGCGGAACGCCGCCCCCGTCAAGCTCAAGAAAAGCTCAGATCAATCATGTAGTTCCAGTGCCGGGCGGCGGGGTACCCGTGACATACTGCGTACGCGCTCCGCATCCCCCGTCGGAGCGACGGACCGACGCCGGGCAGCTCCCCCCGTGGCTGCTCGGCGTCGCCTTGTTTGCGCCCCTCAGCTGAGACGACTCGAGACGAACCTGTGAGTGACGAGACCCCGATCTGCTCCGCCAAGGGCTGCCGTGCCGCTGCCGTGTGGGTGCTGGCCTGGAACAACCCGAAGATCCACACGCCGGAGCGGCGCAAGACATGGCTCGCGTGCGAGGAGCACCGCGAGCACCTCTCGCAGTTCCTCGGGGTCAGGGGGTTCTTGAAGGACGTCGTGAAGTTCGCGGACTGGCAGGATCCCGAAGGAGCCTAGTGCTGCGGCCGGAAAGGTTCACCGGCTCGCGACGCCCGGCACACCTTTCCGATCACGGTACTAGCCGCCGATCGCCGACATCGGCCGGTCCGGCTGCACGAACGACGGGTCGTCCAGACCCGCCCCCGCCTTCTTCCCCCACATCGCCAGCTTCCAGATGCGAGCGATCTCCTCGTCGGGGGCGCCGGAGCGCAGGGCTGCGCGCAGGTCGGTTTCCTCGGTCGCGAACAGACAGGTGCGTATCTGGCCGTCGGCCGTGAGACGGGTGCGGTCGCAGGCCGCGCAGAAGGGGCGGGTGACCGAGGCGATGACGCCGACCCGGTGCGGGCCGCCGTTCACCAGCCAGCGCTCCGCCGGGGCGGAGCCGCGCGCGTCGGCACCCTCGGGGGTCAGGTCGAAGCGGGTGCGCAGGGAGGCGAGGATGTCCCCGGCGGTGACCATGCCGTCGCGCTTCCAGCCGTGCTGGGCGTCCAGCGGCATCTGCTCGATGAACCGCAGTTCGTAGTCGTGTTCCACGGCCCAGGCCAGCAGGTCGGGAGCCTCGTCCTCGTTCAGCCCCGGCATCAGGACACAGTTGACCTTGACGGGCGACAGGCCGGCCTCGCGGGCGGCCTGGAGGCCCTCGACGACGTCCTTGTGGCGGTCGCGGCGGGTCAGCTTCTTGAAGACCTCGGGGCGGAGGGTGTCCAGGGAGACGTTGACCCGGTCCAGGCCGGCGGCCTTAAGGGCGGTCGCGGTGCGCTTGAGCCCGATGCCATTGGTGGTGAGGGACGTCTGGGGACGCGGGGTCAGAGCCGCCACGCGCTCGACGATGCCGGCCAGGCCGGGGCGCAGCAGCGGCTCGCCCCCGGTGAAGCGGACCTCCTCGATGCCGAGCATGCGCACGGCGATGTCGACCAGGCGGACGATCTCGTCGTCGGTGAGCAGGTCGGGCTTGGCCAGCCACTGCAGGCCCTCCTCGGGCATGCAGTAGGTGCAGCGCAGATTGCAGCGGTCGGTCAGCGAGACCCTCAGGTCGGTGGCCACTCGGCCGTAGGTGTCGATGAGCACGTGGGCCCCCTCCCTCGATCCCTCAGCGATTCTCTTGCGTCGTCTGCGAGCCTACGTGACAGCGCTGACAACGACAGCGGCCCGATCCGACGAGGTACGACGAGGCCGCGTCGTAGGACCCTACAGTCCCGGACGACGCGGCCCTCGTACGAACGTGTCAGTGCGCTCCGGTGCCCGTGAGGGACCGCACCTCCAGTTCGGCGTACTTGCCGGCGTCCGGCACCTCCTTCGACAGCAGGGTGCCCACGGCGCCGAGCAGGAATCCGACGGGGATGGAGATGATCCCGGGATTCTCCAGCGGGAACCAGTGGAAGTCGACGTCCGGGAACATCGAGGCCGGGCTGCCGGAGACCACCGGGGAGAACAGGACCAGGCCGACCGCGGTGACCAGGCCGCCGTAGATCGACCACAGGGCACCCGCGGTGGTGAACCGCTTCCAGAACAGGCTGTAGAGGATGGTCGGCAGGTTGGCGGAGGCGGCGACCGCGAAGGCGAGGGCGACCAGGCCGGCCACGTTCAGGTCGCGGGACAGGGCGCCGAGGACGATCGAGACCGCTCCGATGCCGACGGTGGCCCGGCGGGCCGCGCCGATCTCCTGTTTCTCGGTGGCCTGTCCCTTCTTCATGACGTTGGCGTAGATGTCGTGCGCGAAGGAGGACGACGAGGCCAGGGTGAGACCCGCGACGACCGCGAGGATCGTGGCGAAGGCGACCGCCGAGATGGTGGCGAGCAGGACGGCTCCCCAGCCGGAGTCGACGCCGCCGAGGTGGAGGGCGAGGAGCGGTGCCGCGGTGTTGCCCGCCTTGTTGGAGGCGATGATCTCGTCCGGCTTGATCAGGGCCGCCGCGCCGAAGCCCAGGGCGAGGGTCATCAGGTAGAAGGTGCCGATCAGGCCGATCGCCCAGATGACCGACTTACGGGCGGCCTTGGCCGTGGGCACGGTGTAGAAGCGGATCAGGATGTGCGGCAGACCCGCGGTGCCGAGGACCAGGGCGATGCCGAGGGAGATGAAGTCCAGCTTGGTGGTGCCGGTGGCGCCGTACTTCAGGCCGGGCGCCAGGAACGCCGCGCCCTTGCCGCTGTTGTCGGCGGCCTTGCCGAGCAGGTCGGAGACGTTGAAATGGAACTTCAGCAGGACCAGGAAGGTCAGCAGCAGGGCCCCCGCGATCAGCAGCACCGCCTTGACCATCTGGACCCAGGTGGTGCCCTTCATGCCGCCGATGGTGACGTACACGATCATCAGGACGCCGACCAGGGCGACGATGCCGATCTTGCCGCCGTCGCTGGTGATGCCGAGCAGCAGCGAGACGAGGACGCCGGCGCCGGCCATCTGGGCGAGCAGGTAGAAGATCGACACGACGATGGTGGAGACACCGGCGGCCGTGCGGACCGGTCGCTGTCGCATGCGGTAGGCCAGCACGTCGCCCATGGTGTAGCGGCCGGAGTTGCGCAGCGGTTCGGCGACCAGCAGCAGGGCGACGAGCCAGGCGACGAGGAAACCGATGGAGTACAGGAAGCCGTCGTAGCCGAAGAGGGCGATGGCGCCCGCGATACCGAGGAAGGAAGCGGCGGACATGTAGTCGCCGGAGACGGCGAGGCCGTTCTGGAAGCCGGTGAACTGGCGTCCGCCGGCGTAGAAGTCGGCGGCGTCCTTGGTCCGGCGGCCCGCCCAGACGGTGATGACGAGGGTCGCGGCGACGAACACCGCGAACAGGGTGATGATCAGCGGCCGGTGCTCGCTCGCCTCGCCGGCGGCCGACGTGATCGCGGGGCTCATGCGCCGCCCTCCATCCGGGACTTGATGGCCTCGGCCCTGGGGTCGAGCCTGGCGGCGGCGTGCCGTGCGTACCACCAGGCGATGAGGAACGTGGTCAGGAACTGGGCGAGGCCGAGGACGAGGGCCACGTTGATGTTGCCGGCCACCTTGGTTCCCATGAAGCCGCCCGCGTAGTTGGAGAGCAGCACGTAGAGCAGGTACCAGGCGGTGAAGGCGATGGCCAGCGGGAAGGCGAACGAGCGGTGGGCGCGGCGCAGTTCACCGAACTCCGCGCTCTGCTGCACCTCGGCGAACTCCTCTGCGGAGGGAAGTGGGGCCCCCGGTGCTGCGGGGGGCGGTGTCTCGGTGGCCACGGAGTCTCCTCGCGTTGCGGAAGCGATGACGAAGGGGGCTCGATGGTGCTCGTGCTCCCTGCCCAAGGTCCACGGCGCCACGCGAGGGCCGGTTCAAGTCCTATGAGTTGTTTCGCAAGCGGTCTTGTCGATCCATTGCCAAGTCATTGCTGCGCGCGGAGCCGCGGGGATAGCTTCTGCGTGCACCACCCGTCATGTACCTGCCCGAGCGCCACCGTGTCTCGGGCGGTTTTGATTCCGGATGATGTGGAGATCCCATGGCTCATCTGCGCTCCAGACGCCGGCTCGCGCTCGCCGTGCCGGTCGCGCTGTCGCTGACCGCCTCGCTCGGTTTCCTGCCGGCGCCGGCCTCGGCTGCGCCCGCCGCGGCCGGCGCGGTGCGGGCGGCGGACGACGGCGCCCGCCTCGCGTACGTGGTCAACACGGGCACGGACCGCCGCACCATCGAGTCCGTGCAGCGGGAGATCACGCGCAACGGCGGCTCGATCGTGGCCGGTTACGACAGGATCGGCGTGTTCGTCGTCCACTCCGCCGACCCGGACTTCGCCGCTCGGATGCGCGCGGTGCGCGGGGTGGACTCGGCGGGCGCGACGCGCACCGCGCCGCTGAGTGCCGCGGGGACGACCGACGAGGGCGCGGTGCAGGTGCTGTCGAAGGCGGAGGTCGCGAGGCTCGCCGAGGCCGCGGCACCGGGCGAGGAGCCGCTGGAGGCCGACCAGTGGGACCTGCGGGCGATCGGCGCCGACGCGGCCGCGCGGATCAACCCGGGCAGCCGCAGCGTGACGGTCGGAGTCATCGACACCGGTGTCGACGACACCCACCCGGACATCGCCCCGAACTTCTCGGCCTCCCAGTCGGCGAACTGCGTGAGCGGCAAGGCGGACACGACGTACGGCGCGTGGCGCCCGGCGGACGCCGCCCACTACCACGGCACCCATGTGGCCGGTGAGATAGCCGCGGCCCGCAACGGCGTGGGCGTCGCCGGTGTGGCGCCGGGCGTGAAGGTCGCGAGCATCACCGTGGCCCAGCCGGACGCGACTGCGCTGTTCTACCCGGAGAGCGTGGTCTGCGCCTTCGTGTTCGCCGCCGACCACGGCATCCAGATCACGAACAACAGCTACTACGTTGATCCGTGGCTGTACAACTGCATGGACGATCCGGATCAACGTGCCATCGTCGACGCGGTCAACAGGGCCCAGCTGTACGCACAGCGCAAGGGCACGCTCAATGTGGCAGCCGCGGGAAACTCCAACGACGACCTGGACGCGCACGCGCTCGTCGACGCGTCCAGCCCCGACGACTCGACCGCCACGACCCGCACGGTCGACCCGCACGAGTGCTTCGACGTGCCGACCCAGCTGCCCGGTGTGGTGACCGTGAGCTCGGTGGGCGTCAAGGGCGCCAAGTCGTACTACTCCAGTTACGGCCAGGGCGTGATCGACGTGGCGGGGCCGGGCGGGGACAAGTACCAGATCCCGGACACGCCGTCGAAGAACGGCCGCGTCCTGTCCACCCTGCCGAACGACCAGTACGGCTTCCTCCAGGGCACCTCGATGGCCTCCCCGCACGTGGCCGCGGTCGCCGCGCTGCTGAAGTCGGCGCACCCGCACGCCACTCCGGCGCAGCTGCAGGCCCTGCTGAAGGCCGAGGCGGACAATCCGGGCTGCCCGAGCGGCCCCTACGACGGCGACGGCGACGGGGTCGTGGACGCGACCTGTGCCGGCGGCAAGCGCGTCAACGGCTTCTACGGCTTCGGTGTCGTCGACGCGTTGCGAGCGGTGACCAGGTAGGTCCCGGGGGTGGGTGACAGGGGCGCCCTCCGGTCACCCACCCGCGCGGCGCGTCCGATAGTTGATCCGATCAACGTTGATCAATCAATAATGCATAGTGTAGTCATGACAGACATCGATGTGGCCTGGACTGCACTGGGCGGCGACCCCGCCCTGGTTTCCCGGGTGACGACGACCGAACGCCCCGGCGCTCTCGCGGCGCGGCTCGGCGTGCGGGAGCTGGCGCGCGCCTGCGTCGGCGCCTGTGCGCTGGCCGCCGCGGAGCTGGCGGCCCGCCGGGCGGGACTCAGCGAGGTGCCCGGCGTCCGGGTCGACGACGGCGCCGTGGCAGCCGCCTTCCACAGCGAGCGGCACCTGCTGGTCGACGGGCGGGCGCCGGTCGTCTTCGCGCCGCTGTCGCGCTTCTGGCGGACGGCCGACGGCTGGGTACGCACCCACGCCAACTACCCGCACCACCGGGCCCGGTTGCTCGGCGCGCTGGATCTGCCCCCGGACGCCTCCGTGGAGGCGGTGGCCGCCCGACTCGCGGAGCGCTCCGCACCGGACGTCGAGGAAACGGTCTACGACGCCGGCGGCCTCGCCGTGGCCCTGCGCACCCCGAAGGAGTGGCAGGCGCACGAGCAGGCCGCCGAGGTGGCCGCGCGCCCCCTGGTGGAGCGCGAGCGGCTGGGCTCGGGACCCGCCCGCGTGCTCCCGCCGCTGGACCGGGCCGCCGCCCGTCTGCTGCCCGCCGCCGGCCTGCGCGTCCTGGACCTGACCAGGGTCCTCGCCGGTCCGGTCGCCACCCGCACCCTCGCCCTGCTCGGCGCGGACGTGCTGCGCCTGGACGCCCCCTGGCTGCCCGAACTCCCGGACCAGCACGCGGACACGGGATTCGGAAAGCGGTCCGCCACCCTGGATCTGACCACCGGCCGCGACACCTTCGAGGAGCTGCTGGCCACGGCGGACGTCGTCGTCACCGGCTACCGGCCGGGCGCCCTCGACCGGTTCGGGCTCTCCCCCGAGGCGCTCACCGCGCGCCGGCCCGGCCTCGTCGTGGCCCAGGTCTCGGCGTGGGGCGCCTACGGTCCCTGGGCCGGGCGGCGCGGCTTCGACAGCCTGGTCCAGGTCGCGACCGGGATCGCCGCGA
This sequence comes from Streptomyces sp. NPDC046759, assembly GCF_040645475.1. Classification (NCBI taxonomy): domain Bacteria; kingdom Bacillati; phylum Actinomycetota; class Actinomycetes; order Kitasatosporales; family Streptomycetaceae; genus Streptomyces; species Streptomyces sp. NPDC046759. Next base: position 199,074 of record NZ_JBEYYJ010000011.1, on the reverse strand, counting down.
CCGAGGGCTCGGCCGACGAGCCGGGCGCGCTGCCCGCGCAGGCACTGGACCACGGCAGCGGCTATCTGCTGGCGGCTGCGGTCCTGCGGGCGCTGACCGAGCAGTCGTACGACGGGGGTGGCCGGTTCGTACGGCTGGCGCTCGCCCGGACCGCGCGCTGGCTGACGGACGACATCCGGCCGGTTCCCGCGACGGGCGCGCCGTACGCGGGGCCGGACGCCTGGCTGGCCGAGACGGACAGCACGCTCGGCAGGCTGCGGCACGCGCTGCCGCCGGTGTCCTTCGCGGGCGGTCCCGCCGACTGGGCGCGGCCGCCGGTGCCCTGGGGGTCGGACGGCGCCTGCTGGTGGTGAGCGCGCGGGCGGCCGGAAACGTACGTATCGGTGGAATGCCGTACTGCCAGTTGTTTTCCAGGACTTGCCCGGTTCTGGGGTGACTGGCGACGATCACGGGATGAGCTCGATACGACCGACCGCCCGGGCGAGCGACGAAGCGGCTCCGGCCCGGCTGCCCGGCACCGGCCGGGCCGTGGCCCTCCTGGTGCTGGTGGCGCTGGGCACCCTGATCCCCCTGCTCGGGCCGTCGGCGGCACTGCACGGTACCGGGGAGGCCGCCGCACCGGGGGCCGGCGGCATCGGGCTGCTGCGCGCGGTGCTGTTCGCCGCCTTGAGCGTGCCCCTCGGCGAGCTGTTCGTGCACCGGCTCGCCCGGCGTCTGCCCGGTGTGCCGCCCGAGCGGCCGCGCAGCTGGGCGGCGCCCGCCGCGGCCGCCGGTTTCGCCGCCGCGCTCGGGCTCGCGGCAGTGGTGTCCGCCGGGGATCTGATCCCCCACGGCCTGGGCCAGATCGACGTGGGCGGCCTGTACGGATCCCGCGACGGCAGGCTGGCCCTGCTGGAGGTCAACGGCTTCCTGCTGGCGGCCCTGTGCGCGCTGGCGCGGCGCCCGGCGGCACAGGTGTGGCCGCTGGCCGCGGTGGTGGTGGCGGAGGCGCTGCGTGCCCATCCCACGACCGAGCAGAACGCGCCGGCCGGCTCGGGGCTGACGCTGGTGCACCTGACGTGCGCGGCGCTGTGGGCCGGCGGTCTGCTGCACGCCCTGCGGCTGGTCGGACTGTGGCGCGGCAGTCCGGCCGGGGCCGCGCTGCTCGGCCGCTACGCGCGCGTGGCGGCCGTTCTTTCGGCGGCCGTCACCGCGACGGGCGTGTGCAGTGCGCTGCGCCGCATGCCGTCGGCCACGATCCTGGACCAGCTGACGACGACGGCGTACGGACGCACCCTGCTGGCCAAGGTGGTCCTGGTCGCCGCCGTCGCGCTGCTCGCTCTGTCGGCGCGGATCCGGCTGAGCCGTGCCGCCGACCCGCTGACCGCGTCCGTGCCCGGGCGCGCCGAGGTGGTCGCCCTGGGCGCGGTCGTCGCGGTCTCGGGCCTGCTCACGGCGCTTCCGGTGCCGATCCGCTGGTCGTAGCCGGCCGTGGCCGCCTACCGGTCGTTGGTGACCAGCACCTTCAGGGCGGTGCGCTCGTCCATCGCCTTGTAGCCGTCGGGCACGCCCTCGATGCCGACGGTCATGTCGAACACCGGCGAGGGGTCGATCGTGCCGTCCAGGACGTCCGGGAGCAGGTCGGGGATGTAGGCGCGGACCGGGGCGACACCACCGCGCAGGGCGATGTTCCGGTCGAACATGACGCCGAGGTCGAGGCCGGTGCCGCTGCCGTGGGGCACGCCCACGAAGCCGATCGCGCCGCCGTCGCGGGTGATGTCGACCGCCGTCCGCATGGACTGCTCGGTGCCGACGGCCTCCACGACGGCGTGCGCGCCCTCGCCGCGGGTGAGTTCGCGGACGGCCTCGACGGCCGCGTCCCCGCGTTCGGCGACGACGTCGGTGGCGCCGAAGCGGCGCGCGATGTCGGTGCGGACCTCGTGCCGGCCCAGCGCGATGATCCGCTCGGCACCGAGCCGCTTGGCGGCCAGCACGGCGCACAGGCCGACCGCGCCGTCGCCGACGACCGCGACCGTGGCGCCGGGGCGGGCGCCCGCGCCGAGGGCGGCGTGATGGCCGGTGCCGAGGACGTCGGAGAGGGTCAGCAGGGCGGACAGCAGGTGGTCGTCGCAGGCCGCCTCCTTGGGCAGCTGGACCAGAGTGCCGTCGGCGAAGGGCACACGCACGGCCTCGCCCTGGCCGCCGTCGTAGCCGACGGAGCCCCAGAAGCCGCCGTGCCGGCAGGACGTCGTCAGGCCCTCGCTGCAGTAGTCGCAGACGCCGTCGGACCACATGAAGGGCGCGACCACCAGGTCACCGCGCCTGACGGTGCTCACCTCGGAGCCGGTCTCCTCGACGACGCCGAGGAACTCGTGCCCGATGCGCTGGCCGGGCTGCCGGGCCGCCTCACCCCGGTAGGCCCACAGGTCGCTGCCGCAGATGCAGGCGCGCAGCACCCGTACGACGGCGTCGGTGGGCAGCTGCACCACGGGCTCGGGCACGTCCTCCACGCGCATGTCGTACGGGGCGTGGATGGTGGTGGCGCGCATGGCGAGGGTCCTTCTCCTGCGGGGGTGCGGTGCGCTCAGGGGTGGCGAGCGCACCTCACCGTACGCCGTCGCCGGCCGGGCCCGCGCGCCGAGGGCTCCACGGCGGCCCCGGGTCCGAGCCCCCTGCGCCCTGTCGGGCCCGCAGGTCAGACGCCCGCCGCCCCGAGCAGGCGGCCGGCCGCGTAGGTGACGCCCATCGCCAGCGCCCCGCCGATCACGTTCCGCAGCACCGCCCGTTTCGGGTCCGCCGCGCCGAGCCGGGCGCTGGCCCAGCCGGTGAGGACGAGCGCGGCCAGGACGGAGACGACGGTGACGGCGAGCCGCCGGCCGGCCGGGGGCAGGACGATGGCCAGCAGCGGCAGCAGCGCACCCACCGTGAAGGCCAGGAAGCTCGCCCAGGCCGCGTTCCAGGGGTTGGTCAGCTCCTCGGGGTCGATACCGAGCTCCACGCGCGCGTGAGCCCTCAGCGGGTCGCGCGCGGTGAGCTGTTCGGCGGCCTCCCGGGCCACCTCGCGGGACAGGCCCCGCTCCTCCAGCAGCGTGGTCAGCTCCTCCAGTTCGGCCTCCGGCTGCTCCCGCAGCTCCCGTTTCTCCACGGCCAGCGCGGCCATCTCGGAGTCGCGCTGGGTGGAGACGGAGACGTACTCGCCGGCCGCCATGGACATCGACCCGGCCAGCAGGCCGGCCAGTCCGGCGGTGAGCAGGGCGGACCGGCTCTGGGTCGCGCCGGCCACGCCGACCACGATCCCCGCGGTGGACACGATGCCGTCGTTCGCGCCGAGCACGGCGGCACGCAGCCAGTTCAGCCGCGAGCCGAGCGCGCCGCCGTGCGCCTCGTCGTGCGTGGGTTCGGTCACAGGACCGAGGATGGCACCTCCCGGGCCGGCGGACCGGCACGACGCACCCCGGACGTCACCACACCCGTACCGACGCGCCCCGGGCGAACACCGGGCTGGTCGCGTCCGCGGGCGGTTGCGTCAGAGGCTCGGCGACCTCCGCCACCGTGGGGCCCACCTTCGCCGCGACGGGGTCGAGGAAGGCGAGGTCGAAGCCGTAGACGCGGGCCGCGTTGCCGCCGAGCATGGCCGCGACCTCCTCGCGCGGCACGCCCGCGTAGGCGAACCGCAGGGCCTCCCGGGTGTAGGGGTGGGTACCCTCGTCGTGCGGGTAGTCGCTGCCCCACATGATCTTGTCGACGCCGATGCGGTCCCGCAGCGGCACCTCGTGCGGGCGCATGAAGCTGGCGCCGACGAAGCAGTTGTCCCGCCACACCTCGGAGGGCGGCGCGCCCATGCCGTCGGCGAGTCCGGCGCCGAACCTGGCCTCCGCGGTGTCCGCCTTCACCGACGCGGCGACCAGGCGGCCGTGGTAGTAGTCCAGCATGCCGAGCACCCCGGGGATCCAGCCGGAGCCCTGTTCGGTCAGGACCAGTCTCAGCTCCGGGTGGCGGCGGAAGGCGCCACCGAACACCAGGTGCCACAGGGCCCGGTGGGAGAACCAGGTCGTCTCCACCATGAACACCGCGCGGGCGGCCGGTTCCTCGCCGAGCGGCGGGGAGGCCGAACCGGCGTGGTGGTTGACGGGGACGCCGAGTTCCGCGCAGGTCGCCCAGATCGGGTCGTACGTCCGCGAGTACAGCTCGGGCAGCCCCGAACCGGGCGGGGTGCCGGGCAGCATCAGACCGCCCTTCAGGCCCGCCGAGGCGGCCCACCGGATCTCCCCGACGGCCTCCTCGACGTCCCCGAGGAGGATCTGGAAGACGCCCGCCCGGCGGCCCGGTGCGGCGGCGCAGAAGTCCGCGAGCCAGCGGTTGTGGGCGCGCAGGCCCGCCCACCGGAGCCCGAGTTCCGTCGCGGTCGCGGGCTGGGTCATGAGCGAGCTGGACGGGAAGAACGGCGGGATGGTGTTCGGGAAGATCACCTCCGCCACGATCCCGTCCGCCTCCAGCTCGGCGAGGCGGCGCTCGGAGTTCCAGTTGCGGTCGGCACAGTCGGCGAGCAGATCCTCGTGCGGGTTGACGTACGTGGCGGCCCACACGTCGAAGTCGTCGTGGTACCGCTTCTCCAGGTACGGCTTGTAGTCCAGCAGGTCGGCGCCGGCGTGGCAGTCGGCGGAGATCACCGTGTACCGGTCGTCGCTCATCGGGCCGCTCCCCTTGCGTAAACGCCGGGGTCGGCCCCCAGCACGGGGAAGTCGCGGCCCGTCAGCCAGTGCCGGCCCGTCTCGCGCGAGCGCGCCCAGGACGCCTCGACGGCCGGCTGGTCGGCCGGCTGGCCCAGGTCGGCGGGGGTGGGGCCGATGCGGTGGGCCAGCGGCGCGAGCCTGCCGGCGTCGAATCCGAAGACCTCGGCGGCGGCCAGGCCGAGCATCTGGCGGGTCTCGGAGACGGGGATGTCGTGGAAGGTGCGGCGCAGCCACGCGCGCGTGTCGGGCCAGGTGCCCTCGGGGTGCGGGAAGTCGCTGCCCCAGAGGATGTTGTCGACGCCGATCTCGTACCGCTGGGCCAGCTCACGCCGCTTGGTGTTGGTGGCGCAGACGAACACCTGACGGTCCAGGTACTCGTGCGGCGGGCGCTTGAGTTCCTCGAAGGGCGAGAGCTTCTTGCCGCCGTGCGCGCCGAGATAGAGGCGGTCCATGAACCACAGCAGGTTCGGCAGCCACCAGCAGCCGGACTCGGCGACGCCGAAGCGCAGTCCGGGGTGGCGCTCGAAGACGCCGGACCAGAGCAGGAACCACAGCGGCCGGGCCGGCCACCAGGTCACCTCGCTCACATAGATGCCGAGGTGGTCGCCGTACTCCTCGCGCGGGGCCGCGCCGGAGTGGGTGAGCACCGGCATCCCGCACTCGGCCGCGGCCGCCCACACGGGGTCGTAACGGCGGTCGTGGTACGGTTCCTTGCCGGCCCACATGGCCGGGATCATCAGAGCGCCGAGGCCGGACTCCTTGGCCCGCCGGATCTCGGCGACGACATCGGGCACCTCACCGGTGACCGGCAGCAGCGCGACGCCGCAGTGCCGTTCGGGGTGTGCGGAGACGAAGTCGGCGAGCCAGCGGTTGTGCGCGCGGGCGCCGGCCATGCCCAGTTCCGGGTCCTGGTCGCCGGAGAGGCCGAGGCCCACGCCGAAGGGGGCGGCGGTGCGGCTGTCGACGGCGTCGGCGTCCGGGAAGACCACCTCGGCGGCCACGCCGTCCCCGTCCAGTTCCTTCAGGCGCTGCGCGGAGTCCCAGCCGCCGCGCAGCCCCTCCTCGTTCTCGCGGAACCACCGCTCGGCGAAGGCCTCGTTGCGGATGCCGAGCCGGGTCATCTCCTCGCGGCGCCGGCCCCGGCCCGCGAGGAACTCGTCGAAGTCACGGTGGAAACGGGACTCCAGGTAGGGCCGGTACTCCTCGGTGGGCAGCCCGGCGTGACAGTCGGAGGAGATGATCAGGTACGGGTCGTCGTATGCGCTCACCAGGGCCTCCGCTCAGTCCAGGACGAAGCTTTCGAGGTACGACGGGTTCGCCCGGTCCAGCATCGACCGGGCGCGGGCGCGGATCTGCGCGTCACTGTGCTCGCTCGCCGGCAGCAGCCAGAAGCGGTCGGCTCGGATGCCGGCCACGACGAGTTCGGCGACCTCCTCGACGGGCGTGAAGCGGACCTCCTTGCCGGCCGTGCGCATCGCCGCCTCCCACTGGTCGAGGCTGCGGTACGGGGTCCGGCGCGGGCGTCGCTTGGCGTAACGGGCGGGGCGGTTGCGGTGCGACTCCCACAGGCCGGTGCGCAGCATGTGCGGGCCCGGGAAGAGCACCGAGGCACCCACGCGTGCGTGCTCGGCCCTCAGATGGGCGTACAGGGACTCGGTCAGGGTGACGACGGCCGCCTTGGTGACCGCGTACACGGAGGCGGTAGGGAGCGGGGCGATGCCGCCGTCGCCGGATGACGTGTTGACCACATGACCGGGTTGACCCGCCTCGATCATCCTGGGCAGGAACGCCTGGACGCCGTGGAAGACACCCCACACATTGACGGCGAAGGCCCAGCGCCAGTCGTTCGGGTCGTGCTGCCACATGCGGCCCTCGGCGCCGGAGCCGACGCCCGCGTTGTTGCACAGGACGTGCACGGCGCCGTAGGTGTCGTACGCCGCCTCGGCCAGCTCCACCACCTGCTCGCGTACGCCGACGTCGACCACGCGCGCGTGCACGTCGGCGCCCTCGGCGCGCAGGTCGTGCACGGCCTCGGCCAGGGCGGCCTCCTCCACGTCGGCGAGGACCACCCTCAGGCCCTCGGCGGCGAACCGCCGGGCCAGCGCCAGTCCGATCCCGCTCGCCGCGCCCGTGACGACGGCGACCTGTCCCGCCCGGAGGTCCATCAGCGGCTCCTCTCGGGCGGCGCGGGCTCCGGCGGCGCGTCGAGGATCTGCAGCGGATCGTCGTAGCGCTGGTGGATGTAGGGCAACAGGGCCTGTGCGTCAACCCGTTCGACCACCCGGCCGCTCTGGTCGCTGGTCTTCTCGCCGAGGGTGATCTCGCGCAGACGCAGCACCGGAAGGTCGGCGACGGGATCGTACGCCGACTCGCGCAGGACGACCTCCCCGGTGACCCGCTCCAGCCGGCGCACCCGCTCGTGGCGCACGCAGTGCACCAGCACCGGGTCGATGTCGAAGCCGGAACCGTCCACGGCGGGAAGGAACTTGAAGTAGAAGTCGGTCTTGCGGCTCGGCTCCGGCGGCGGCAGCTCGCCGCCGGCCGTGCCGCGCACCTCGACGAACGCGATGCCGTGCCGCGTCATCGAGGCGCGCACGGCGGGCCCGTCGCGCTCGACGGTCACCTCGCCGAGCTTCTTGGGCTCCCCGAAGACCTCGCGCCCGCCGGTGAGGGCGCGCTCGTGGGTCATCGGCATGACGAGCGGATACCAGCCCTCGACCGTGCCGTGACTGGCGGCCACCGCGACCGAGCCTGCGCCGAGCGGGTGTCCGGGCAGGTCGACCTCGCTGATGCTCACCCGCACGAGCGGGCTTCCGGTGGGCTTCAGGGGCGGGGGGAGGACCGCCGCGACCGCGTCCGGGTCGGTCTCCCATACGGCCACCACCCCGGTGGACCAGACCTCGGGGAGCCGTGCGCTCGCCGTGCGCGTCGCGGCGATCTCCCGCTCGGTCCGCGCGCCGTACCGTACGCGTGCGCGTGTCATACGTCGTACCGCCCTTCTTCTGACGGACCGTCATCTGTAACAGGGTTACAGCAGGCGCCGGGAAGGGTAAAGACGCGTGGGCGGACGGGAATCGGGAGGATCATGACCAACGGGGCGAGGAGCACGCTGACCCGGGAGGCGGTCCTCGACGCCGCCGCGGGCCTGGTGAAGCGGCACGGGCCGGACGCGCTCACCATGCGGGGGCTCGCCGCGGCGCTGGGCACCGCCGTCACGTCCATCTACTGGCATGTCGGCGGCCGCGAGGCCCTCCTCGACGCCCTCGTGGAGCGGACCGTGGCCGAGCTCGGCGAGATCCGCCCGTCCGGGCGCACACCGGAGCAGCGCGTGGTGGGGGTGGCCCGCGCCCTGCGCCGGCAACTGCGCGGCCGTCCGCATCTGGTGGCCCTGGTGCACGAGCGGGGACTGACCGAGCGGATGTTCCTGCCCGCCCAGCGGGCCCTCGTGCGGGAGGCGCACGCCGCGGGGCTGCGCGGCACACGGGCCGCCGAGTTCGTCCGTGCCGTGCAGTTCCAGGTCGTCGGGCACGTGCTGGTGGAGCGCAACCGCGAGCGGGCCCCGGTGCAGCACCCCGACGAGCGGGAGCTGTGGAGCGCCGAGACCGCCGGCGGCGACCCCGCGCTGGCGCACGCACTGGCCCGGCCGGTGGACACCGAGAGGCTGTTCCTGACGGCCGTACGCGCCCTGGTACGGTCCCTGCTGGCACCGGACGGGACACCGCCCGTCCGCCGGCGCGACGCGGTCGGCCGCACCGCGCGGGGCGAGTTGTCCCGACCCACGTCTGCCGGCTGACGGACGGACTCGGCACGTACGTGTGTACGTCCTCCGTGCGCCAGGACGAGCCCCCGGGGGCCGGGAATGGCGCTCTGGGGACGGCCGGGACGGCGCTGTCAGTCGCGGCCCGTATCCTCAGTGACCATGCTCGAAGACCGTGCGACCGCAGTGTCCTCCCCCACCCAGTGGCCGGCCGCGTATCCGAAGGGATACGCGGTCGTTGACGTGGAGACCACCGGCCTGGCCCGGGACGACCGGATCATCTCGGCAGCCGTCTACCGGCTGGACGAGCGCGGCGAGGTCCAGGACCACTGGTACTCGATGGTCAACCCGGAGCGCGATCCGGGACCCGTGTGGATACACGGTCTGACGAGCGAGATGCTCGAGGGTGCCCCTCTCTTCTCGGACATCGCCGAGGAGTTCGCCGCCCGGCTGGACGGCCGGGTGCTGGTCGCGCACAACGCGGTCTTCGACTGGCAGATGATCGCGCGGGAGTACGCGCGCGCGAGGCGCGAGGCGCCGGTGCGTCAGCGGCTGTGCACCATCGCGCTGTCGAAGGAACTGGGTCTGCCGCTGCCCAACTTCAAGCTGGAGTCGCTGGCGGCGCACTACGGGGTGGTACAGCAGCGGGCGCACCACGCGCTGGACGACGCGCGTGTGCTGGCGGAGGCGTTCCGGCCCAGTCTGCGGGCCGCGGCGGCGGTCGGCGTACGGCTGCCGCTGCTGGAGTGCCGGCCGCTGACGGAATGGTCGGACCGTCCGGTCCCCCGGCAGCCGTCCGGCGGCTACGGCGGCTACCGGTCGACCAGTTGGCGCCCCTCACGTAAAAGGCCGGCATGCCCCCACCCCAACCCAGGTCGCTACGAAGACGGCAAACGACTCAAACAGGGCATGCGGGTGGCGTTCTCCGGAGACACCTCCGTCGACCGCGAACTGCTGGAGGACCGGGCCACCGAGGCCGGTCTGCATGTGGCCTCCAGCATCTCCCGGCTGACCAGCCTGCTGGTGACCAACGACCCCGACTCGGGCACGTCCAAGGTGGCCAAGGCGCGGCAGTTCGGCACACCGATCGTCGACGAGGCCGCGTTCGGGCAGCTGCTGCGGGATGTCGAGCCCGCCGACGGGTGACGGGTGACGGCCGACGGCACACGACGAGCCATCGGCGCGGCGGTCGTCGTACGAACGGGTGGTTGCCGGGCGACTCACCCGGCGGCCGCTCGCTCGCGCACCGGCGACGGCTCACTCTGTGGCGCATGGCGAAATGCGAAGTTTGCGGCAATGACTACGGAATGACCTTCGAGGTCCACGCGCAGGGCTCTGTGCACGTCTTCGACTGCTTCTCCTGCGCGATCCACCGTATGGCACCCATCTGCGAGCACTGCCGGGTGCAGATCATCGGCCAGGGCGTGGAGGCCGACGGCCGGTTCTACTGCGGTGCGCACTGCGCCCGGGCCGAGGGGAACGTCGGGATCGTCGACCGGGTGTGACCCGGTACCCGCCTGAATGCACCCCACGGCTCGGAGGTACCGTCGTGGGGTGCACCGCTACCGCTTCCTGTTGTCCCGCCAGTGGGTGATCCTCGGCATCGTCGCGATCGCGCTGATCCCGACGATGATCAGGCTGGGTTTCTGGCAGAAGCACCGGTACGAGGAGCGCACCGCCCGCAACGACCTGGTGTCCTCGGCGCTGCACGCCGAGCCGGTCCCCGTCGAGCGGCTGACCTCCCCCGGCCACGCGGTGAACCGCACCGAGAAGTACCGCACGGTGACCGCGACCGGCACCTTCGACACCGCCAAGGAGGTCGTGGTCCGGCGCCGGACCAACTCCGACGGCGAGGTCGGCTTCCACGTGCTCACCCCGTTCGTCCTCGGCGACGGCAAGGTGGTGCTGGTCAACCGCGGCTGGATCCCCGCCGACGGTGCGCAGACCTCGTTCCCCAAGATCCCCGCCCCGCCGTCCGGCCGGACCACCATCACCGGGCGGCTGATGGCCGACGAGACGACCGCGGCGAGCGGCATCAAGAACATCAAGGGCCTCCCCGACCGCCAGATCATGCTGATCAACAGCGCGGAGGAGGCGCACCGGCTCGGCGCGCAGGTGCTCGGCGGCTATGTCGAGCAGACGGCGCCGACGCCCAAGGGCGGCCCGGAGCAGATCTCCGACCCCGGCAGCGAGGACGCGCCGCTGAACTACGCGTACATGATCCAGTGGTGGCTGTTCGCCGCGGGCGTCCCGGTCGGCTGGTGGTTCCTGGTCCGCCGGGAGATCCGCGACCAGGAGGAGGCCGCCGCGGCGGCGGGGCAGCCGGAGGAGAGCGAACCGGCCACCGTGTGACCGGGCTCCGCGGTCACTCCCGCGGCGCCCCACCTGATTGGCCCCCCGGCCCGCCGGGAAACCGCATCCCGTGAACGCGCGCATCGAGGACTACGCCCTGATCGGCGACGAGCAGACCGCCGCGCTGGTCGGCAGGGACGGCTCGATCGACTGGCTGTGCCTCCCCCGCTTCGACTCCGGCGCCTGCTTCGCCCGGCTGCTGGGCGACGAGGACCACGGCCACTGGCGGATCGCCCCGCAGGGAGCGGACACCTGCACGCGCCGCGCCTACCGGCCCGACACCCTCGTCCTGGACACCGAGTGGGAGACCCCGGACGGCACGGTCCGGGTCACCGACCTGATGCCGCAGCGCGACCGCGCACCCGACGTCGTACGCATCGTCGAGGGGGTCAGCGGCCGGGTCACCGTCCGCAGCACCCTGCGCCTGCGCTTCGACTACGGCTCGATCATGCCGTGGGTGCGCCGCGCCGACGGGCACCGGGTCGCGGTCGCGGGCCCGGACTCGGCCTGGCTGCGCGCCGAGCCGGCCGTGCGCACCTGGGGCGAGGACTTCGGCACCCACTGCGAGTTCACGGTCGCCGAGGGCGAGCGGGTCGCGTTCGTACTCACCTGGCACCCCTCGCACGAACGGCGCCCTGCGCTCGTCGACCCCTACGAGGCCCTGGAGAGCAGCGTCACCGACTGGCGGCGCTGGGCCCGGCGGTGCCGCTACGATGGCCCCCACCGGGACGCGGTCGTCCGCTCCCTGATCACCCTCAAGGCCCTCACCTACGCCCCGACCGGCGGGATCGTCGCCGCGGCGACCACCTCCCTGCCGGAGCGGCCGGGCGGTGTGCGCAACTGGGACTACCGCTACTGCTGGCTGCGCGACTCCACCCTCACCCTCGGCGCGCTGCTCACCGCCGGTTACCAGGAGGAGGCGGCGGCCTGGCGCGACTGGCTGCTGCGCGCGGTCGCGGGCGACCCGGCCGACCTGCAGATCATGTACGGCGTCGCGGGCGAGCGGCGGCTGCCGGAGATGGAGGTGCCCTGGCTGCCCGGCTTCGCCGGCTCCGCCCCCGTCCGCATCGGCAACGGCGCCGTCGACCAGCTCCAGCTCGACGTGTACGGCGAGGTGATGGACTCGCTGGCGCTGGCCCGCGATGCGGGACTGTCCCCGCGGCCGCACATGTGGGCGATGCAGCGCTCCCTGATGCAGTTCCTGGAGTCGGCCTGGCAGCAGCCGGACGAGGGCCTGTGGGAGGTGCGCGGCGGCCGGCAGCAGTTCGTGCACTCCAAGGTGATGGTGTGGGTGGCCGCCGACCGGGCCGTCAGGACCCTGGAGCGGTACGACGGCCTCCAGGGCGACCTGAAGCGCTGGCGCGAGCTCCGCGACGAGATCCACCGGGAGGTGTGCGAGAAGGGCTACGACGCCGAGCGCAACACCTTCACCCAGTACTACGGCTCCCGTGAGCTGGACGCCGCGCTGCTGCTGATCCCGCGCGTCGGCTTCCTGCCGCCCGACGACCCGCGGGTCGTCGGCACGGTGGACGCGATCCGCGACGACCTCGGGCACGGGGGCTTCCTGCGCCGGTACGACACCGAGGACTCGGTGGTCGACGGCCTGCCGAGCGGCGAGGGAGCCTTCCTGGCCTGCTCGTTCTGGCTGGCCGACGCGCTGCACATGACCGGCCGGAAGAAGGAGGCCCGGGAGCTGTTCGACCGGCTGGTGGGCCTGGCCAACGACGTGGGTCTGCTGGCGGAGGAGTACGACCCCGTCGGCGGCTGCCACCTGGGGAACTTCCCGCAGGCCTTCAGTCACATCGGTCTGGTGAACACCGCTCTCACGCTCTACGGGGACGACGAGGCAGGATAGGGCCCATGGATCTTGGACTGAAGGACCGGGTGTACGTCGTCACCGGGGCGACCCGCGGGCTCGGCAACGCCGCCGCGCGGGAACTCGTCGCGGACGGGGCGAAGGTCGTGATCAGCGGCCGGGACGAGAAGCGGGTGGCCGACGCGGCCGCCGAACTCGGCCCGAACGCACTGGGCGTGGCCGTGGACAACGCCGACCCGCAGGCGCCCGAGCGGCTGATCGCGGCCGCCCGTGAGCACTTCGGCGGCTTCCACGGCGTGCTGGTGAGCGTGGGCGGGCCGGCGCCGGGGTTCGTCGCGGACAACACCGACGAGCAGTGGCGGGCCGCGTTCGAATCGGTGTTCCTCGGTGCGGTCAGGCTCGCCCGGGCTGCGGCTGCCGAGCTGGAGGACGGCGGCGTCGTGGCGTTCGTGCTGTCCGGCTCGGTGCACGAGCCCATCCCGGGGCTGACCATCTCCAACGGGCTGCGGCCCGGACTCGCCGGGTTCGCCAAGTCCCTCGCCGACGAACTGGGCCCGCGGGGGATCCGGGTGCTGGGGCTGCTGCCGGCCCGCATCGACACGGACCGCGTGCGCGAGCTGGACGCGCTGTCCGCCGACCCCGAGGCCACCCGGGCCGCGAACGAGTCCCGGATTCCGTTGCGGCGCTATGGCAGGCCGGAGGAGTTCGGCAGGGTCGCGGCGTTCCTGCTCTCTCCGGCCGCGTCCTATCTGAGTGGGGTCATGCTGCCCGTCGACGGCGGGATGCGGCACGGGTTCTGACGGCCGTCGTCCAGGTTGCGGGCGCGTGGGAGCCGGTCGAGCAGTTCCCCGCGCCCCCGGGGCCGGCCGGCCCTGCGCCCGCGGCGGGTGACCCGTTCCGCGAAGTGGCGACGGGCGCGGACCACCGGACCGACGACGCGTCCGGAGGGGTCCGCGCAGCCGTACGCTGCGGGTCGGCCGCGTGGGCGCGACCGGTCCCCACACCGGCCCGCGCCGCCCGCAGTCGCTCCGCGCCTGGGGCTACTCGCCGATGCCGGCCAGATCCCGGAGCCGGCGCGCCTGAGCGGCACGCTCGGCCGCACGCTGAGCCTCGTAGTCCCGGTCCTGCGCCCCGCGCAACAGCGCCTTGGTCTCCACCACGGCGTCTCGCGGCGCGGCCAACAGCGCGGCCGCCAAGTCCCGTACGGCCTCGTCCAGTTGATCGCCGGGCACGGCGACGTTGGCCAGCCCGGACGCGACCGACTCCTGCGCGCCGACGAACCGTCCGGTCGCGCAGATCTCGAGCGCGCGGGCATAGCCGACCAGACCGACCAGCGGGTGCGTGCCGGTCAGGTCGGGGACGAGGCCGAGGCTGGTCTCGCGCATGGCGAACTGCACGTCGTCCGCGACGACCCGCAGATCGCACGCGAGCGCCAGCTGGAAGCCGGCCCCGATCGCGTGCCCTTGGACGGCGGCGATGGACACGATGTCGTTGCGCCGCCACCAGGTGAACGCCTCCTGGAACTCGGCGATGCTCGTGTCGAGCCCGGCGTCGTCACGGCGCGCGAGATCGATGAAGGTCGGCTCGCCCGGGATCCCCTCCGGAGTGAACATCTGCCGGTCCAGCCCGGCGGAGAAGGACCGGCCCTCGCCGCGCAGCACGACGACACGGACGGAGCCCGGCAGCAGCCGGCCGGCCTCGGTGAGCGCCCGCCACAGGGCGGGGCTCTGCGCGTTGCGCTTGTCCGGGTTGGTCAGCGTCACCGTGGCGAGCGCGTCGTCGACGGTGAGCCGTACGCCGTCCTTGTCGAGTACAGGAGCGAGGTCCTGGTCGGGCGAAGCCATGGGGCGCCTCCGATGGGTGCGGTCATCACGCAGTGCCGTTACGGCATGCTAAGTGACTGCACAGTAACCACCCGGTCGATCAGACCGCCGACCGGGTGGCCACCATCGAAGCCGGTGGGCCGCCCGAAGTCAGGACGATGCGGCCTTCTTGCCCCGGGTCGCTCCGCCACGCCCACGAAGCGTGACGCCCGACTCGCTGAGCATCCGGTGCACGAAGCCATACGAGCGGCCGGTCTCCTCGGCCAGCGCCCGGATGCTCGCACCGGAGTCGTACTTCTTCTTCAGGTCTGCCGCGAGCTTGTCGCGCGCGGCGCCGGTCACCCGGCTGCCCTTCTTCAGAGTCTCGGCCACCCGTGCCTCCTCATGGGAAGTGCGCTCTGGTCTCCTCATGATCACCCCTCTCGGGCCTGATGGCCACCCATTCGGCAAGGTCCGTGAGACATCGTTGTGACGACAGGAGTCGATCCCCACAAGCGGAATGCAAGATTCCATGGGGTGGTGTCCGCGGGGCCGAACGGGTGGATCCGTGAAGTGCCAGGTCAGCGGCGCACGACGGCCGACCCCTTGGCACGCAAGGGATCGGCCGGAAAATCCGTGTAGGACACACCGCGATACGAGGAGATCTCACACAGATGATGGATCACGGATGAGCCGAATGATCCATACGCAGTGGATCAGCGGGCTCCGGGTCAGGCCAGGGCGACGAGGTCCGCGTAGTCCGCGCCCCACAGGTCCTCGACGCCGTCCGGCAGCAGGATGATCCGCTCGGGCTGCAGCGCCTCGACGGCGCCCTCGTCGTGGGTGACGAGGACGACCGCGCCCTTGTAGGTGCGCAGGGCGCCGAGGATCTCCTCACGGCTGGCCGGGTCGAGGTTGTTGGTCGGCTCGTCGAGCAGCAGCACGTTCGCCGACGAGACGACCAGGGTGGCCAGGGCGAGACGCGTCTTCTCACCACCGGAGAGCACACCGGCCGGCTTGTCGACGTCGTCACCGGAGAACAGGAACGAGCCGAGCACCTTGCGGACCTCGACCAGGTCCATGTCGGGGGCGGCCGAGCGCATGTTCTCCAGGACGGTGCGGTCCGGGTCCAGGGTCTCGTGCTCCTGGGCGTAGTAGCCGAGCTTGAGGCCGTGACCGGGGACGACCTCGCCGGTGTCCGGCTGCTCCACACCGCCGAGCAGACGCAGCAGGGTGGTCTTGCCGGCGCCGTTGAGGCCGAGGATGACGACTCTGGAGCCCTTGTCGATGGCCAGGTCGACGTCGGTGAAGATCTCCAGGGAGCCGTACGACTTCGACAGGCCCTCGGCCATCAGCGGGGTCTTGCCACAGGGCGCGGGCTCCGGGAAGCGGAGCTTGGCGACCTTGTCGGACTGGCGGACCGCTTCCAGGCCCGAGAGCAGCTTGTCGGCGCGGCGGGCCATGTTCTGCGCGGCGACCGTCTTGGTGGCCTTGGCGCGCATCTTGTCGGCCTGCGCGTTGAGGGCGGCGGCCTTCTTCTCGGCGTTGGCGCGCTCCCGCTTGCGGCGCTTCTCGTCGGCCTCGCGCTGCTGCTGGTAGAGCTTCCAGCCCATGTTGTAGACGTCGATCGTGGAGCGGTTCGCGTCCAGGTAGAACACCTTGTTGACGACCGTCTCGACCAGGTCGACGTCGTGGGAGATCACGATGAAGCCGCCGCGGTAGGTCTTCAGGTAGTCCCGCAGCCAGATGATCGAGTCGGCGTCCAGGTGGTTGGTCGGCTCGTCGAGCAGCAGGGTGTCCGCGTCGGAGAACAGGATGCGGGCCAGCTCGATACGGCGGCGCTGACCGCCGGAGAGCGTGTGCAGCGGCTGGCCGAGCACGCGGTCGGGCAGGTTCAGCGCGGCGGCGATGGTGGCGGCCTCGGCCTCGGCGGCGTACCCGCCCTTGGTCAGGAACTCCGTCTCCTGGCGCTCGTACTGCTTGAGGGCCTTCTCGCGGGTGGAGCCCTTGCCGTTCGCGATGCGCTCCTCGTTCTCGCGCATCTTGCGGATCAGGACGTCCAGGCCGCGCGCGGACAGGATCCGGTCCTGGGCGAGGACGTCCAGGTCGCCGGTGCGGGGGTCCTGCGGGAGATAGCCGACCTCGCCGGAGCGGGCGATGGTGCCCGCGGCGGGGATGCCCTCGCCCGCGAGGCACTTGGTGAGGGTGGTCTTCCCGGCGCCGTTGCGGCCGACGAGGCCGATGCGGTCGCCCTTCGTGACACGGAAGGTGGCGTTCTCGAGGAGGACGCGCGCACCGGCGCGCAGCTCGATACCGGAGGCGGAGATCACGGACAGACTCCAGGGCGTACAGGGATTGGCGGGTGGGCGGCTGAGGACGTTCCCGCCGTCTAATGCGCGAGGAGAATGGCCATGGGGAGAAGTCTAACGGGGGTGTGCAAGCGGTTTTCGACGTCCGGGCGTTCGGTCCCGGCCGCGGAAGATCGTCGCCGATGACGCGTTGTCGGTGGCGGCGGGGAGACTGAAGGGGACGCCACGGATCCGACACACGAAGGAGTGATCGGCATGGCAGGCACGGGCGGCGGACGGCCGAGTCTCTACCCCACGCTGCTGTACGGGGACGCCAAGGCCGCGATCAAACAGCTCACGGAGGCCCTCGGCTTCACCGAGCTGTCGGTGTACGAGACGCAGGACGGCACGGTGATGCACGCCGAGCTGGTGCAGGGCAACGGCGCGGTGATGATCGGCTCCAAGGGCCGGGGCGGCGTCTTCGACGCGGCGATGAAGGACGCCGGGCCCGCCGGCGTGTACGTCGTCGTGGACGACGTGGACGCCCACCACCAGCGGGCCCTGGAGCACGGTGTGGAGATCCTGATGCCCCCGACCGACCAGGACTACGGCGCGCGGGACTACCTGGCCCGGGACGCCGAGGGCAACATCTGGAGCTTCGGGACGTACGCCCCGGACATAGGCGCCTGAGCTGCCCCGGTGCCGCTCATCCTCCGGTGTGCACCTGGAAGGCGGCCCGGCGCACGGCCTTGGCCAGCGCCGGGTCGGGATGCGCGGCGGCGAGCGCCACCAGGACCTGCACGGTGCGCGGGTGGCCGACGGCGCGGACCTCGTCGAGCAGCTGGGGGACGGTGGGCTGCACCGCCGCTTCCAGATGCCGGACCAGCATCGGCGCCTCGCCGTGGTCGGCGACGGCAGCGGCGGTGTCCACCCACAGCCAGGTGGCCTCGTCGCGGGTGAGGACCTCGTGGGCGTCCTCCGGGTCGATACCGTCGTGCTCGGCGAGCCACAGCAGGGCGTACGGCCGCAGGGCGGGCTCGTCCACCACGGCGCGCACGTCGGGCTCGGCGGGGGCGCCGACGACGCGCAGCGCCTCGAAGGCGAGACCGCGCAGCAGGGCGTCCTCGCCGCGTGCGGCGCGGATCAGCTCCGTGACGGCACCGCCGACCGTGCGGGCGGCGAGCCAGGCGCGGTACTCGGCGCGGGCGGCGTTGGGGCGCAGCTGGGCGCAGCCGCGGAGCATGTCCTCGGCGGACTGCTCGATGTTGCCGGCCGGGCTCTGCGCGGCCACGCAGATCTGCTCGAGCTTGACCCACACCGCCCAGCTGCCGAGCGGGGTGAGCGTGGCCTGGCCGTCGCCGCAGGTCAGCGCGCCGACCGAGGCAAGGGCCCGCAGCGCCCAGTCGAGGAGGGGTGCGAGCGGGGTGTCGCCGGTGGGCGTGGAGCCGTCCGGGACGGGGCCTGCCGGGGCGGCCGGCGCGAGGCCCGCCGGGCCCGGGGAGCCGGCATCCGGGCGCACGGGCGGGGACTCGGAGGGCTGCCGGGCCCCGGGCTCGGACGGCTGCCGCGCCGCCGGCACGCTCGGCCGCGCGGCGGCGGGCTCGGCGGGCCGCTGGGTGCCGGGCTGGTAGGGGACCTCGCAGCGTTCGGTGCGCAGTTCGGTGACCCGCTGCTGGAGCAGGTCGAGCAGCTGCTCGACCGGGACCGGCCCGGCGGACAGCTGGAGGAGGGAGAGCACCTGGGGCATGGCCGAGACGACCTCGGCGACGGCGGCCGGCTCGTGCTCCTCCGGTTCCGGGCAGGCGAGCGACCAGGCGTCGAAGAGAGCGACCCAGCCACGCAGCACCGCGCTGTCGTCACGGTCCCAGGCGCGCAGCCGCCAGCCGGGGCGCGCGCTGTCGCCATGCACCTCGACCAGTCCGGCGAGGCGTGCGGTGTCCCAGTCGGCGCGCACCTGGGCGACGCTCAGGCCGAGGTCGGCGGCGGCGCGTTCGGCGGTGGCGTCGGAGAGGGTGGCCTTGCCGTCGGCGGTCGCACCGTCGCTGCCCGGGCCGAGTGCGGCGTCGGCCCAGCGGGCGACACGGACCGGGCCGGCCAGCCCGGTGCGGGCCATTTTGGCCAGTTCCGCGGGGGCGGGGGTGCCCTCCGGCGGCCGGGGCGCGGGGCGGCGGGGGCGCCGCTGGTTCACAGCTGTGGGGGCGGCGGCCAGGGGTCGCGGTCGGACGAGTCGAAGCCTGGAGTCGCGCGGGATACGGGACGTCACAGGTGCAGTCTTCCGGTTGACGGTCCGAAAACCCAAACGGAATGTCACGGCGGGCGACGGGGCTGGCCAAGGCACGGGGTTCGGTCCGGGGCGTAAGAGGTGATCAGGCCAGTCGTACGGTCTTAAACGGAATGCCCGGCACCGGCGCGGGACCGGGGCCGTCGGCCGTCACAGCAACGGGGTCAGGAAGCGGCGCAGCCGCTCCTCGTACTCCTCCGGGTCGGCGTTCCACATCGCCCCGTGCGGAGCCCCGGACACGGTGTGCAGGGCGACCCGATCGGCGCGGTGGCGGGCGAGCCGGCGGGAGAACTCCCAGGGGGCCACCTCGTCGTCGGGGCCGTGGATGATCAGGGTCGGTACGGCGAGCCGGTCCGGGTCGGCGGCAGCGGCGGCCCCGTCGGCGTGCAGACCGGCCCGGCCCTGCGCGGCCCGCACGGCGAGCGGCAGCAGCGGCGGCGGGGTGTGGCGGGCCCGGGCGAGCGCGCGCAGCGTGGCCTCCCAGCTGAGCACCGGCGAGTCGAGGATCAGCCCGGCGATGCGCTCGCGCACCGGGGAGTACTCGGCCGCGCGCAGCGCCATGGTGGCGCCGGTCGACCAGCCGAGCAGGACGACCTGGTGGGCGCCGTAGCGGACGGCGTAGCGGATCGCCGCGTCCAGGTCGCGCCACTCGGTCTCGCCGAGGTGGCTCAGGCCGTCCGGCGGCCTCGGGGCGCCGAGGTCGCCGCGGTAGGCGAGGGCGAGGACCGGCATCCGGCGGGCGTGCAGCGCGGCCATGACGTTCATGGCCTGCTCCCGGGTGGTGCCCAGGCCGTGCACGGCGATCACCCAGGTGCTGCGGGCCCCGGGCACGAACCAGGCGGGCAGCTCGCCGAGTTCGCCGGGCACGTCGATGTCGGCGTGCTCGAGACCGAGGGCGGTGCCGGGGTTGCCCACGTACAGGTTCGGGGTGAGCCACACCGCGTCGCCGGGGGCGAAAGTGCCGTGCGTGACGCGTTCCAGGCGGCGTACGACGGTGTCGGCCGCGTGCCGGGCCGCTTCCAGGACGGCACCGACGACCGCGTGGGAGCCGTCGCCGGCGAGGCCGTAGGTGCCGGGGCGCAACGAGGCCAGGTCGCGGGTGAGGGTGATCTGGCCGGCCGCCGTGCTGTGCACGGTGAGGCGGGGTTCGGTGGGCAGGGGCCGGCCGGAGGGCGCCTTCAGCGCGGCGTCGCTGGCGAGCCGGCCGGCGGCGACGGATGCCACGGCCATGCCGGCGGCTACGGCCGTGGTGAGGGCGGTCGCTTTGACGATGCGCACGGGTCCAGTGTCGTGGGGGTCGCCGCCACCGGCCAGCGGAGCTGCGGGGCCGGACGGGGATCGTCGGGGTGCGGGTGGGTTCGGCACCGCCGGACCTGTGCTTCGTGGCTGGGCGCCGCTGCGGCGGACCCGAGGAACCGGCAGGTCACGGTGAGCCAGGCGGTCGAGAAAGCGCCGGAGCGAGGGGCTGGGCAGCACGGTGTCACCTCCGTTGGCCGTACCCCTTCAAACGTTCCCCGACCTCGGCCACTTGTGCCTCCGTCAGCAGGGACGGGGTCAGACCCGGCACCGAGGACGCCGTGAGCCACAGGCGGCACATCCACTCCAGCTGGGCGGTGCGGTCGTAGGCCTGCTCGAGGGTGGTGCCGTGAGTGATCGTGCCGTGGTTCTGCAGGAGGCAGCCGGAGCGGCCGGTCAGGGCGCCGAGCATGTTCTCGGCCAGCTCGTCGGTGCCGTAGGTGGCGTAGGGGGCGACGCGGACGGGGCCACCGAGGGCGGCGGCCATGTAGTGGACCAGCGGCAGCTCGGTCACGAGCGTGGAGACCGCCGTCGCGTGCACGGCGTGGGTGTGGACGACCGCGCGGGCGTCGGTGGTGCGGTAGACGGCGAGGTGCATGGGCAGCTCGCTGGTCGGCACCAGCGTGCCGAGCACCTGGCGTCCGTCGAGGCCGACGCCGGTGATGTCGTCCGGGGTGAGCCGGTCGTACGGGACACCCGACGGGGTGACCAGCACGACGTCGCCGACGCGCGCCGAGACGTTCCCCGAGGTGCCGACCACCAGCCCGTCGGCTACGGTCCGCCGCGCCGTCGCCACCAGTTCCGCCCAGATCCGCTGCTGTTCCGCGTCCCACCGCTGTTCAGCCATGCAGCGATCCTGCCAGCCGGGTCCGCGGGAGCGGGACGGCCGGCTGTTTCCGGCCAAAAGCGCATGCCCCCGAATGGGCGGAAGTCATGCCGAATCGCCGCGAATGGGCACTGGTCCGTCGATCGACGGGCCTTCAATGATCCCCCTTGCCACCGGGCGATCCCTCGTCCACCGACCCGGGGAGACACATGGCCCGTGAACGCACCCTCCCGAGGCGCCGCGCCGGTGTCGTCCTCGTCGCGGCGACGGCGGCGCTCACCCTGGCCGCCGCCGCGCCCGCGGCGGCCGGACCCGCGGCACCCACGGCACCCGTGGCGGCCCGGACCGCGGCGCCGCCCTCCGGCCTGCCCCGGGGGCACGACGTCTCCTCCCACCAGATGCAGGTGAACTGGCAGGCCGTGCGGGCCGGGGGCGCGCGGTTCGTGTACGTCAAGGCGACCGAGTCCACCGGCTACCGCAACCCCTACTTCTCGCAGCAGTACGGCGGCGCCCACAAGGCGGGCCTGTACCGGGGCGCCTACCACTTCGCCCGCCCCGACAAGTCGTCCGGAGCCCGGCAGGCCGCGTACTTCGTGCGGCACGGCGGCGGCTGGCGGGCGGACGGCGGGACGCTGCCGCCCGCGCTCGACATCGAGAACAACCCGTACAACAAGAAGCACAAGTGCTACGGGCTGAGCCGGACGCGGATGGTCCGCTGGATCCGGTCCTTCAGCAACGAGGTCAAGCGGGAGACCGGCCGTCGCCCGGTGATCTACACGACGATCCAGTGGTGGAAGCTCTGCACGGGCAACAGCCACGCCTTCTCCCGGAGCCACGCCCTGTGGATCGCCCGGCCCGGCGCACGGCCGGGACCACTGCCGGGCGGGTGGCGCTACTGGACGTTCTGGCAGTTCGGCACCAAGGGCCGGCTGCCGGGTGACGAGGATCTCTTCAACGGGTCCACGAGCCGGCTACGGATCTTCGCACGGGGCCGATAGCCAAGCGCCGCTTGGGTCGACCGAGCCGGGCGGAACCCGACCCCCCCTCCGCGGACACCCGTAGGCCCGCCCCAGTTCATCTTCCGTTCACCCAGGTTGCCTACGTTCATCCAGCCAATGACCTCGAACGATTGCCTGGGTAAATGGAAAGCTTCTCGCTGATCCTCGCGATAGTGGTGGTAACCGCTCTCGCGTTCGATTTCACGAACGGTTTCCACGACACCGCCAACGCGATGGCCACCACCATCTCCACAGGCGCCATGAAGCCCAAGATCGCGGTGGCCATGTCGGCCACCCTCAATCTGGTGGGCGCCTTCCTCTCCGTGGAGGTCGCCAACACGATCTCCAAGGGTCTCGTCGACGAGAACGGCATCCGTCCCGAGGTCATCTTCGCCGCCCTGGTCGGTGCGATCCTCTGGAACCTGATGACCTGGCTGGTGGGCCTGCCCTCCAGCTCCTCGCACGCCCTGATGGGCGGTCTGATCGGCGCCGCCGTCGCCTCCGCCGGCTTCGGCGCCGTCCACGGTGACGTGCTGGTCACCAAGGTGATCCTCCCCGCGGTCGCCGCGCCGCTCGTCGCGGGCCTCGCCTCGTTGCTGGCCACCCGGTTCTCCTACGGCATCGGCGGCAAGGCCGAGGGAGTGGCCACCCGCAAGGGCTACCGCGCCGGCCAGATCGCCTCCGCCGGCCTGGTCTCCCTCGCCCACGGCACCAACGACGCCCAGAAGACCATGGGTGTCATCACCCTCGCGCTGATCGCGGGCGGCTCCCTCGCCCCGGGCTCGAACCCTCCCACCTGGGTCATCCTCTCCGCCGGCCTGGCCATCGCGCTCGGCACCTACATCGGCGGCTGGCGCATCATCCGCACCATGGGCAAGGGCCTCACGGACCTGGAGCCGCGCCAGGGCTTCGCCGCCCAGACCAGCGCCGCGACCGCCATCCTGGCCTCGTCCCACCTGGGCTTCTCCCTCTCCACCACGCACGTCGTCTCCGGCTCGGTGATGGGCGCGGGCCTGGGCCGCAAGGGCGGGGTGGTCCGCTGGTCCACCGCGAGCCGCATGGCCGTCGCCTGGGTGCTCACGCTCCCGGCCGCCGCGCTGGTCGGCGCCGGCGCCGAGTCCGTCACGGAACTCGGTGACTGGGGCACCGCGGTGGTCGCCGTCTTCCTCGTCGCCGCGAGCGCCACGATCTGGAAGATCTCCCGCCGTGAGGTCGTCGACCACACCAACGTCAACGCCGTCGACGAGGCCGGGGAGCCGGCCGGCGTCGTGACCGCCGCCATCGCCGCGGTGACCCCGCCCCCGGCGGGGACCCTCACCGCGGACCTGACGGCCACCATCCCCGCCCCGGCCGCCACCGAGCCCGCCGCCCCGGCCGCCCCGCCGGCCGCCACCGTCTGACCCCGGCCGCCCGCGGCTTACTAAGGAAGCACCCCCATGAAGATCGACTGGTCGGCCCTCGGCTCCGTCTTCGGCGTCAGCCTCGTGTTCACGGTGGGCCTGGTGGCCCTGTTCACCCTCGGCGTCAACGGTCTGGCCCGGCGCGAGAAGGCGGCGGCCCAGGGCGAGTCCGCGGCCCTCGCCGTCACCGGCGCCTACGTCTGCTTCGCCGCCTGCGCGGCTGCGGTGGCGTACGGCCTCTACCTCATCGTCTCCAAGTCCTGACCGGGCGCCACGAACCAGGCATCACAAAGGCTCCCCTCCGTTTCTGACGGAGGGGAGCCTTCGCCGTGCGCACACGTCACGGGCGCCCCGTGGTGTGGGGATCGGCACACTCTCCCCGCGCAGGTCAACGGCAAGTTGACGGCCCTTCCGGGCGCGTGGTGGACTGCCCAGGCCATGTACGGCGGCAGAGAGGAAGCCGGTGCGAATCCGGCGCGGTCCCGCCACTGTCACCGGGGAAGAACCCCGTGAGCCAGGAACTCTCACCGCCGGATTTCGTCGAACCAGGGCGCGGACACCCTGAGTGAGGACACGGATCGCCATGCTCGGCTGCCGAAGGACAAGGACCCGCACCAGGCCCGCTCCTGCACCCGCGGCCGGCTGAGCCGATGGGTGCCGATCGCAGCTACGCGTACGGCGCCGCCGCCGGCCTTCTCGGCGACCTGCTCCTCGGCGATCCGCGCCGAGGGCATCCGGTCGCCGCGTTCGGGCGCGCTGCCGCTGCCGTGGACCGCGCGTTGTGGCACGACCACCGCGGCTGGGGCGCTCTGCACACCGCCGTGTGCGCCGGAGGCGCCGTCGCACTCGGCACGCTGGCCGTACGCGCCGCACGCCCCTGCCCCGCCGCCTCCGTCGCGCTGACCGCCGCCGCCACCTGGACCGTGGTCGGCGGTACCTCGCTCGCCCGCGAGGCCCGCACCGTCGGGCGTGCGCTGGAGTCCGGGGACGTCGAGGCGGCGCGGGAGCGGCTGCCGCACCTGTGCGGCCGGGACCCGCAGGCGCTGGACGCCGACGGGATCGCCCGGGCCGTGGTCGAGTCGGTCGCCGAGAACACCTCCGACGCCGTCGTGGGCGCGCTGGTGTGGGGGGCCGTGGCCGGGGTGCCGGGTCTGCTCGGCTTCCGGGCGGTCAACACCCTGGACGCGATGGTCGGTCACAGGTCCCCGCGCTACCGGCGCTACGGCTGGGCCTCCGCCCGGCTCGACGACCTGGCCGGCTGGCCGGGCGCCCGCCTCACCGCCGTACTCGCCGCCGCGGCCGGCCCCGACCCCCGCGCTGCCCTGCGCGCCTGGAAGGCCGACGCCCGCAGGCACCCGAGCCCCAACGCCGGGCCCGTGGAGGCGTCGTTCGCGGGCGCCCTCGGTGTCCGCCTGGGCGGAACACTCTCCTACGGCGGCCGCGTCGAGCACCGGCCCGTACTCAACGGGGACACCGGCCGGGCGGTCCGGGTCACCGACATCGACCGGGCCGTACGGCTCTCCCGCCGCGTCGGCCTGCTCGCGCTCGGCGTCACGCTCGCCGCGCGCCGACTCGTGAAGGGACGTGGCAAGTGAGCGGGGGTCTCCTCGTCGCCGGCACCACCTCCGACGCCGGCAAGAGCGTCGTGACGGCCGGGATCTGCCGGTGGCTCGTGCGTCAGGGTGTGAAGGTCGCGCCGTTCAAGGCGCAGAACATGTCGCTCAACTCGTTCGTGACCCGTGAGGGCGCGGAGATCGGGCGGGCGCAGGCCATGCAGGCCCAGGCGTGCCGGATCGAGCCGACCGCGCTGATGAACCCGGTGCTGCTGAAGCCGGGCGGCGAGCAGAGCAGCCAGGTGGTGCTGCTGGGCCGGCCGGTGGGGGAACTCAGCGCGCGCGGGTACCACGGCGGGCGTCAACAGCGGCTGCTCGGCACGGTGCTGGACTGTCTGGCCGAGCTGCGGGGCACGTATGACGCGGTGATCTGTGAGGGCGCGGGCAGCCCGGCCGAGATCAATCTGCGCCGGACCGACATCGTGAACATGGGGATCGCGCGGAACGCGCGGCTGCCCGTGCTGGTGGTCGGGGACATCGACCGCGGAGGCGTCTTCGCCTCCTTCTTCGGCACGGTGGCCCTGCTCTCGCCGGAGGACCAGGAACTGGTCGCCGGATTCCTGGTGAACAAGTTCCGGGGCGATGTCTCCCTGCTGGAGCCGGGCCTGGAGATGCTGCACGGCCTCACCGGGCGGCGCACCTACGGCGTGCTGCCGTTCCGGCACGGGCTCGGCATCGACGAGGAGGACGGCCTGCGCGTCTCGCTGCGCGGCGCGGTCCGCGAGTCCACCGTCGCGCCCCCGGCCGGCGAGGACGTCCTGCGGGTCGCCGTGTGCGCGATCCCGCTGATGTCCAACTTCACGGACGTGGACGCGCTGGCCGCCGAACCGGGGGTCGTGGTGCGGTTCGTGGACCGTCCGGAGGAGCTGGCCGACGCCGACCTGGTCGTCGTTCCCGGCACCCGCGGGACCGTACGGGCGCTGGAGTGGCTGCGCGAGCGCGGGCTGGCGGACGCGCTCGTGCGCAGGGCCTCGGAGGAGCGGCCGATCCTCGGGATCTGCGGCGGCTTCCAGATCCTCGGTGAGCACATCGAGGACGAGGTCGAGTCGCGGGCGGGCGCGGTCGACGCGCTCGGCGTGCTGCCCGTGCGGGTGCGGTTCGCCCGGGAGAAGACCCTGACCCGGCCGGCCGGCGAGGCCCTCGGCGAACACGTCGAGGGCTACGAGATCCACCACGGCGTCGCCGAAGTCACCGGCGGCCAAACCTTCCTGGACGGCTGCCGGGTCGGCCAGAGCTGGGGCACCCACTGGCACGGCTCGCTGGAGTCGGACGGCTTCCGGCGGGCCTTCCTGCGGGAGGTGGCCGCCGCCGCGGGCCGCCGCTTCGTGCCGGCTCCGGACACCTCCTTCGCCGCGCTGCGCGAGGAGCAGCTCGACCGGCTCGGCGACCTGATCGAACAGCACGCGGACACGGACGCGCTGTGGCGGCTCATCGAGTCGGGCGCGCCGCAAGGACTGCCTTTCATCCCACCGGGAGCGCCTGCATGAGCACAGTGTTGTTGTTGTCGACCGCCGACACGGATCTGCTGGCGGCCCGGGCTTCCGGCGCCGGCTACCGCATCGGCAACCCGACCCGGGTGGACGTCGCCGAGGAGCTGCCGGACCTCGTCCGGGGCGCCGACCTCGCCGTGGTACGTCTGCTGGGCGGCAAGCGCGCCTGGGAGGAGGGGCTGGCCGCGCTGAAGGCGGCCGGGATCCCGACCGTACTGCTGGGCGGCGAGGCCGTGCCGGACGCGGAGCTGATGGCCGAGTCGTCGGTGCCGGCCGGTGTGGTGGCGGAGGCCCTCAAGTACCTGGTCGAAGGCGGTCCGGCGAACCTGCTGGAGCTGTCCCGGTTCCTGTCGGACACCGTGCTGCTGACCGGCGAGGGGTTCGAGGAGCCGCGGACGATGCCGGAGTACGGCGTCCACGGCGCGTACGAGGTCAGAGGCGGCCGTCCGACCGTGGGCGTGCTCTTCTACCGCGCGCACGAGCTGAGCGGCAACACCGCCTTCGTCGACACCCTGTGCGAGGCGGTCGAGGCCGGGGGCGCCAACGCCCTGCCCGTCTACTGCGGTTCGCTGCGCGGCGCGGACGCCGGGCTGTACGAACTGCTCGGCAGGGCCGACGCGCTGGTGGCCACCGTGCTCGCGGCCGGCGGTACGCACGCCTCGCAGGCCTCGGCGGGCGGCGACGAGGAGTCCTGGGACATCGGCGCGCTGGCCGATCTGAACGTCCCCGTGCTGCAGGGACTCTGCCTCACCTCCTCACGGGCCGCCTGGGAGGAGTCGGACGCCGCCCTGTCCCCCATGGACGCGGCGATGCAGGTCGCGATCCCGGAGTTCGACGGCCGGCTGATCACGGTGCCGTTCTCCTTCAAGGAGCAGGGCCCGGACGAGGTCCCGGTGTACGTGGCCGATCCGGAGCGGGCCGCGCGGGTGGCCGGGATCGCCCTCAGGCACGCGCGGTTGAAGCACAAGCCCAACGCCGAGAAGAAGATCGCGCTGGTCTTCACCGCGTACCCGACCAAGCACTCCCGGGTCGGCAACGCGGTCGGCCTGGACACGCCCGCGTCGGCGGTGCGGGTGCTGGACGCGCTCCGGGACGCCGGGTACGCGCTCACCGAGTACCCCGCCGGCGGCGACGAGTTGATCCACCGGCTGATCGAGGCCGGCGGCCACGACGTCGAGTGGCTCACCGAGGACCAGCTGGCCGCGGCGCCCGCGCGGGTGCCGCTGGCGGACTACCGGGCCTGGTTCGGGAAGCTGCACCCGCAGCTGCGGGACGCGATGACCGAGGCGTGGGGCGAGCCGCCGGGCAGCCTGTACGTCGACGGCGACGACATCGTCCTCGCGTCCCTGCAGTTCGGGAACGTCGTCGTCATGATCCAGCCGCCGCGCGGC
Source organism: Streptomyces sp. NPDC046759 (assembly GCF_040645475.1). NCBI lineage: Bacteria > Bacillati > Actinomycetota > Actinomycetes > Kitasatosporales > Streptomycetaceae > Streptomyces > Streptomyces sp. NPDC046759. The sequence continues at coordinate 171,052 of NZ_JBEYYJ010000011.1, read as the reverse complement.
TTCGGCGAGAACCCGATCGCGATCTACCACGACCCCGACATGCCGCCCTCGCACCACTACATGGCGGCCTACAGGTGGCTGGAGAACAGCTTCGGCGCCGATGCGATCGTGCACATGGGCAAGCACGGCACGATGGAGTGGCTGCCGGGCAAGGGCCTGGGCCTGAGCGCCGGCTGCGCGCCGGACGCCGTCCTCGGCGACCTGCCGCTGATCTACCCGTTCATCGTCAACGACCCCGGCGAGGGCACCCAGGCCAAACGGCGCGGGCACGCCACGGTGGTCGACCACCTGGTGCCGCCGATGGCCCGCGCGGACACCTACGGTGACCTGGCCAAGCTGGAGCAGCTGCTGGACGAGTACGCGCTCGTCTCCGACCTGGACCCGGCCAAGGCGCCCGCCGTCCGCGCCCAGATCTGGACCCTCGTCAAGGCGGCCGAGCTGCACCACGACCTGCACGTGGACGAGCAGCCGGACGACGACACGTTCGACGAGTTCGTCATGCACATCGACGGCTATCTGTGCGAGATCAAGGACGTGCAGATCCGCGACGGCCTGCACATCCTGGGCGGCGGCCCGGTCGGTGAGCCGCGCGTGAACCTCGTGCTGGCCGTGCTGCGCGCCTCGCAGGTGTGGGGCGGGCAGGCGAACGCGCTGCCCGGTCTGCGGGCCTCGCTCGCGGCGCACTTCGGGCTGGACGAGAAGGAGTTGCTGGGCGAGCCCGGTGCCGCGGTGAAGGTGCCGGTGGAGCTGGCGGACCTGGTGGAGGGCCCGGCGCGTACCGCCTCCGACGCGATCGACCTGCTGGAGCAGCTGTGCCGGCGGATCGCTGAGGGCATGGAGGAGCGGGCCTGGGAGCGCGCGGCCGTCCCGGCCGTCCTCTCGGACGCGCTCGGGGCCGAACTCCCGGACGCGCTCGCGGTGCTCGAGTTCGCCTGCGACGAGGTCGTCCCGCGGCTCGCGCGGACCACGGACGAGATCGGGCACATCCTGCGGGCGCTGGACGGCGGTTACGTCCCGGCGGGTCCGTCGGGTTCACCGACCCGTGGCCTGGTGAACGTCCTGCCGACCGGCCGGAACTTCTACTCCGTCGACCCCAAGGCCATTCCGTCCCGGCTGAGCTGGGAGGTCGGTCAGTCGCTGGCCGACTCGCTGGTGCAGAGGTATCTGCAGGACACCGGCGAGTACCCGAAGTCCGTCGGCCTCACGGTGTGGGGCACGTCCGCGATGCGCACCCAGGGCGACGACATCGCCGAGATCCTGGCGCTGCTGGGCTGCCGTCCGGTGTGGGACGACGCCTCGCGCCGGGTCACGGGCTTCGAGGTGGTCCCGCTGCAGGAGCTCGGCCGGCCCCGCATCGACGTCACGGTCCGCATCTCCGGGTTCTTCCGGGACGCCTTCCCGCACGTGGTCGGGCTGATCGACGACGCGGTGCGGGCGGTGGCCGAGCTGGACGAGCCGGTGGAGCGGAACTTCGTGAGGGCGCACGCCGACGAGGACACCCGCGAGCACGGCGACCGGCGGCGCGCCACGGCACGGATCTTCGGCTCGAAGCCGGGCGCGTACGGCGCCGGTCTGCTGCCGCTGATCGACGCCCGCAACTGGCGCTCCGACGCGGACCTGGCCGAGGTGTACGCCGTCTGGGGCGGTTACGCCTACGGGCGCGGGCTCGACGGGCGGGCGGCGCGCGGCGACATGGAGACCGCGTTCAAGCGGATCGCGGTCGCCGCGAAGAACGTCGACACCCGCGAGCACGACCTGGTCGACGCGGACGACTACTTCCAGTACCACGGCGGCATGGTCGCCATGGTCCGGCACCTGACCGGCGCCAACCCCGAGGCGTACGTGGGCGACAGCGCCGTACCGGACCAGGTGAGGACCCGCACGCTCGGCGAGGAGACGCACCGGGTCTTCCGGGCCCGCGTGGTCAACCCGCGCTGGATGGCGGCCATGCGCCGGCACGGCTACAAGGGCGCCTTCGAGATGGCGGCGACCGTGGACTACCTGTTCGGCTACGACGCCACGGCGGGCGTGGTCGACGACTGGATGTACGAGAAGCTCAGCGCGGAGTACGTCTTCGACCCGGAGAACCGGGACTTCATGAAGACGTCCAACCCGTGGGCGCTGCGCGGCATCACCGAACGGCTCCTGGAGGCGGCCGACCGCGGCCTGTGGGCCGAGCCGGACGCGGACACCCTGGAGCGGCTGCGCGCCACCTACCTGGAACTCGAAGGCGACTTGGAGGGCGACGACCAGTGACCACCCCCTTCCCCTTCACGGCCGTCGTCGGCCAGGACGACCTGCGGCTGGCCCTGCTGCTGAACGCCGTCTCCCCGGCGGTCGGCGGTGTGCTGGTGCGCGGCGAGAAGGGCACCGCCAAGTCGACGGCCGTACGCGCGCTGTCGGCGCTGCTGCCCGAGGTCGCCGTGGTGCCCGGCTGCCGGTTCTCCTGCGACCCGGCGGCACCGGATCCGTCCTGCCCGGACGGCCCGCACGAGCAGGCCTCCGGCGCGGCACGGCCCGCGCGGATGGTCGAGCTGCCCGTCGGCGCCTCCGAGGACCGGCTGGTCGGCGCGCTGGACATCGAGCGGGCGCTCGCCGAGGGCGTGAAGGCGTTCGAGCCGGGCCTGCTCGCCGACGCGCACCGGGGCATCCTGTACGTCGACGAGGTCAACCTCCTCCACGACCACCTGGTCGACCTGCTGCTGGACGCGGCGGCGATGGGCGCGTCGTACGTGGAGCGCGAGGGCGTCTCCGTGCGGCACGCCGCCCGCTTCCTGCTCGTCGGCACCATGAACCCCGAAGAGGGCGAGCTGCGGCCGCAGTTGCTGGACCGCTTCGGGCTGACCGTGGAGGTGGCGGCCTCGCGGGAGCCGGACCAGCGGGTCGAGGTGGTGCGGCGCCGGCTGGCGTACGACGACGACCCGGCCGGCTTCGCCGCGCGGTGGGCCGAGGAGGAGGCGGCCGTACGCCGACGGATCGTGGTGGCACGGGAGTTGCTGCCGCAGGTGCGGCTGGGCGACGGGGCGCTGCGGCAGATCGCGGCGACCTGTGCGGCCTTCGAGGTGGACGGCATGCGGGCCGACATCGTCATGGCGCGTACGGCGACCGCGCTGGCCGCGTGGGCCGGGCGGACGGACGTCCTGGCCGAGGACGTCCGGCAGGCGGCGCTGCTGGCGCTCCCGCACCGCAGGCGCCGCAACCCCTTCGACGCGCCGGGCCTGGACGAGGACAGGCTGGACGAGACGCTGGAGCAGTTCTCGGGAGAGGACGACGGCGAGGACGATCCCGACCCGGACGGTCCCGGCGGGGGCGGCGGCCGGCCGCAGCCCGATTCCGGTCCGCAGGGAGGCGGGGACGCCTCCGCGCGGCCCGAGGCCGGAGAGGGCGGCGAACCGCAGGCGTCCGGTGCGCGGGAGCAGTCGCCGGTACGGGCCTCCGAGCCGTTCCGCGCCAAGGTGCTGAGCGTCCCCGGGATCGGGGAGGGTGCCGCCGGGCGGCGGTCGCGGGCGCGCACCGAGCACGGGCGGACGACCGGCGCCCGGCGGCCCCGGGGGGCGCTGACCAAGCTCCACCTGGCCGCCACCGTGCAGGCCGCGGCACCGCACCAGCGGGCGCGTGGCCGGTCCGGGCCGGGGCTGGTGCTCCGCCGGGACGATCTCAGGCAGGCGACCCGGGAGGGGCGCGAGGGCAACCTGGTGCTGTTCGTCGTGGACGCCTCGGGTTCGATGGCGGCACGGCAGCGGATGGGCGCCGTGAAGGGTGCCGTGCTGTCGCTGCTGCTGGACGCCTACCAGCGGCGGGACAAGGTGGGTCTGGTGACCTTCCGAGGGTCCGGCGCGCAGGTCGCGCTGCCGCCGACCTCGTCCGTCGACGCCGCCGCCGTACGGCTGGAGGCGCTGCCGACCGGTGGCCGTACGCCGCTCGCGGCAGGGCTGCTCAAGGCGCACGAGGTGCTGCGGGTGGAGCGGCTGCGGGATCCGGCGCGGCGGGCGCTGGTCGTGGTGGTGACCGACGGACGGGCGACGGGCGGCCCGGAGCCGGTGGCGCTGGCCGGGCGTGCGGCGCGGCTGTTCGCGGCCGAGGCGGTCGCCTCGGTGGTCGTGGACTGCGAGTCGGGGCCGGTGCGGCTCGGGCTCGCCGGGCAGCTCGCGGGTGAGCTCGGCGGTACGGCGGTCACGCTGGACGAGCTGCGGGCCGACTCGATCGCCGGTCTGGTCAGGGATGTGCAGGGGACGTCGAGGAGGGCCGCGTAATGCCGCAGGGACAGCCGACTGTGATTCCGGACGACGGTCTGACGACCCGGCAGCGCCGCAACCGTCCGCTGGTCGTCGTGCACACGGGCGTCGGCAAGGGCAAGTCCACCGCCGCGTTCGGGCTCGCGTTGCGCGCCTGGAACCAGGGGTGGCCCATCGGGGTGTTCCAGTTCGTCAAGTCGGCCAAGTGGAAGGTCGGCGAGGAGAACGCGCTGCGGGTGCTCGGCGCCTCCGGCGAGGGCGGGACGGTCGACTGGCACAAGATGGGCGAGGGCTGGTCCTGGGTCCAGCGGGACGCCCAGATGGACAACGAGGACAAGGCCCGGGAGGGCTGGGAGCAGGTCAAGCGGGACCTGGCGGCCGAGACGTACCGGCTGTACGTGCTGGACGAGTTCGCCTACCCGATGCACTGGGGGTGGGTGGACACGGACGAGGTCGTCGACGTGCTGCGGAACCGGCCCGGCACCCAGCATGTGGTGATCACCGGCCGCAACGCCCCTGAGAAGCTGGTGGAATTCGCCGACCTCGTGACCGACATGTCGAAGGTCAAGCACCCCATGGACGTGGGGCAGAAGGGCCAGAAGGGCATCGAGTGGTGACGTCGTCGGTGCCGCGGCTGGTCGTCGCGGCGCCCTCCTCGGGCAGCGGCAAGACCACCGTGGCCACGGGCCTGATGGCCGCCTTCGCCGCGCGGGGGCTCGCCGTGTCGCCGCACAAGGCCGGGCCGGACTACATCGACCCCGGCTACCACACGCTCGCGACCGGGCGGGTGGGGCGCAACCTCGACGCGTACCTGTGCGGACCGGAGCTGATCGCCCCGCTGTTCCTGCACGGGGCGCGGGGGTGCGACCTGGCCGTCGTCGAGGGTGTGATGGGGCTGTACGACGGGGCGGCGGGCGAGGGGGAGCTCGCGTCCACCGCCCATGTGGCCAAGCTGCTGGGGGCGCCGGTGGTGCTGGTCGTGGACGCGTCGTCGCAGTCCCGGTCGGTGGCGGCGCTGGTGCACGGGTTCGCTTCCTGGGATCCGCAGGTGCGGGTCGGGGGTGTGATCCTCAACAAGGTGGGCTCCGACCGGCACGAGGAACTGCTGCGGGAGGCGCTGGATTCGGCGGGGGTGCCGGTGCTGGGCGCCTTGCGGCGGGCTCGGCAGGTGGACACGCCTTCGCGGCACCTCGGGCTGGTGCCGGTCGCCGAACGGCGCGCCGACGCGGTCGACTCCGTCGAGGCGATGGCTGCGCTGGTGTCCCGTGGGTGCGACCTGGCCGCGCTGGAAGCCCTGGCCCGTACGGCAGGCGCCGTCCCGGGGGGCTCCGCCCCCTGGACCCCCGCCTCGCCCGCCCACCACCCGGATCGGCCGGCCGAGCGGCGGACGCCTCGTGTCGCCGTCGCCGGCGGTCCCGCCTTCACCTTCTCCTACGCCGAGCACACCGAGCTGCTCACCGCCGCCGGTGCCGAGGTCGTCACGTTCGATCCGCTGCGGGACGAGCAACTGCCGGAAGGCACCGCCGGGTTGGTCATCGGCGGCGGCTTCCCCGAGGTGTACGCCGGTGAGCTGTCCGCCAACGAGCCGCTGCGCAAGGCGATAGCCCAACTGGCTCTCGGCGGTGCCCCCGTCGCCGCCGAGTGCGCCGGCCTGCTCTACCTGTGCCGGGAGCTGGACGGGCAGCCCATGTGCGGCGTGCTGGACGCCACCGCCCGCATGGCGGAACGGCTGACCCTGGGCTACCGGGATGCGGTGGCCGTCGGAGACAGTGCGCTGGCCGCCGCCGGGACGCGGATGCGGGGGCACGAGTTCCACCGCACGGTCGTCGAGCCCGGTGCCGGCGCCGTTCCCGCCTGGGGCGTGCGGGCGCCCGTGCGGCGGGTCGAAGGTTTCGTACAGCAGGGCGTGCACGCGAGTTATCTGCACACGCACTGGGCCTCCGAGCCCGGTGTCGCCCGTCGGTTCGTGGAGAGGTGCCGGACGTCATGAGCAGCAGGCTGGTCGGAGTCGGGGTCGGTCCCGGTGATCCGGAGCTGGTGACCGTCAAGGGGGTCAACGTCCTGCGGGCCGCCGATGTCGTCGTCGTACCGGTGATGGACACCGGGGAGCGCGGCCGGGCCGAGGCGACGGTGTTGCACTACGTGCCTGAGGACAAGGTCGTCCGGGTGGTGTTCGCGCTCAACGAGCGGACCGACCGGGCGCGCCGGGAGGCGGCCTGGGACGCGGCGGGCGAGCGGGTCGCCGGGCTTCTCCGGGCGCACGGATCCGTCGCCTTCGCCACCATCGGCGACCCGAACGTGTACTCGACGTTCACCTACCTCGCGCAGACGATCGCCGAGCTGGTGCCGGGGGTGGTCGTGGAGACCGTGCCCGGGATCACCGCGATGCAGGACCTGGCGGCGCGGTCCGGTGCCGTGCTGACCGAGGGCACCGAGCCGCTGACGCTGGTGCCGGTGACCGCTGGGTCCGCCGTGCTCAAGGAGGCGCTGGCCGGGCCGGGGACCGTCGTGGCGTACAAGTTCGGGCGGCAGGCCGCCGAGGTCGCCGAGGTGCTCGCGCAGACCGGGCGGCTCGGGGACGCGGTGTGGGGGTCGGCGCTGGGCCTGCCGGAGGAGTCGGTGCGGCCGGCCGCCGAGCTGGACGGGGCTGCGCTGCCGTATCTGTCGACGCTGATCGCGCCCCCGCGGCGGGACGGCGGACGGGGCGGGAAGCTGTGAGGCGGCCGGCCGGGCCGGGCCGCGTGGACGCCTGCCGCCGTCCGGCCGGGTCAGCCGCCGGAGAGACCCACCACCAGCCAGATGAAGGCCGCGCCCGCCACCGTGCACAGCAGGGTGGACCGCGCGGGGTGCTCGTGGTGGGCCTCGGGCAGGATCTCGGCGGCGGCGAGATAGAGCAGGGCGCCGCCGAAGAGGCCCAGATAGCAGCCGAGGACCGCCTCGGGGATGTGGAAGAAGACGGTCGACAGCGCGCCCAGCACCGGTGCGCAGGCGTCGGCCACCAGCATCGCGATGGCGCGGCGGCGGGCGTTGCCGTACAGGCTCGTGATGGTGAAGGTGTTGAAGCCGTCGGCGAAGTCGTGCGCGATCACGGCGAGCGCGACGGCCGTGCCCATGCCGCCGCCCACCTGGAAGGCCGCGCCGATCGCCACGCCGTCCATGGCGCTGTGCCCCACCATCGCGCCGGCGGCCGCCAGGCCCACCTCGGGCGCCCGGTGATGGTCGTGTCCCTCGGCACCGCCGTGCGCGGCCTGCCGTGCGGCCAGGGTGCGCTCCACCAGGTGGGCCAGCAGGAATCCGGCCACGAACAGCAGCAGGGCGGCGGGGACCCCGAAGACCGTGCGGTCGGCGGCGTGCAGCGCCTCCGGCAGCAGGTCCAGGCCGACCACGCCCAGCATCAGTCCGCCGGCCAGCCCCAGGACGAGATGGCGACGGTCGGTCACGCGCTGTGCCGTCCAGCCGCCGGCCAGCGTCATCAGGAACGCGCCGAGCGCGACGAAGACCGCCATAGGCCCTTGCTATCCGATGAAGGCCCCTTCGCGCACATCGGGCGCCTGCCACACTCCCCCAGACCCTGACATTTCACCGATTCCGACTTGCGTTTCGCAGTTTCCGTACGAGAGGACCCTTCCATGGCCGATGCCCCCACCGGCAAGGTGACGTTCGTCGGTGCCGGCCCCGGCGCCGCCGATCTGCTGACGTTCCGCGCCGCCCGCGCCATCGCGGACGCGGACGTGGTGATCTGGGCGGCGAGCCTGGTCCAGGCCGAGGTCCTCGAGCACGCGCGCGAGGACGCGGAGATCCTGGACTCGGCGACCATGCCCCTGGAGGACGTCGTCGACGTCTACCGGCGCGCCCACGCCGAGGGCCTGAGGGTGGCCCGCATCCACTCCGGCGATCCGGCGTTGTGGGGCGGCACGCAGGAGCAGCTGGACCGGTGCGCGGAGATCGGGATCGCCACGGAGGTCGTCCCCGGCGTCTCGTCCTTCTCCGCCGTGGCCGCTCTGGCGCAGCGCGAGCTGACGATTCCCGAGGTCGCGCAGTCCGTGGTGCTGACCCGGCTGGGCGGTGGCAAGACGCCGATGCCGCCCGGCGAGGAGGTGCGCGAGTTCGCCCGGCACGGCACCACCATGGCGGTCTTCCTGTCGGCGGCGCGCAGCGGGCAGCTGGTGCGCGAGCTGCTGGAGGGCGGCTATCCGACGGACACCCCGGTTCTCGTCGCCCACCAGGTGACCTGGCCGGAGGAGCTGGTCGTGAAGTGCACGATCGGCACGCTGGAGGAGACGGTCAAGGAGCACAAGCTCTGGAAGCACACGCTCTTCCTGGTGGGCCCGGCGCTGGACGCGCACGGCACCCGCTCGCACCTGTACCACCCGGGTCACTTCCACGGCTACCGCAAAGCCGACCCCGAGGCCCGGCGGGCCCTGCGCGAGCAGAGGACGAAGAGTTGATCACGGTTGTCGGCACGGGGACGGGCGCGCCGGTCGCCGAGGACGTCGTGGCGGGGGCCGCCCTCGTCGTCGGCGGGCGGCGGCACCTGGACGCCGTACGGCTGCCCGAGGGTGCCGAACGCGTCGTGCTCGGGCCGCTGGCGCCCGCCCTGGACGCCATCGCCGGGTATGTCGGCAAGGAGCTGCCGGTGCTGGTGCTGGCCTCCGGGGATCCCGGGTTCTTCGGGATCGTGCGGGCGCTGGCCGAGCGGTTCGGTGCGGCGCTGCTGGACGTGCGGCCCGGGGTGTCCTCGGTCGCGACGGCGTTCGCGCGGATCGGGCTGCCCTGGGACGACGCGGTGGTGGTCAGTGCGCACGGCCGGGATCTGCGTACGGCGGTGAACGTGTGCCGGACGCACCCCAAGGTGGCCGTCCTCACCGGGCCGGGCGCCGGTCCGGCGGAGCTGGGCGCCGCGCTGGCCGACGACCGGGTGCTCGTCGTGGCGAGCGCGCTCGGCGATCCGGGGCACGAGCGCGTGGAACGGGTGGCGCCCGCCGAGGCCGCGGTCCGGGACTGGGGCACGGCGGTGAGCGTGGTGCTGTGCCTGGACGAGGCACGAACGCTCGGCGCGGTGCGCACGGTGGCCGGGGTGCCCGCGCAGCCGGCTCGGTGGGCCCTGGACGAGGGGGAGTTCGCACACCGGGATTCGATGATCACCAAGTTCGAGGTGCGGGCGCTGGCACTGGCCCGGCTGGGGCCGCGCCTGGGTGACCTGGTGTGGGACGTGGGCGCGGGCTCCGGCTCGGTGGCGGTGGAGTGCGCGCGCCTCGGCGCGGCCGTGGTGGCCGTGGAGAAGGCGGCGGACGGGGTGGAGCGGATCCGTGCCAACGCACGCGCCCACGGGGTCGGTGTGCGGGTGGTGCACGGTTCCGCGCCCGACGCGCTGGCCGGCCTCGCCGACCACCCCGACGCGGTGTTCGTCGGCGGCGGGGGACGTGAGCTGCCCGCCGTCGTACGGGCGTGCGCCCGGCGGGCGCGACGGACCGTGGTCGTCGCCATGGCCGCCCTCGACCGGGTGCCGGCGGCGCGCGAGGCGCTCACGGCCGCCGGGTTCACCTGCGACGGAGTGCTCCTGCAGTCCTCGCGGCTGGCGCCGCTGCCGGGCGATGTGACCCGGCTCGCGGCGACCAATCCTGTGTTTCTGCTCTGGGGCGTCAGAACCCCGGCGTCTAGTGAAGGAGTTTCCGAGTGATCGGCCTGATTTCCGCCACCGCGGCGGGGGCGGCGGCGCGGGACCGGCTGGCCGCGGCCTGGCCGGACCGGACGCGGGTGTACGAGGGGCCCGTCGGGGAGGCGGTGCGGGCCGCGTTCGCGGAGTGCGAGCAGCTGGTGTGCTTCCTGGCGACGGGCGCGGTGGTACGGCTGCTCGCGCCGCTGCTCGGCGACAAGACGGCCGACCCCGGCGTGGTGTGCGTGGACGAGGGCGGCCGGTTCGCGGTGTCGCTGGTCGGCGGGCACGGCGGCGGCGCCAACGAACTCGCCCGCGCGGTGGGTGGGCTGCTGGGAGCGGAGCCGGTGGTGACGACCGCGACGGATTCCGTGGGCCTCGCGGGCCTGGACACGCTCGGGCTGCCCTGCGAGGGCTCGGTCGCGACCGTCTCCCGAGCCCTGCTGGACGGCGAACCGGTGGCCCTGGAGGCGGAGTTGACGTGGCCGCTGCCGCCACTGCCGGTCTCGCCGCAGGGGGCGTACACCATCCGGCTCACCGACCGGGACGTCGCACCCGGCGAGCGCGAGGTGCTGCTCAGGCCGCCCTCGCTGGTGGTCGGGGTCGGCGCCTCCAAGGGTGCGCCGGTGACGGAGGTCCTCGGACTGATCGAGGAGTCGCTGGCCGAGGCGGGGCTCTCGGCGGCGTCCGTGGCGGAACTGGCCACCGTGGACGCCAAGGCGCAGGAGCCGGGCGTCGTCGCGGCGGCCGGGCGGCTGGGGGTGCCGCTGGTGACGTACTCCGCCGAGGAGCTGGCGGCCGTCGAGGTGCCCAACCCGTCCGGGGCGCCGCTCACGGCCGTCGGCACGCCGTCGGTCGCCGAGGCCGCCGCGTTGCTGCGGGGCGGTGAACTCCTGGTGCCCAAGCGCAAGTCCGCGCGTGCCGACGGGCAGCCGGCCATGGCGACCTGTGCCGTGGTACGGCGGCCGGGACGCGGACGGCTCGCGGTGGTCGGGCTCGGGCCCGGCGCCCGGGACCTGCTGACGCCGCGCGCGGCGGCCGAGCTGCGCCGGGCCTCGGTGCTCGTCGGACTCGACCAGTACGTCGACCAGATCCGCGACCTGCTGCGGCCCGGCACCCGGGTGCTGGAGTCCGGGCTCGGCGCCGAGGAGGAGCGGGCCCGTACGGCGGTCGCGGAGGCCCGGCGCGGGCAAGCGGTGGCGTTGATCGGCAGTGGGGACGCGGGCGTGTACGCCATGGCGTCCCCGGCGCTCGCCGAGGCGTCGGACGACATCGACGTGGTCGGCGTGCCCGGGGTGACGGCCGCGCTGGCCGCTGGGGCGATCCTGGGCGCGCCGCTCGGTCACGACCACGTGTCCATCAGCCTGTCCGACCTGCACACGCCCTGGGAGGTCATCGAGCGGCGGGTGCGGGCGGCGGCCGAGGCGGACATCGTCGTGACCTTCTACAACCCGCGCTCCCGGGGCCGCGACTGGCAGCTGCCCAAGGCGCTCGCCGTCCTCGCGGAGCACCGGGAGCCGTCGACGCCGGTCGGTGTCGTCCGCAACGCGTCCCGGCCGGACGAGTCGAGCCGGGTGACCACGCTCGCCGGTCTCGACCCGGCGACGGTCGACATGATGACGGTCGTCACCGTGGGCAACACGGCCACCCGGATCATCGGGGGGCGCATGGTGACGCCGCGGGGTTACCGCTGGCAGGAGGAGCCGAAGTGAACCGTGTGGTCCACCCCATCGAGCAGGAGTCCTTCCGGCGGCTGCGCGCCCGCCTGGACACCTCGCACTTCCCGCCGCTGACCCGGGCGGTGGTGGAGCGGGTCATCCACTCCGCCGCCGACCCGGAGTACGCGACCGATCTCGTCATGGCCGAGGACGACCTGGTGAAGGCGCACGCGGCGCTGCACGCCGGGGCGCCGGTCGTCGTGGACGTGGAGATGGTCGCGGCCGGCATCACCCGCCGGGAGACCGTGTGCCGGCTGAAGGACGCCACGTCCGGCCCGGGGCTGACCCGTTCGGCCCACGCCGTCCGGCTCGCCTACGAGGAGGTCGGCCCCGGCGCCCTGTGGGTGATCGGCTGTGCGCCGACCGCCCTGGAGGAGCTGCTCACCCTGGACGCCTCCCCCGCGCTCGTCATCGGCCTGCCCGTCGGCTTCGTCGGCGCGGCCGAATCCAAGGCCGCGCTGCGCGCGAGCGGGCTGCCCGCCGTGAGCAACGTGTCCGAGAAGGGCGGGTCGGCGGTCGCGGCCGCCGCGCTCAACGCCCTGCTGTACCACCCCGTTTCGTCTGAGGAGACCCCGTGACCACCCCGCCCGCCCTGCTCATCGCCGGACACGGCACCCGTGACGACGCCGGCGCCGAGGCGTTCCGCGACTTCGTACGGCAGCTGGGCCGCCGCCGGCCCGACCTGCCCGTCGCGGGCGGCTTCATCGAGCTGTCCCCGCCGCCGCTCGGCGAGGCCGTCACCGAGCTGGTGGACAAGGGGGTGCGCCGGTTCGCGGCCGTACCGCTGATGCTGGTGTCCGCCGGGCACGCCAAGGGCGACATCCCCGCCGCGCTGGCCCGCGAGAAGGAACGGCACCCCGGTATCTCGTACACCTACGGCCGCCCGCTGGGCCCGCACCCGGCACTGCTGAGCGTGCTGGAGCGGCGGCTGGACGAGGCCCTCGGCGGTACGGCCCGTGCGCCCCGGGACCGGGCGGATGTGACGGTACTGCTGGTGGGCCGCGGTTCGACGGACCCCGACGCCAACGCCGAGGTCTTCAAGGCGGCCCGGCTGCTGTGGGAGGGCCGTGGGTACGGCGGGGTGGAGACGGCGTTCGTGTCGCTGGCGGCGCCGGACGTGCCGAGCGGTCTCGACCGGTGCGCGGCGCTGGGCGCGCGCAGGATCGTCGTCCTGCCGTACTTCCTGTTCACCGGCATCCTGCCGGACCGGGTGCGGCAGCAGACCGAGGGGTGGGCGGCCGCGCACCCGGAGATCGAGGTGCGGTCGGCCGACGTCATCGGGCCCGAGCCGGAGCTGCTGGACCTGGTGCTGGAGCGGTACGAGGAGGCCGTCGAGGGTGATCTGCGCATGAACTGCGACTCGTGCGTGTACCGGATCGCGCTGCCGGGCTTCGAGGACAAGGTGGGACTGCCCCAGCAGCCGCACTTCCATCCGGACGACGACCACGGCCATGGGCACGGGCACCACCATCACGGGGGGCATTCGCACAGCCATGCGCACTGAGGGCACCGGACCGGACCTGCGTCATCACGGGGACGCCGAAGTACGGGACGACGGGGCGGCGTTGGTCGATCTCGCCGTCAACGTCCGTGCGGACACGCCTCCTTCGTGGCTGCGCGAGGAGATCGCCGCCTCGCTGACCTCCCTGGCGGCCTACCCGGACGGGCGGGCCGCGCGGGCTGCGGTGGCGGCGCGGCACGGCCTGCCGGTGGAGCGGGTGCTGCTGACGGCGGGCGCTGCGGAGGCGTTCGTGCTGCTCGCCCGGGCGCTGAAGGTGCGGCGACCGGTCGTCGTGCACCCGCAGTTCACCGAGCCGGAGGCGGCGCTCAGGGACGCGGGGCACACCGTGGACCGGGTGCTGCTGCGGGAGGAGGACGGGTTCCGGCTGGATCCGGCCGCGGTGCCGGAGGACGCCGACCTGGTGGTGATCGGGAACCCCACCAATCCGACGTCCGTGCTGCATCCGGCGGAAGTGGTCGCCCGGCTCGCCCGTCCGGGGCGGGTACTGGTGGTCGACGAGGCGTTCATGGACGCGGTGCCGGGTGAGCGGGAGGCACTGGCCGGGCGGACCGATGTGCCGGGGCTGGTCGTGCTGCGCAGTCTGACCAAGACGTGGGGGCTGGCCGGGCTGCGGATCGGGTATGTGCTGGCCCCGTCGGAGATCGTCGCCGAACTGGAGCGGGCGCAGCCGTTGTGGCCCGTCTCGACGCCGGCGCTGGCCGCGGCGGAGGCCTGTGTGACGCCGCGGGCACTGGCGGAGGCCGGGCATGCGGCGCATCGCGTCGCGGCGGACCGGGCCCATCTGACGGCGGGACTGGCCAAGTTCGCCGCGCGGGGAGTACGGGTGGTGGAGCCCGCGGAGGGGCCGTTCGTGCTGGTCCGTATGCCGGGCGCCGCCGCGGTACGGCACCGGTTGCGTGAGCTCGGGCATGCGGTGCGGCGGGGGGACACGTTCCCGGGGCTCGGGGAGGAGTGGGTGCGGGTCGCCGTGCGGGACCGGTCCACCGTGAACGGATTCCTGTCGGCGCTCTCGGCTGCCCTGCCGTAGCCCGGACGTCACCCCCGGCCCCCAGGGGATCCGCCCCGCCCGCCCGGCACCCCGGCCCCGCCAGGGGACCCGCGGCACCCGACCCGGCCGGCCGCGGAACGCGGTTGGCCGCCCCCGGTCCCGGCGTGGCGGGCCGGGCCCGGGAGCGGCCGCGGACGACGGCGTCAGCTCTTGCGGCGCCGGGCCAGCGTCACCGCTCCCCCGCCGACCAGCACCAGCACCAGCGCGCCGCCCGCGATGTACGGGGTGGCGGAGCCGCCACCGGTCTCCGCGAGGCCGGACTTCGCCGCGCCGCCCTGGGGCTTGACGTCGGAGGCCGGACCGGCCTTCGCGGGGGCGTCGTCGGACTTGGTGCCCGCGGCCGGGTCGTGACTGGGCCCCGGGTGCCCGGTGGGCGGGACCGCCGGGGACTCGCAGGTCGCTCTGGCCAGGGTGACGGTGCCCTCGACGTCGGCCACGTTGAGTCTCAACGGGTTGACGGAGACCTTGAGTTCGAGGGCGGTGGCGGCCGCGGTGCGGGTCGTGGTGCGCCGCTGGGCCAGATCGAGGCGGACCTCGCCGACGCCGGGCACCTTCACCTGGCTCGGACCGCCGGCGGTGAGGGTGACGCGCCTGCCGAGGACCGTGACGGCGCCGAGGACGTTCGCGTCGGCCACGGGCGCCCTGCCGGCTTCACAGGTCGCCCTCGCGGTGACGGTGGCGACCTCGATCAGCGACAGCAGGGGCAGGCCGGGGACGTGCAGCCTGGCGTCGACGAGCCGGACCGAGCCCTCGGCGCGCCGGGCGGTCACGGTGGCCCTGGCCGAGGCCGCCTCCGCGCCGAGGACCGCGAACGGCTTGCCGCCGGCCACGCCGTCCAGCCGGGCGGACAGCGCGGTCCTGTCCGCGCTCTGCGGGGCCTGGACCTCGTTCAGGGTGACGGCGAGCGGGACGTGCACGGTCGTGCGGAGCAGGGACACGTCGAGCCCGGTCCGCAGGACGACGGCGGAGGCGCGACCGTGGTCACCGGTCGCGTGCGCGGCGCTCGCGCCCAGCATGGCGGGCGCCGCGGCGAGGGCGGTGACCGTCGCCACGGCGGCGAGACGGCGTGCGGGCAGGCGGAAGCTGTTGCTGTTCAAGGCGGTGGGACCCCCAGTGGAAACATGCTTGGGACCCGTCAACCTTGTACGCGGTGTGGGTGAACGGTCAGCGATCCGGGGTCACTTCACTCAAACGTGGATTTCCCGTACGCCTCTTCGAATCGCCGGGCACAGGCGTTCCCCTACTGCACGACCCGCCCGTTGAGCACCACCCGGCGCGGCGCCTCCAGCACCCGTACGTCGGCCCGCGGGTCGCCCTCGTACACCACCAGGTCGGCCGGCGCGCCCTCCTGCAGACCGGGGCGGCCGAGCCAGGCGCGGGCGCCCCAGCTCGTCGCCGACACGGCGTCCATGGCCGGGATGCCCGCGGTGACCAGCTCCGCCACCTCGGCCGCGACCAGTCCGTGGGCCAGCGAGCCGCCGGCGTCCGTGCCGACGTACACCGGGATCCCGGCGTCGTAGGCGCCGCGCACGGTGTCGTAGCGGCGCTCGTGGAGCCTGCGCATGTGCGCGGACCAGCGCGGGAACCGGGTGTCGCCGCCGGCCGCGAGCTGCGGGAAGGTGGCGATGTTGACGAGGGTGGGGACGATCGCGACGCCGCGCTCGGCGAACAGCGGGATCAGGTCGTCGGTCAGGCCCGTCGCGTGCTCGATGCAGTCGATGCCCGCCTCGACCAGGTCGCGCAGGGAGCTCTCGGCGAAACAGTGCGCGGTGACCCGGGCCCCGAGCCGGTGGGCCTCGGCTATGGCCGCCTCGACCGCCTCACGGGGCCAGCAGGGGGCGAGGTCGCCGAGGCCGCGGTCGATCCAGTCGCCGACCAGCTTGACCCAGCCGTCGCCGCGCTCGGCCTCCCGGGCGACGTGGGCGACGAGCTCGTCCGGTTCGATCTCCCAGGCGTAGTTGCGGATGTAGCGGCGGGTGCGGGCGATGTGCCGGCCGGCCCGGATGATCTTCGGCAGGTCCTCGCGGTCGTCGACCCAGCGGGTGTCGGAGGGCGAGCCGGCGTCCCGGATCAGCAGGGTGCCCGCCTCCCGGTCGGTGAGCGCCTGCTTCTCGGCGGTGCCGGCGTCGACCGGGCCGTCCGGGCCGAGGCCGACGTGGCAGTGCGCGTCGACCAGGCCGGGCAGCGCCCAGCCCTCGACGGTGGTGACGTCCCGGATCCCGGCGGGACGGTCGTACGACACCCGGCCCCCGACCACCCACAGCTCGTCACGGACCTCCTCGGGCCCGACGAGGACCCGTCCCTTCACGTGCAGCACGGCGCCATCGCTCATGACCGCACCTTAACGACCTAGGGCCGGTCCTTCCCCACCTGGTCGGAGGTCTCCTCCTCGACCTGGGCCATCGCGGGGTCGAGGAGGCGGGAGAGGAAGTGGCGGGTGCGCTCGTGCTGCGGGTCGCCGATGACCTGCTCCGGCCTGCCGTCCTCGACGATCACGCCGCCGTCCATGAAGACGACCCGGTCGGCCACCTCGCGGGCGAAGGTCATCTCGTGGGTGACGACCATCATCGTCATGCCCTCGTCCGCGAGCATGCGCATGACGGCGAGGACGTCGCCGACCAGTTCCGGGTCCAGCGCCGAGGTCGGCTCGTCGAAGAGCATGACCTCCGGGCCCATCGCCAGCGCCCGGGCGATGGCCACACGCTGCTGCTGGCCGCCGGAGAGGGAGGACGGGTAGGCCTGCGCCTTCTCGGCCAGCCCGACCCGCGCCAGGTTCTCGGCGGCGATCCTCGCCGCGGCCTCCTTGTCCCGCTTGAGAACCCTGCGCTGCGGCAGGGTGAGGTTCTCGGTGACGCTGAGATGCGGGAAGAGGTTGAACTGCTGGAAGACCATGCCGATCCGGCGGCGTACGGCGTCGATGTCGACGTCCGGGTCGGTGATCTCGGCACCGCCGACGAAGACCTGGCCCTCGGTGGGCTCCTCCAGCAGGTTCACACAGCGCAGCAGCGTGGACTTGCCGGAACCGGAGGGGCCGATGACGCAGACGACCTCACCCTGGCCGATCTCCAGGTCGATGCCGCGCAGGACGTGGTTGTCGCCGAAGGACTTGTGCAGGTCCCGGACGCGGATCTCGGGGCGGGTCACTTGATCTCCTTCTGGGCCCTGGCCTCCAGACGGCGGGCGACGAAGCCGAGCGGGATGGTGACCAGCAGGTAGCACAGGCCCGCGGCCAGGATGGGGGTGGAGTTGGCGGTCGTGCTCGCCAGGTCCCGGCCGAACTTGGACAGTTCGCGCTCTTCCAGGGTCACTCCGAGGAGCAGCACCAGCGAGGAGTCCTTGAAGAGCATGATCAGCTCGTTGGTGAGCGGCGGGAGGATGATCCGGAACGCCTGCGGGATGATGATGGAGATCATCGCGCGGGCCGGCGAGAAGCCCAGCGAACGGGCCGCCTCCGTCTGGCCCCTGGGCACGGCCTGGATACCGGCGCGGAACGTCTCGGCCATGTAGGCGGCGCCGATGAGGCCGAGGCCGAGGGCGCCCTTGCCGTAGGTACCGCCGGGGATCTCCGTGCCGGGGAAGGCCAGCGGCACGGCCACCGCGATGAAGACGAAGATCAGCAGGGCGGGCAGGCCGCGGAAGATTTCGATGTAGATGCCGGCGAGCCAGCGGTACGGCCCCACGGAGGACAGCCGCATCAGCGCGATGACCAGGCCGAGCACCAGTCCGAGGACGAAGCCGGACACCGTGTACAGCACGGTGTTCTTCAGCGCCAGCGTGATCACGTCGGGCCACATCTGCTTCGCGATGCTGCCCTGGGCGAACTGGTTCTGCAGCCTGCCCCAGTCCGCCGTGACCGCGACGGCGATCACGGCGGCGACGAAGACGACGTACTGGACGCCCCGGGACAGCCGGCGCTTCTGGCGCCGGGTCAGTCCCTTCCTCTTCGGCTGGAGTCGTACGTCCGTGTCGGTCATGAGGCGGCGGGAGAGGCGACGGAGGCGTCGTAGGGGCCGATCCACTTCTCGTAGATCTTCTTGTAGGTGCCGTCGGCCTTGGCGTCCTTGAGGGCCTTGTTGATGGCGTCGAGCAGCGCCTTGTTGCCCTTCTTGACCGTGAAGCCGTACTGCTCGCCGGTCTTGAGGTTGTCCACGATCTTGAACTTGTCCGCGTTGGCCTTGTCCTTCAGCCAGCCCTGGACGACCGGGTAGTCGATGACGACGGCCTGGACCTGGCCGGTGCGCAGGCCGTTGAGGACGGCGTCGGAGGACTCGAAGGAGACCGGGTCGTAACCCTTGCTCTTGGCGTAGTCCTCGCCGGTGGTCTGGGCCTGGGCGCCGAGCTTCTTGCCCTTGGCCTTGACGTCGGCCAGCGAGTTGATGCCGCTGCTCCTGTCGACGAGGACGGCCTGGGTGGCCTCGAAGTACGGGTCGGAGAAGTCGACGTTCTTCTTGCGCTCGGGCGTGATCGTCATGCCCGCGGCGGCCAGGTCGCACTGCCCGGAGTTCAGGAAGGCGCCCGTCTTGAAGTTCTCGAACGGGGTGTCGACGATCTGCTGCTTGACGCCGAGGTTCTTGGCGACGATGTCGATGAGGGACACGTCGAAGCCCTGCACCTTGCCGTCGATCTCCGACTGGAACGGCGGGTACGGCAGGTGGGTGCAGGTGGTCAGCTGACCGGCCTTGACGACGTGGACCCCCTTGACGGTGGCACCGCCGCTCCCCCCGCTGCCGTTCGAGGAGCAGCCGGCGGCCACGAGCACCAGCCCGGCGGTGGCGATGGTGACGGCCAGGAGGCGGGTCCGGCGTCCGGGGAGCGTTTTCATGGGGGGTCTTCTCTGTGGGGGAACTGTGGGTTCCGATTATAAGGAAGAGTTTGAGTCTCTCAAATCAAACCGATGGTTACGAGACCCTTCGACCTAAGATCGGTGGAGTTGACCTTCTCAATGTGCCCCGAGAACGAAGAGAGCACCGCCGTGAGCCACCCGTTCCTCGACCTGCCCCCGCTGAGCGCCGAGCGCTTCGCCTCCGTCGAGGACGGGGTCGCCCGCCTGCTGGACACTGCGCAGGACGTGCTCGTCACGCAGGGCGAGGCGCTGCTGCCGCTGGAGGGCGCGATCCGTGCGGCGGCCGGTCCGGGCACGGTCGCCCTGAACGTGATCACGGGTCCGTACGGCCAGACGTTCGGCAACTGGCTGCGTGACTGCGGCGCGACCGTGTACGACCTCTCCGTCCCCTTCCACACCGCGGTGACCGCCGAACAGATCCGGGAGGCGCTCACCGAGCACCCCGAGATCGACTTCGTGTCGCTGGTGCACGCGGAGGCGGCGACCGGCAACACCAACCCGGTCGCGGAGATCGGCGAGGTGGTCCGCGGGCACGGCGCGCTGTTCTACCTGGACGCGGTCGCCTCCGTGGGCGCGGAGCCGGTGCTGCCGGACGCGTGGGGCGTGGACCTGTGCGTGATCGGCGCGCAGAAGGCGATGGGCGGCCCGGCGGGCGTGTCGGCGATCTCGGTGAGCGAGCGGGCGTGGGCCCGGATGGCGGCCAATCCGAACGCCCCGCGCCGTTCGTACCTGTCCCTGCTGGACTGGAAGGAGCGCTGGATCGACGCCGGCCGCACGGTCCTGCCGCACGCTCCGGCCCAGCTGGAGATGCTGGCGCTGCAGGCGTGCCTGGAGCGGATCGAGTCGGTGGGGCTGGACGCGGTGATGGCCCGGCACCGGAGCGCCGCGCTGGCCACGCGGGAGGGTGCGGTGGCCCTGGGCGGGGGGCTCGAGCCGTACGTGTACGAAGAGCGGGACGCGGCGCCGGTCGCCACGACCCTGCGGGTGCCCCCGGGCGCCGTCGCCTCGGAGCTGGTGGCGCGGGCGCTGGCGAGCGACCCCTCGTTGCCGCTGGCGGCGGGTGGGGGCGCGCTGGCCAAGGAGATGGTCCGGGTCAACCACTACGGGGCCGACGCCGCTCCGGGTGCGGTGCAGGATTCCCTGGCGGCGCTGGGGGCGGCTCTCGCCGAGCAGGGACTGGCCGTGGACCTGGAGGCGGCCCGGCGGACGGTGGAGGACGCCTGGGGCTAGGCGGATCCACATGACGACGGCCCGCGTGCGCAGCGCCGCGGGCCGTTGTCGCACCCGCGTGCCATGCTGCCCCGCATGACCACAGCAGACGCGCCCCACACCCTGCCCGACGGCCGTCCCGTCCCCCCGATGACCGGCTCCGAGCGCACGCAGCTGGAAGGCTGGCTGGACTTCCACCGGGCCACGCTGGAGCTGAAGTGCCGGGGACTGGACGACGCGCAGGTACGGCTCGCCGCCGCCGAGCCGTCCGAGCTGACGCTGCTGGGGCTCGTCCAGCACCTGGCCGAGGTCGAGCGCAACTGGTTCCAGCGGGTGCTGGCCGGGCTGGCGGTGCCACCGGTGTTCGAGGAGGAGTCGGGGTACGCCCTCGACTCCGGACGGGGGCTGGAGGAGGCGCTGGCTGTGTGGCGACGGGAGATCGCGCGCGGCCGGGAGGTGCTCTCCGGCAGGGCCCTGGAGGACACCGGGCGGATCGTCGGCGAGCCGATGACCGGCGCCGAGGTCACTGTGCGTTGGGTGCTGATCCACCTCATCGAGGAGTACGCACGCCACAACGGGCACGCCGACATTCTGCGTGAGCGAATCGACGGAACCACCGGCGCATGAATTCAATTTAGTTTCACAATTTCCGCCAGTTCTCCGAACGATAGCTTCCCGTCCTCTTCTGCCCGCTTTTTGCAACCCTAAACAGCAGAGTTTCCTGGGGGTTTTCGGACGGTTTCCGCTCTGTGACACACTCCACAGCGCGACACTTTTGCCCTGATTTGATGCAGGTCATTTCGGTCATTTCACCGACACCCTCGTCCGATCGGGCCGCACGGCCCGTGCATTTTCTAATTCGCCTCGCTAAATTCGTGCCGCATGACTGCCGCACCCGCAGACCTGCTCATCGACCGACCGGCGATGACGGACGGAGCCGCGCTCTGGCGTCTCGCCAAGAACTCGAAAACACTCGACCTGAACTCTTCGTACAGCTATCTGCTGTGGTGCCGGGACTTCGCCGGCACCTCGGCGGTGGCGCGTGGTGCGGACGGGGAGCCGGTCGGCTTCGTCACCGGCTACGTGCGGCCGGAGCGCCCCCGCACGCTGCTCGTCTGGCAGGTGGCCGTCGACTCCGCCCACCGCGGCCTCGGCATCGCCGCCGCCCTGCTGGACGGGCTGACGGCACGGCTCGCGGCCGAGCGCGGCATCACCGACGTGGAGACCACCATCACCCCCGGCAACACCGCCTCCGAGCGCCTGTTCACCTCGTTCGCCGCCCGGCACGGGGCACGCCTGGAGCGTGAGGTCCTCTTCCCCGCCGAGCTGTTCCCGGACGGGCCGCACGACCCCGAAGTCCTGTACCGCATCGGCCCGTTGACCGACTCCACCCCCCACTGAGGAGCGAATCGCCGTGACCATCACCCAGCCCGACCTCAGCATTTTCGAGACCCTCGAGTCCGAGGTACGCAGCTACTGCCGCGGCTGGCCCACGGTCTTCGACCGCGCGCAGGGCAGCCGGATGTACGACGAGGACGGTCATGCGTACCTCGATTTCTTCGCCGGTGCCGGCTCGCTCAACTACGGCCACAACAACCCGGTGCTCAAACGGGCGTTGATCGACTATCTGTCCCGGGACGGGGTGACTCACGGCCTGGACATGTCGACCACGGCCAAGCGGTCGTTCCTGCAGACCTTCCAGGACCTGGTGCTGCGCCCGCGCGACCTGCCGTACAAGGTGATGTTCCCGGGTCCCACCGGCACCAACGCCGTGGAGTCGGCGCTGAAGCTGGCCCGCAAGGTGAAGGGGCGCGAGGCGATCGTGTCGTTCACCAACGCCTTCCACGGGATGTCACTGGGCTCGCTCGCCGTGACCGGCAACGCCTTCAAGCGGGCCGGCGCCGGTATCCCGCTGGTGCACGGCACGCCGATGCCGTTCGACAACTACTTCGACGGCACGGTCCCGGACTTCCTGTGGTTCGAGCGGCTGCTGGAGGACCAGGGCTCCGGCCTCAACAAGCCCGCCGCCGTGATCGTGGAGACCGTGCAGGGAGAGGGCGGCATCAACGTCGCCCGGCCCGAGTGGCTGCGCGCCCTCAAGGAGCTGTGCGAGCGGCAGGACATGCTGCTGATCGTCGACGACATCCAGATGGGCTGCGGCCGTACCGGCGCCTTCTTCTCGTTCGAGGAGGCCGGGATCGTGCCCGACATCGTCACCGTCTCCAAGTCCATCAGCGGCTACGGGCTGCCGATGTCGCTGTGCCTGTTCAAGCCCGAACTGGACGTCTGGGAGCCCGGCGAGCACAACGGCACCTTCCGTGGCAACAACCCGGCGTTCGTCACCGCCGCCGCGGCCCTGGAGACGTACTGGACCGACGGCTCGGCCATGGAGAAGCAGACCCGCACCCGCGGTGAGCAGGTCGAGCAGGCCCTGATCTCCATCACCGAGGAGAACCTCGCCGATGTGAAGGAGTACCGCGGGCGCGGTCTGGTGTGGGGCCTGGAGTTCCGGGACAAGGACCGCGCCTCGCGGGTCGCCCGGCGGGCCTTCGAGCTCGGGCTGCTCATCGAGACGTCCGGCCCGGAGGGCGAGGTCGTCAAGCTGCTGCCCGCCCTCACCGTCACCGCCGACGAACTGGACGAGGGCCTGAGCGTCCTGGCCCGCGCCGTCCGAGAAACCGTCTGATCAACCCGGAGAGAGAACCACCGTGATCGTCCGATCGTTCAAGGACATCGAAGGAACCGACCGGCACGTCAAGTCCAAGTCCGGCACCTGGGAGAGCAAGCGGATCGTCCTCGCCAAGGAGCGGGTCGGCTTCTCCGTGCACGAGACCATCCTGTACGCCGGCACCGAGACGCACATGTGGTACGCCAACCACATCGAGGCTGTCGTCTGCACCCGGGGCGAGGCCGAACTCACCGACCGCGAGACCGGCCGGAGCTACACCATCACGCCGGGCACCATGTACCTCCTGAACGGGCACGAGCGGCACACGCTGCGCGTCAAGGAGGACTTCCACTGCATCTGCGTGTTCAACCCCCCGGTGACCGGACGGGAGGACCACGACGAGAACGGCGTCTACCCCCTGCTCACCGAGCCCGAGGAGGTGTGAGAACCCATGACCACTGCCCCCGTGAAGGATCTCTACCCGACCCGCGGCACCGCCGAGGTGACCGTCCCGCGCCAGGACCCGGTCGTCTGGGGCTCCCCTGACACGCCGGGCCCGATCCCGACGGCCGATCTCCAGGCGTTCGAGCGTGACGGCTTCCTCGCCGTCGACCAGCTGATCACCCCGGACGAGGTCGAGGTCTACCGGCGCGAGCTGGACCGGCTGGTCTCCGACCCGGCGATCCGCGCCGACGAGCGCTCCATCGTCGAGCCGAAGTCCAAGGAGATCCGTTCGGTCTTCGAGGTGCACCGGATCAGCGAGCTGTTCGCGAACCTGGTGCGCGACGAGCGGGTCGTCGGCCGCGCCCGGCAGATCCTCGGCTCGGACGTCTACGTCCACCAGTCGAGGATCAACGTCAAGCCCGGCTTCGGCGCGAGCGGGTTCTACTGGCACTCGGACTTCGAGACCTGGCACGCCGAGGACGGGCTGCCGAACATGCGCACGGTGTCCGTCTCGATCGCGCTGACCGAGAACTTCGACACCAACGGCGGCCTGATGATCATGCCGGGCTCGCACCGGACGTTCCTGGGCTGCGCCGGCGCCACACCCGAGGACAACTACAAGAAGTCGCTGCAGATGCAGGACGCGGGCACGCCGTCGGACGAGGCGCTGACCGCGCTGGCGGGCGAGCACGGGATCCGGCTGTTCACCGGCAAGGCCGGCTCGGCGACCTGGTTCGACTGCAACTGCATGCACGGCTCCGGCGACAACATCACGCCGTACCCGCGCAGCAACGTGTTCATCGTGTTCAACAGTGTGGAGAACACGGCCGTCGAGCCCTTCGCGGCTCCGGTACGGCGACCGGAGTTCATCGGGGCGCGGGACTTCACTCCCGTCCGATGACCGAAGGCCGGACCAGCGGCCCGCCCGCCGCGCAGCGGGCGTGGGACACAGCATCGGGGCGCGGGACTTCACGCCGGTGAAGCAGCCCGTCCGGCACCCGGGCCGGGACCTCCTGTGTGGGACGGGAGGCCCCGGCCCGGTCGTGCTCAGCCGGCGAGTGCGTCCAGGAGGCGGTCGACGTCCTCGGGCGTGTTGTAGAGGTGGAAGGCCGCGCGGAGGTTGCCGGCACGGTTGGAGACCTCGATGCCGGCACGGCTCAGCTCCGGCTGGCGGTCGCCGAGTCCGGGAACGGAGACGATCGCCGATCCGGCGGCCGGCACCGGCGCGTGGCCGAGGCCGGCGAGACCGGTCCGGAAGCGGTCGGCGAGTTCCACGGCGTGCGTGTGCAGCGTGGACAGCCCGATCTCCTCGATCAGTTCGAGGGAGCGGCGCAGTCCGGTGTAGGTGAACAGCGCGTGCGTGAGGTCGAACCGCCGGGCGGAGTGGGCGAGTTCGGCGACCGGCCCGTAGCAGCTGTCCCACGGCACCTCGCCCGCGACCCAGCCTGCGAGCACCGGGGTCAGCCCGCCGAAGTCCTCGGGAACGGTGAGGAAGGCGGCCCCGTGCGGGCCGAGGAGCCACTTGAAGGAGGCGCTGGCGGTGAAGTCGTACTCCGCCGCGTTCATCGGGAGCCAGCCGGCGGACTGGGAGAAGTCGACGTAGGTGCGCGCGCCGTGCGCGCGTGCGGCCTCGCGCAGGGTGGCCAGATCGGCGATCCGCCCGTCGGCGGACTGGGCGGCGCTGACCGCGACGAGCGCGGTGCCGGGGCGGACGGACTCGGCGATCCGCTCCAGCGGAACCGTGCGCACCTTGAGGTCGCCGCGTACGTGGAACGGGTTCAGCACGGAGGTGAAGTCGTCCTCGGCGGTGAGGACTTCGGCGCCCGCGGGCAGCGAGGCGGCGATCACCCCGGTGTGCGCGGCGACCGAGGCACCCGCCGCGACCCGGGTGGCGGGCACACCGGCCAGCCGGGCGTACGCCTCCCGGCACTTCTCCACGTCCTCGTACAGCGGCAGCAGCGGCCGGCCCTCGGCCCGCAGCAGTGCCGCCTTGTGCAGGGCGGCGACGGTGCGGGCGGGGAGCAGGCCGTTGCTGGCGGTGTTGAGGTACCTGGTCTTCGGGGCGAACTCGGTGCGGACGAGGCTCTCGAAGGTCTCCATGACCCCACTGTGCGGGTCGTGGAACTCCCCGTCCATCGCGAATTTTTACGTGGATCGTCTCAGGAGCGCTTATACAACCGCCCCGACCTGCGGTTTCAGTCCTGGTGCGGGACCGCGCACCCGTCCGGCCCGCACACCTCGGCCTCCCCCTGGCCGACCGGCGTCAGCGGGGCCCGCTCGTCCCAGGCCTGGGTCAGCGCCCGGGTGAAGACCTCGGCGGGCTGGGCGCCGGAGACGCCGTACTTCCGGTCGAGGACGAAGAAGGGCACGCCGGTCGCGCCGAGCTGGGCGGCCTCGCGCTCGTCGGCGCGGACCTCGTCGGCGTAGGCCTCCGGGTCGGCGAGCACCTCGCGGGCCGCCTCGGCGTCCAGTCCGGCCTCGACGGCCAGCTGGACCAGTCGCTCGTCGCCCTCGGTGAAGACGGACCGCTCCTCGGCGAAGTTGGCCCGGTACAGGACCTGGATCAGCCGGTCCTGCCGGCCCTGCTCCTTGGCGAAGTGCAGCAGACGGTGCATGTCGAAGGTGTTGCCGTGGTCGCGGTCCCGGGTGCGGTAGTCCAGTCCCTCTGCGGCGGCCTGGGCGCCCAGGTTGTCCTCACCGGCCTGCGCCTGTGCCTCGCTCATGCCGTACTTCCTGGTCAACATGGTGATCACGGGCTGGACGTCGCCCTTGGCGCGGCCCGGGTCCAGCTCGAAGGAGCGGTGCACCACCTCGACGCCGTCGCGGTACGGGAAGGCAGCGAGCGCCTTGTCGAAACGTGCCTTTCCTACGTAGCACCAAGGGCAGGCGATATCCGACCAAATCTCGACGCGCATGCTCTTCTCCAGGTCGTACCGGCGCGGAGACCTTCCCCACGCCGTGTACATGAACCTTCAAGCAGTGCGCTTCATTCCCCGGACGGTACGGCGTACCGAAGGAACAGGTGGTGGTCGCCCGGGGCCGGCGGGTTCTCCGGGTCCGGGAGCCAGCCCTGGCGTGCGTAGAAGGCCTGGGCGCGCCGGTTGTCCACGTGCACGTCGAGTACGGCCGTGCGCTTGCCGTCCGCCTGCCACTCCTCCACGCAGGCCGCGTGCAGGGCCGTGCCGGTGCCGGCGCCCCAGTGGCCGGGGTCGACGTGGAACTGGAACAGCCTGACGGTGTGGGCCGGGCAGCCTTCCGGGGTACGGAAGGAGGCGATACCGGTGATGGCACCGTCCTCCACGGCGCACAGCACATGGCCGTCGGGCCGCTCGACGGCGCCGCGCCAGGCCGCGGCCCAGTCGGTGCCGTCGTCCGGGAGGCCGTCCGGGTAGTACGTGGCGCGGGCCCGGTGATGCAGCGCGGCGATCGTCTCCGCCTCGGCGGGCAGGGCGGTGCGGATCACCCGCGTGCCCTTCACACGGTCACTGATCATGCAACGGAGGACGCGACCGCCTGCTGCCCGGTTCCGTGCCGCCCGGGCACCGGAACGGGGCGGCCCGTCCGCCCGTGGTGAGGTCCGGGCTCAGCTTCCGTCCCGCAGGTCGCTCGGCCAGGACGTCCGGAACGCGATGTGGTCGTACGTGACCACACACCCCTCCCCCAGCGGCGACTGGGTCATGAAGCCGACCAGCGCGTCACCGGTCTCCTTCTCGTCGCCGAGGGTGAACAGCCGGACGAAGGTCCAGCGCCGGCCGTCCCGGGAGGCGTGGAAGGCGAAGGCCCGCCCGGTGCGGCTGACCCGCAGCCAGACCGAACTCCCCTCCGTGGTGAAGGAGTTGGCGTCGTCGGAGTGTCCCCGGGTGACCACCGTGCAGACGGTGGGCACGTCCGGGGAGTACTCCAGGCAGAGCTTGGCCCAGGCCCGTTCGGCGACGTGGACGTACAGCACGCCCGCGTCGAAGGACGCGTTGAACCCGACGGTGACCCGGGCGACCAGCTGGAAGTCCCCCTCCGGCGCCCCGAGCAGCCGGGGCGCGTCGGAGGCGGGGTCCAGCGCCTCTCCGGTGGGCGTGACGAACCGGTCCTGCCGTGGACCGGCCCACCCGGTGAGCACGCCGTCCTCGTAGGACCAGTGCCCGTCGGGGCCGTAGGTTCGCAGGGCGAAGGGGAGTTCGGGAAGTTCCACGTCCATGGCCCGAGTGTCTCAGCTCGGTCGTCCCGCGAACGCGCGTTCAGCGTTCGAGGAGTCCGTTGAACCGGCGGGGCAGCCCGAGCGGGTTGTCGTCCTGCAGCTCGACGGGGAGCAGTGCCTGGGGCGCGTTCTGGTAGACGACCGGCCGCAGCCAGCGCTCGATGGCCGTGCCGCCCACGGACGTGGAGGTCGACGTCGTCGCGGGGTAGGGCCCGCCGTGGTGCTGGGCCGGCGCGACCGCGACGCCCGTCGGCCACCCGTTCACCAGCACCCGCCCGGCCAGCGGAGTCAGCTCGGCGAGGATCTCGGCCCCGCGCCCGTCTCCGGCGGCCTCCGCCGAGGACAGCTGGACGGTGGCGGTGAGGTTCCCCGGCAGCCGGGACAGCACCGACGCGGCCTCCGCCTCGTCGTCGTACCGGACCACCACGGTGACCGGCCCGAAGCACTCCTCGAGCAGCAGGTCGTACGCCCCCTCCTGGGCCAGCCGCTGCGCCGGCACGGTGAGGAATCCGGCGCTGACCGTGTGCTCGCCGCCCGCGCCGGGCATGACCGGCGACTCCACACCCTCCAGGCCGGCGCGTTCGCGTACCCCGGCGACGAAGTCGTCCCGCATCCGGTGGTCGAGCAGCACCCCCGCCTCGGTGTCGCCGACCGCGTCCGTCAGGGCCTTGACCAGCCCGTCACCCGCCGCGCCGGACGGAACCAGCACGAGCCCGGGCTTCACGCAGAACTGCCCGACGCCCATCGTCATCGACCCGGCGAGCCCGGCGCCGATCTCGTCGGCCCGCTCGGCGGCGGCGGCCTCGGTCACGAGGACGGGGTTGAGCGAGCCCAGCTCACCGTGGAACGGGATCGGCACCGGGCGCGCGGCGGCCGCGTCGAACAGGGCCCGCCCGCCCCGTACCGAACCGGTGAACCCGGCGGCGGCCACCAGCGGGTGCTTGATCAGCTCGACGCCCGCCTCGAAGCCGTGCACGAGTCCGACGACGTCCTCCGGGATGTCGTGCTCGGCGGCGGCCCGGCGCAGTACCTCGGCGACCAGCTCCGACAGGGCCGGGTGGTCGGGGTGGGCCTTGACCACGACCGGGCAGCCCGCGGCCAGCGCGCTCGCGGTGTCGCCGCCGGCGACGGAGAAGGCGAAGGGGAAGTTGGACGCGGAGTACACGGCGACGACCCCGAGCGGGACCTTGTAGCGGCGCAGGTCCGGGATCGGCGGGGTCGCGGTGTCGTCGGGATGGTTGACGATGACGTCGAGGAAGGCGCCCTCGTCGACGATGTCGGCGAAGGCCCGCAGCTGATAGGCGGTCCGGGCGAGTTCGCCGGTCAGCCGGACCGGTCCGAGGGCGGTCTCGGCGTCGGCGGTCTCGACCAGGCCGTCCTTCGCCGCCTCCAGGCCTGCCGCGGCCGTGCGCAGGAAGGCGGAGCGGACCGCGCGGTCGGCGAGGGCGCCGCGCGCGGCGTGGGCCGCCCCGACCGCCCTGCCCACCTCCTCGGCCGTGGCCTCCGCCGCAACCTGTTCACGCTGCTTCCCGGTGCGCGGGTCGACACTCCAGACTGGTGCTGCTGCCACCGCGGGTTCCCTCCAGATGTCATGCCGCAGTACTGGCTCATCCCTCAGGGGCGTTCGATATACTGAACACCGTCTCTGATGATGAATATGCTGTCGGAGACTATTTGGCGTCCAACGAAGGGGTCAAGGGCGATGTCGGCAGCCGAGACAGGCGGCGGGGCGCAGGTCAAGTCCGCGGTGCGAACGGTCGAACTGCTCGAGTACTTCGCCGGAAAGCCCGGTATGCACTCCCTCGCGGCCGTACAGGAGGCGGTGGGTTACCCCAAGTCCAGCCTGTACATGCTGCTGCGCACGCTCGTGGAGCTGGGCTGGGTGGAGACGGACGCGACCGGCACGCGGTACGGCATCGGGGTGCGGGCGCTGCTCGTCGGCACGTCGTACATCGACGGCGACGAGGTGGTGGCGGCCGCCCGCCCGACCCTGGACCGGCTCTCCGACGACACCACGGAGACCATCCACCTGGCCCGGCTCGACGGCACCAACGTCGTCTACCTGGCCACCCGCCAGTCCCAGCACTACCTGCGCCCCTTCACCCGGGTCGGGCGCCGGCTGCCCGCCCACTCGACCTCCCTCGGCAAGGCGATCCTCGCCACGTACACCGACGAGCAGGTCCGCAAGCTGCTGCCGGAGACCCTGCCCGCGCTCACCGAACACACCCTCACCGACCGGGAGAAGCTCATCGAGGAGCTGCACCAGGTGCGGGAGCAGGGCCTCGCCGTCGACCGCGAGGAGAACACGCTGGGGCTGCGCTGCTTCGGCGTGGCCATCCCGTACCGCACCCCGGCCCGGGACGCGATCAGCTGCTCGGTGCCGGTGGCCCGGCTGACCCCCGCCCACGAGCAGATGATCAAGGACGCGCTGTTCGACGCGCGCGACCGGCTGACGCTGGCGACGCGCAGGCTCTGACACCGGCAGATCGTGTGCTCGGTGCGCGTCGCCGTCGTAGGCTCGGATCCCATGGAGATCGCGCTGCGCCCCGTGGAGGACGGCGACCTGCCGGTGTTCTTCCGGCAGATGACCGACCCGGAGGCCGTCCGGATGGCCGCCTTCGGCCCCAAGGATCCCTGCGACCGGGAGGCCTTCGCGACCCACTGGCGGCTGCTGCGGGACACCTCCGACGTGCTGCGCACCGTGCTGGCCGACGGGGCCGTGGCGGGCAACGCCGCGGTCTACGGAACGGCCGGCGAGCGCGAGGTGACGTACTGGGTCGACCGCGCCTACTGGGGCCGGGGTGTGGCGACGGCCGCGCTGCGGGCCCTGCTCGCCGAGGTCGCCGAACGGCCGCTGTACGCGCGCGCGGCGGCCGACAACGGCGCGTCGCTGCGCGTGCTGGAGAAGTGCGGGTTCCGCGAGACGGCCCGGGCCCGGGGGTACGCCACCGGGCGGGGCCGGGAGATCGACGAGGTCGTGCTCGTCCTGGAGGGCTGAGCCCCTCCCCCGTACGGCGGAGGCGGACCGCAGGGGCCGCAGGGCCGCAGGGCTAGCCGCGTACGGGACCGGTTTCCTGAGCGCGGGATGAGAAAACAGGGCGTACGGGAACGCTCGGCCCCGTCCCGGTCGTCTTCCGAGCGGGATGAACAAGACGATCAGGCGGGCGTCCGTCTTCGCGCTGCTGCTCGTGCTCGCTCTGCTGATCAGGGCGACATGGGTGCAGTTCTACGACGGCAAGGCCCTCGCGGACGACAACGACAACCGGCGGAACGCGATACGGACCTACTCGCGGCCGCTCGGGAACATCGTCGTGGCCGGCAAGGCGGTCACCGGCTCGGCACGGACGAAAGGAAGCGACCTCGCCTACAAGCGGACGTACACGGACGGCAGGCTCTACGCCGCGGTGACGGGCTACGCCTCGCAGGCCTACGCCCCGACCCAGCTGGAAGGCATCTACACCGAGCTGCTGAACGGCACGGACAACCGGCTGAAGACCGTGATGGACACGCTCACCGGCGAGCGGGCCGAGCCGGGTGACGTGCTCACCACGATCGACCCGGACGTGCAGAAGGCGGCCTATCGCGCGCTCGGCGACAAGAAGGGCGGGGCCGTCGCGATCGACCCGAAGACCGGCAGGATCCTCGCGGTGGTGTCCACACCGTCGTACGACCCCTCCGCGCTGACCGATGCCAATACGGCCGGGTCCGCCTGGAAGCAGCTCAACGCGGACAAGGACAAGCCGCTCACCAACCGGGCGCTGCGCCAGCCGCTGCCGCCGGGCTCGACCTTCAAACTGGTCGTGGCGGCGGCCGCGCTGGAGGACGGGCTGTACAAGAACGTGGACGACCCGACCGACAGCCCGGACCCCTACACCCCGCCGGGCACGACGCACGTGCTGGTGAACGAG
This sequence comes from Streptomyces sp. NPDC046759, assembly GCF_040645475.1. Taxonomy (NCBI): domain Bacteria; kingdom Bacillati; phylum Actinomycetota; class Actinomycetes; order Kitasatosporales; family Streptomycetaceae; genus Streptomyces; species Streptomyces sp. NPDC046759. The sequence continues at coordinate 139,609 of NZ_JBEYYJ010000011.1, read as the reverse complement.
AACAAGTCGGCGCCGTGCAAGAACGCCTCGATCCGCAAGGCCCTGCAGTACTCCTGCAACAACGTCTTCGGGCACATGGCCGTCCAGCTCGGCCAGGACAAGGTGAGGGCCATGGCCGAGAAGTTCGGCTTCAACGACGACAACCGGGACGTCCCGGTGCGGGCCTACGCCAGCGTGTACCCCTCCGGCATGGACCAGCCGCAGACCGCGTATTCCGGCATCGGCCAGTTCGACGTCACCGCGACCCCGCTGCAGATGGCCATGGTGTCTGCGGCCATAGCCAACGGCGGCAAGCTGGTCTCGCCGCACATGGTGTCGCAGATCACCGACAGCGGCGGTGATGTCTTGCAGAACTACGACGACAGCGCGGACAGCAAGGAGATCGTCAGCTCCTCCACCGCCGAACAGCTGCAGTCGGCGATGGAGACGGTGGTCAAGGACGGCACCGGCACGAACGCCCTGATCTACGGCGCCACCGTCGGCGGCAAGACCGGCACCGCCCAGCACGGCGAGAACAACAGCAAGACGCCGTACGCCTGGTTCACGTCCTTCGCCAAGTCCGACACCAACGGCAAGGAGGTGGCTGTCGCCGTGATGATCGAGCAGTCGGACGCGGCTCGGTCGGAGGTCAGCGGCAACGGTCTCGCGGCGCCGGTGGCGAAGGCGATGATGCAGGCGGCGCTGAAGTAGGGCGCACCCAAGGGGCGTCCGCCCGTCAGGGGCGTCCGCCCGTCAGGGGCGTCCGCCCGTCAGGGGCGTCCGCCCGTCAGGGGCGTCCGCCCGTCAGGGGCGTCCGCCCGTCAGGGCGTCCCTCACTTCACCCCGAGAACCTGCTCGATCGGGTCGATCGCGAAGTACACGAGGAACAGGACCGACACGGCCCACAACAGCCAGTTGACCTCCCGTGCCTTCCCCAGCACCGTCTTGATGACGACGTAGGACAGGAAGCCCGCACCGATGCCGTCGGTGATGGAGTACGTGAACGGCATCGCTGCGATGGTGAGGAACGCCGGGACGGCGATCTCGTACCGGTCCCAGTCGATGTGCTTGACGTGCGTCATCATCAGGAAGCCCACCGCGATCAGCGCGGGCGCCGCCGCCTGCAGCGGGACGATGGTGAGCAGGGGGGCGAGGAAGAGGGCGAGCCCGAACAGGCCGCCGGTGACGAGGTTGGCGAGGCCGGTGCGGGCGCCCTCGCCGACGCCGGCCGCCGACTCGATGTAGGCGGTGTTGGAGGAGGCGGAGCCGAGACCGCCGGCGACGGCCGCGGCGCCGTCGATGAACAGCACCCGGCCGATGCCAGGCACCTGCCCCCTCTCGTCCAGCAGTCCGGCCTCCGCGCTGATGCCGACGATCGTGCCCATGGCGTCGAAGAAGTCCGACAGGATGAGGGTGAAGACGAGCAGCACGGCGGTGAGGACGCCTGCTTTGGCGAAGCCGCCGAACAGGCTGAAGTGGCCGATGAGCCCGAAGTCCGGGGCGGCGACGATCTTGTCGGGGACCGTGGGCGTCGTCAGGCCCCAGCTCTTGATGTCGGCCACGGCGTTGATGACGATCGCGACGACGGTCATCGTCACGATGCTGATGAGGATCGCGCCCTTCACCTTCCGGGCGAGCAGCGCGACGGTCAGCAGCACGCCGAGACAGAAGACGAGCACGGGCCAGCCGGTGAGCCGTCCGACGGCGCCCAGCTGGACGGGCACGGTGGTGTGCGCGGCGTCGGGGATGCGGCTGACGAAGCCGGCGTCGACGAAGCCGATGAAGGCGATGAACAGGCCGATGCCGACGCCGATGGCCTGCTTCAGCTGCTGCGGGATGGCGTTCATGATGGCCTCCCGGAGTCCGGTGAGGACCAGCAGACAGATGACCAGGCCCTCCAGGACCACCAGGCCCATCGCGTCGGGCCAGCTCATCAGCGGCGCCAGCTGGAAGGCGACGACGGCGTTGAGGCCGAGACCGGCGGCGATGGCGAGCGGGAGGTTGCCGCCGACGCCCATGACGATCGTCATCACGCACGCCACCAGGGCGGTGGCGGTGACGAGTTGGCCGGTGTCGAGCGCGTGTCCGTACTTGTCCTTGGCGCTGCCCAGGATGATCGGGTTCAGGACAAGGATGTAGGCCATGGTGAAGAACGTGGCGAAGCCGCCGCGTATCTCCCGGCCGATCGTGGATCCCCGCTCGGAGATCCTGAAGTACCGGTCCACTGACATGGGCCCACTCCTCGTCTTGTGATGATCGGCTGCGGATGCTGGCTGGATTGTTCCCCTTGTCGAAGGCGTTTCAGGTGTTCTTTGTGTTACGGAATCGACTTCGGTGGGCGCAGAGCGGTCCGGCGGCGGGTGCCGTGCCCCCTGCGACGACAGACCCCCGCCACGCCACGGCACGGAGCGCAGCTGACGGGGGCCCGGTGCGAGCGCCTGCTCAGGACCTACGGGTGGACTGCCGGGTCGTCAGGAGACGAAGTAGGTCGGGTTCGGCAGCTTGTAGGTGCGGCCGGCGTAGCCGCCGTCGAGGTCCGAGTACTGGTCGCCGAAGTCGGCGATGACCCGGTACCCGAGGTCGTCCTCGATGTGCTTCCGCGTCCCGGACTTGTACTGCACGGTGGTGCACTTCCAGGTGCCCGGGGTGGCGCAGCCGCTCAGGTAGGCCGGCGGGTTGGAAGCGTCCTTGAGGAACATGTGGTCGGTGTCGAGGTTCACGTCGGCGCCGACCTTCTTCAGGTTCGCGACCGCCGCGGCGCGCAGCGCCTCGCTCAGACCGGAGTTGTAGAAGACCTCGACGCCCCGGGACGCGGCGTAACGGACCAGCTCGGGGCTGCCGAAGACGGCCGGGCGGTCGGCGCGGTTCACGTAGTCGTTCCACGTGGTGGAGTTGTACGTGTAGTTGTAGCGCTTCTCGTAGTCGAGGCTGAGCAGCAGCGTGTCGTCGATGTCGAAGACGACCGCCGGCTTCTCGCCGTGGCGGTGCGCCTTGCGGGCCGCCTTGTCGATGTAACGCCTGGCGTCGGCGTCGATCTGCGCCAGGTCCTTGGCGTACGGGCTGTCCGGGGACGCCTGGTAGACGCCGTTGCTGTCGGCGGCCGTGCCGTAGTAGGTGTCGATGTCCTTCATCAACTGCCCGATGTTGTAGGGCTCGTGGGTGGAGTTCGCCGTGGACTGACCGGCGGCGGCCACGCCCGCGCCGTACAGCGCAGCGCCGGCGAGGGCACAGGCGGCACCGGCGGCTGCGATTCTGTGGGACTTCCGCATGGGTTCTCCGGATCTGGTGGATGAGAGTGATGTACCAGGTCAGAGACTGTCTACGCGCATAACACCCGCTAGGGCGACCCCTGTTACCCGATCGATACACGCTTTCTCACTCCCGGGGCATTGCCCGCGCATGGCCCCGGCATGGGGTTCGCTTGACTTCGTGCTCCTAGGGTCGAGCAGCCCGCACGGGCGGTGTCGGACCTTCACGGACAAGGAACATCACACACATGCAGGACTTCGCCGCGGCGGCCCACGGGCCGTCACCGGTGTTTCTCGTCGTCATCACCGTGGGCGGCCTGGTGGCCCTGTGGTGCGGGGTGAACTGGGCATTCGACGTGCGCGGAATCACCACTCACAGGTCCGAGCGGATCCGGCGCAGGAACGAGGAGACGTGGACGGCCACGGGGCGGCCCGGCGGGTCGCCCACGTTCTTCGCGTCCGTCGGCCGGCTGCGGTTCCTGGGTGCGTTGCTGGCGTTCACGGGCTCGGTCATGCTGCTTGCCGCGTACGCGCTGTGGAGTCTGAACTGACCGGCTTCGCCTCTCTCGATGCGCGGATCAGCCGGCGTACGGGTCCGGCACCTGGCCCGGCCGGGCCAGGAACTCGAAGTCGCAGCCGGTGTCGGCCTGGGTGATCTGCCCGTTGTAGAGGACGCCGTAACCGCGCTCGTAACGGGCGGGCGGCGGGGTCCACGCGGCACGCCGGCGCTCCAACTCCGCGTCGCCCACGTGCAGATGCAGACTGCGGGCCTCGACGTCCAGGGTGATGAGGTCCCCCGTGCGCACCAGCGCCAGGGGGCCGCCGACGTACGACTCCGGGGCCACGTGCAGCACACAGGTGCCGTAACTCGTGCCGCTCATCCGGGCGTCGGAGATCCGGACCATGTCCCGTACGCCCTGCTTCAGCAGGTGGCCGGGGATGGGCAGCATGCCGTACTCGGGCATGCCGGGGCCACCCCTTGGTCCGGAGCCCCTCAGCACCAGCACGCTGTCGGCGGTGATGCCGAGCCCGGGGTCGTCGATGGTGCGCTGCATGGTCCGGTAGTCGTCGAAGACGACGGCCGGGCCGGTGTGCTCGAGCAGCTGCGGCTCCGCGGCGATGTGCTTGATGACGGCGCCGTCCGGGCAGAGGTTGCCGCGCAGGACCGCGACCCCGCCCTCGGGCGCGACCGGGTGGTCACGGGGGCGGATGACGTCGTCGTTGTGCACCCGGGCGCCCCGCAGCTGCTCGCGCAGGCTGTCGTGCGACACCGTCGGCCGGTCAAGGTGCAGCAGGTCGGTGATCCGGGACAGGAAGCCGGGCAGACCGCCCGCGAAGTGGAAGTCCTCCATCAGGTACTTCCGGCCGCCGGGGCGGACGTCGGCGAGGACGGGCACGGTCCGGGCGATGCGGTCGAAGTCGTCCAGGGTCAGCTTCACCCCGGCGCGGCCGGCCATGGCGACCAGATGGATCACGGCGTTGGTCGAGCCGCCGAGGCCGAGCACGGTGGTGACGGCGTCCTCGAAGGCCTCGCGGGTGAGGATCTGCGAGAGCCTGCGATCGTTCCGCACCAGTTCCACGGCCGTCATCCCGGCCCTGGCGGCCATCCGGTCGTGCCCGGAGTCGACGGCGGGAATGCTCGACGCACCCGGCACGGTCACACCGAGGGCCTCGGCGGCCGCGGTCAGCGTGGACGCGGTCCCCATGGTCATGCAGTGCCCCGGGGAGCGCGCGAGCCCGCTCTCCAGCTCGGCCATCTCGCAGTCGCCGATGAGGCCGGCCCGTTTGTCGTCCCAGTACTTCCACATGTCGGTACCGGACCCGAGCACCTCGCCCCGCCAGTGCCCCGGCAACATGGGCCCGGCAGGCACGAAGACGGCGGGCAGATCGGCACTGGCCGCACCCATCAGCAGCGCGGGCGTGGACTTGTCGCACCCGCCCATCAGGACGGCCCCGTCCACCGGATAGGACCGCAGCAGTTCCTCCGTCTCCATCGCCAGCAGATTCCGGTAGAGCATCGGCGTCGGCTTCTGGAAGGTCTCGCTCAGGGTGGACACCGGGAACTCCAGCGGAAAGCCACCGGCCTGCCACACCCCCCGCTTCACGGCCTGGGCTCGGTCCCGCAGATGCACGTGGCACGGATTGATGTCGGACCACGTGTTGAGCACGGCGATCACGGGCTTGCCCAGATGCTCCTCGGGCAGATACCCGAGCTGCCGGGTCCGGGCCCGGTGGCTGAAGGACCGCAGTCCGTCGGTCCCGTACCACTGGTGGCTTCTCAGCCCGCTCATATCGACCACCCCTCAACGACGGCGGCGACCTCGGCGCGCTTCTCCTCGGGCAGCGGGCTGCCCGGCGGCCGGACGTCGCGCCGGCACAGGCCGAGCGCGGCGAGAGCCTCCTTGACGACGGTCACGTTGTCGGCGGAGCCGTGGGCGGCGCGGAGTTCCTCGAAACGGCGGATCTGCTCCCAGACCTTCATGGCGCCCGGGTAGTCACCGGATCGCAGCGCTTCCAGCATGTTCAGCGAGACGGCGGGCGCGACGTTCACGAGCCCGGAGGTGAAGCCGGTGGCGCCGGCCGAGAAGTAGGAGGGGGCGTAGGGCTCGGCGAGGCCGGCGACCCAGACGAAGCGGTCGAGGCCCGCGTCCCGTGCGAAGGCCGCGAAGCGTGCGGCGTCCGGCACGGCGTACTTCACACCGATGACGTTCGGGCAGTGGCCGGCGAGTTCGCCGAGCCGGGCGCCGGGCAGCTGCGCGTTGCGGACGTACGGCACCACGCCCAGCTCGGGTACGGACTCGGCGACGGCGCGGTGGTAGTCGACCCAGCCGGCCGCCGAGACGTAGGGGTGGACGGGCTGGTGGACCATGACCATCCGGGCGCCGAGGTCACGGGCGTGCCGGGCGGAGGCGATCGCGGTGGGCAGGTCGTGCCCGACCCCGATGAGGATCGCGGCGCGGTCACCGGCCTCCTCGACGGTCGACTCGGTGACCAGCCGGCGCTCCTCGGGGGTGAGGGCGTAGAACTCGCCGGTGTTGCCGTTGGGGGTCAGCGTCCGGATCCCGCCGTCGAGCAGGCGACGCAGCAGGTCCCGGTGGGTGCGGATGTCGACGGAGCCGTCCGCGGCGAAGGGGGTCACCGGGATGGCCACCACGTCGGCCAGGGCCGCCCGTTGAGTCTCGAACGGCACGCTGCTCATCGATGGCCTTCCTGTCGGTGGGGGGAGGTGTCCTGGCTGTCCGGGGGGAAGGCCCGCTTGACGAAGGACGCGATGTGCGCGTGCAGGGCACGCGCGGCGCCGTCGGCGTCGCCGTCGAGCGCGCGCCGCAGGATCTCCCGGTGCTCGTCGGCCTCCCGCTCCCAGGAGGGGGCGGCGGCCCAGGCGACCGCGGAGACCAGCGCGGCCTGGTCGCGGACCTCGTCCAGCATCCTGCCCAGCAGCGGGTTGCCGCACGGCAGGTAGAGGGCGCGGTGGAAGTCCCGGTTGGCGAGCGACCGTTCGGCGGTGTCGGTGGCGGCGTCGGCGCGGTGCAGCGCGTCGCGCGCGGCGTCGAGACAGGCGCCTCGCCCGACGGACCTTCTGAGCGCCTCGGGCTCCAGCAGCAGCCGCACGTCGTAGACCTCGCGCGCCATGTCCGCGTCCACCATGCGCACCGTGACGCCCTTGTACTGGCTCATCACCACGAGACCGGTTCCGGCGAGCGTCTTCAGCGCCTCTCGCACCGGGGTCTTGGACACCCCGAACTGCGCGGCCAGCTCCGTCTCGACGAGGGCCTGACCCGGCGTCAGCCGGCCGGTCAGGATGCGGTGTCTGATCGCGTCCAGCACGTACTGCGTGCGGGACGGGATCGGGGTGGGCACAGAGGTCATGCGGCCCTCGCAGATCTCGCGTATCGCGTCTCATATATGACGTACGAAGTACGACGCGGTCGAAGGTAGGAGGGAGCCCGGGTTTCGTCAATGCCTCTGACAAAGGACCCCCGGGGGGGGCCTACGGCGGGTCAGAAGGTGTGCGTGTCGCCCTCGACGGCGGCGTACGTGGGCCGGCCGGAGACGGCGGCGGCGCGGGCGGCGGCCGTCTCGCGGGTGAGGGTGGGTCCGACGTGGGTGACGAGCAGCTCGCGCACGCGTGCCTCGTGGGCGATCCGCCCCGCGTCCTCGGGCGTCAGATGCACCCGCGCCGGGTGTTCGCCGTCGCGAGGGGCGTCGATGTCGGCCTCGCACAGGAACACGTCGGCACGCGCGGCGAGTTCACCGAGCGCGGCACAGGGTCCGCTGTCCCCCGAGTAGGCCAGCACGCTCCCCTGGCACTCGGCGCGCAGCCCGTACGCCTCGGTGTCGTGGACGACGGCGCGGGCGGTGAGGCGCAGGTTCCAGTGCCGCACGTCGTGGCCGTCGTACAGGGTGCGGAAGTCGAAGACTCCCTTGAGGAAGTCGACGTCCGCCCGCCCGAAGAAGCCGGCCAGCCGGTGGGCGCAGTCCTGCGGGGCGTAGACCGGGACCGGCGCCGCCGGGGTCATCCCGCCGAAGGCGAACGCGTACGCGGCCGCGAGCAGATCGGCGCTGTGGTCGGCGTGCAGATGGGAGATCCAGATCGCGGTGAGCCGCGCGGGGTCCGTGTACCGCTGCAACGCGGCGAACGTGCCGGGCCCCGCGTCCACCCATACCTCGGCACCCCCGCCGGAGAGCAGATATCCGGAGCAGGGCCGGCTCGGGCCCGGGTGCGGGGAGGCGGTGCCGAGGACGGTGAGGGTGAGAGGCATGGGGGGAGAGTACGACGGCCCGGGTTCCGCTTCGGCTCACTCCGGCAAGCGGAACCGGCGGTATCCGGCCGATGCCGGACCTCACCGCGACACGGGCCGGGTGAGGGAGCAGGACGCTCGGAGAGCGGCAGCGGCACGGGGAGGGCCGCCGGGGCGCGCGCCGCCGTCCGGTGACGCTCCCGGGGCACCGGCCAGGTGCCCGTGGCCGGAGCGGACAGCCCGCCGCGGAGCAGGCCGGCCGGGCCGGGCACGACCGTCCGGGCCGTCGCGATCGCCGGCGCCACCGGCCCCTGGACGCTCCTGCCGCCCGTCCACCGGGCCCGGAGCCGGAGCCGTCGCGATGTGCTGTGCCGTCCTGCGTCGCAGCGAGCCGGCACGCACCCGGTCCGGCGCGGCGCGTGCCCGACGGCGTCGCGTGCCCGACGGCGTCGGGTGCCCGGCACGGGGGCGTACCGGGCGGTCCGGGCCGCGTGGTTCTCACGAAGCGCGGTGATCACTGTGCCTCTTCAAGGCCGCCACTCGGGGTCCCGCCCGCTGAGCCCCACCGCCCGGTCCAGCAGGGGTGCCTCGGGCGGCACGGGGACGACCGGGCCGAAGAGGCCGCCGCCGCGGTTCGGGTCGTCGGCGGCCACGTGCAGGAAGGTGAGCGCCGACTCCAGGGCCGCCGGATCCGGGTCGTAGGCCTGGCCGGTGGCGCGGGCCAGGTCCCAGCCGTGGATGACGAGTTCGTCGGCGACGACGGCGCCGGCGACGTCGCCGGGCAGACTCACCCCGCCCGCGCGGGTCATACCGGTCCAGGCGGCCGGATCGCGCCAGGCGTCGGCCAGTTCGTCCAGGACCTTGGGCAGCTCCTCGCGCCAGCCGGGGCCGATGTCCGGGACGGCGGCGTTCGGGCTGGTGTCGGTCGTCGTACCGAGGTCCTTGCGCGCCGCGTCGCGAAAGGCGACGGAGAGCATGTGGATGTGGCCCAGCAGGTTCCGCACCGCGCACTCCGGGCACGGTGTGGGAGCGGTCAGCTGCTCGTCGGTCACGGACTCGGCCAGCCGCGCCACGATCCGGGTCTGCGGGCCGAGGTCGAGCATGGTCATGCCTCACTCCTTCACGGTTGAACTGCTCCTGCGAAGGGCAGACCGGCCGGTCCCCGGAAACTCATCGCGGCGCCGGTGCGGCCTCCGGACGAGGGCCATCAGAAGGACGTGGACGAGACCGTTCCGGATCGGGGCGAGGCAGCGCATGCGGCGGACCGCATGCAGCGGCGCGGACCCGCCCCAGGCGGATCACCGGCAGGTTCCGACGGATCGCCGCCGCCGGCCCGGGCCCGGCGAATAGGGCATCCCACCGATCCGCGCGCGCCCTCCTCAGTCACACGATGAGCGGGCATGACGACCTCTTCGACCGTGTTCCGCCCGCCGCGCGACCGCGACGCGGCGCTGTACCTCGGGGCGGTGGTGGTGTCCGGCTTCGGCACGTCTTCGCTCTGGCTCGCCTCGGGTGTGTGGATGAAGGACCTCACCGGCTCCGACGGCCTGGCCGCCCTGTGCATGCTGGCCATGTGGGCGCCTGCCGCGGCCGGCCCGCCGCTGGGCACCCTCGCCGACCGGTTCCGCCGCAAACCGCTGCTCGTGGCCCTGAACCTGGGCCTGGCCTGTCTGCTGCCCATCCTGTTCACCGTGGACTCCCCGGACGGCGTGTGGCTGCTGTACACCGTGCTGTTGGTGTACGGCGCCGCCGGCGTCGTACAGGACGCGGCCGGGTCGGCGCTGGTGACCAAGGCGGTCGGAGCGGAGCGCCTCGGCGACGTCAACGGACTGCGCACAGCCCTCACCGAGGGCATGAAGCTGGTCGCCCCGCTGACCGGCGCGGGTCTGTACGCGGCGCTCGGCGGTCCGGCCGTCGTCTGCCTGGACGCGGCCACGTTCGTGGTCGCCGCCGCGCTGTGCGCCCTGCTGCGGGTGCGTGAGGAGCGGCCGGTGCGGTCGGGCGGCGGCTGGTGGCGGGAGAGCGCCGAGGGCGTCCGGCACCTGTGGGGGCAGCCGGGGCTGCGCGCGCTGGTCAAGGCGGGCGGTACGACGATGCTCCTCACCTCGCTGAGCAGCACGACGCTGTACGCCGTCGTCGACCGCCTCGGCCGTGCTCCCGCCTACGCGGGCGTGCTCTACGCCGTCCAGGGCGCCGGTTCGGTGACCGCCGGGCTCCTTGCGGGGACCGCGTTGCGGCGGCTGGGCGAGCGCCGGTTCGCGGTGGCGGGCATCGCGCTGACCGCGTTCGCGGTGGCCGCGCGGGCCGTGCCGGCGGACACGGTGGCCCTCGCGGCCGCCGCCGCGATCGGTCTGGGCCTGCCCTGCGTGCTCGTCGCCACGTTCACCGCCGTGCAGCGGCACACGCCGGGCCCGCTGCTCGGCCGGGCGACGGCCACCGCCGGCACGCTGGTCCTCACGCCCAGCGCCGTCGGCCTGGCCGTCGGCGCCGGTCTGGTCGAACTCGCCTCGCCGGTGCTGCTGTCGCCGCTGTACGGGCTGGCGCTGCTCGGGACGGCGGCCTGCCTGGCTCAGCGCGCGGACAGCGCCTCGCGCACCGCGGCGAGGTCCCCGTCCGACGCCAACCCGGCGTGATAGAGCCGCAGTTCCGTGGCACCCTGGGCACGCGCGCGTGCCGCGTCCGCCGCGAGCGTGCCGGGGCTGCCGCCCATCCCGGAGACGACCGTGAAGTTGGCGGCCAGCACCGTCCGCTCCCCGGCCTGCCCGGCGAAGGGCGCCAGCAGGGCCGTACCGCCCGCGCACGGGACCACCACCCCGTCGGCCACGGCGAGGACGCGGGCCGGGTCGACGCCGGCGTTGGCGCCGCAGTGGTGGGAGACCGGATCGGCGTGCAGCAGGACCTGGAAGCCGGCCGGTGCGGCGGCCCGTACGGCGGCGACGGCCTCCTCCTGGAGGGTGCCGGCGGTGTCGTCGCGCCACGCGCGCGTGCGGGCCGCCGCCTCCTCGCCGAGCAGCTTCTCGACCGTCGGCCAACCCTCGTCGGCCGCCGCGCCCCGCCACAGCGGCTCCAGCGCGGCCCGCACCAGGGCCGTCAACTCCTCCGGGTCGAGGCCCTGTCCGCCGTAACCGGTCCGGCAGGACGGGCAGAAGCACAGGGACATCAGGTACTGCCCGGCCTCGCCGAGCGCGACGCCGGAGGTCTTGTCGTGCGCGTGCAGGTGCTGCAGCCCGTACCAGCCGAGGGACTCCAGCTCGGTGCCGTGCGCGCCGGGCCGTACGGCGGCCTCCGCGGCCAGGTCGACCAGGTACGCGCGCGTGGCGGGCTGGGCGATGCAGGGCGCCCAGGGGTAGCGGTCGCCGTAGGCGTTGACGACCGAGGTGTCCGGATGCTCGGCGCCCAGGCGGGAGTTGTGGGCGAGGACCACCCAGGTGTGCACCTCCAGGCCGGCCGCGGCGAGGGAGGCCGCCGCCTCGCCGTGGGCGTCACCCGGGGCCCAGCGGCCGGCGGGGTACGGCCTGAGGCCGCGCCCCGCCCAGCGGGCGCCCGGCGGGTAGAGGACGGCCGCGTACTCCGCCGTGACGATGCGGTGGCGGGGGTGACGGGGGGTCAGGGTGCGGGTGGAGTGGTAGGCCGCGGCGAGGGTCACCTGTTCCACGCCGAGCCCGGCCATGCGCCCGGCGGCCTCCGGGTCCCCGTTGACGTCCCAGGGGTAGACGAACGCCGACGCCTTCACGCGTCCTCCGCCCCGCCGTACCGGCGCTCGCTCACGCGTCCTCCTCCAGCAGTGCGTAACCCCGCTCGATCAGCTGGGCGAGTTGCTTGACGTGCTCCTCCGCCGGCTCGTGCAGCGGGGGCCGGACCCCGCCGACGTCGAGGCCGCGCAGCCGCACGCCCGCCTTGACGAGCGAGACGGCGTAGCCGCGGCCCTGGGCCCGGAGCTCCACGAACGGGCGGTAGAAGCCGTCCAGGAGGCGCCGTACGGTCGCGCCGTCGCCCGCGGCCAGGGCCCGGTGGTGGGCGAGGGCGATCTCGGGGGCGAAGCAGAAGACGGCCGAGGAGTACAGGGTGACGCCGAGGGCGCGATAGGCGAGCTGGGTCTGCTCGGCGGTGGGCAGTCCGTTGAAGTACAGGAAGTCGCCGGGGGTCTCGCTGCGTACGGCGCTGATGATCCGCTGCATCAGGTCGAGGTCGCCGAGGCCGTCCTTGAGGCCGATGACGCCGTCGGTGCGGGCGAGTTCCACCACCGTCCGCGGGCTGAAGACGGCGTTGTCGCGCTGATAGACGATCAGCGGCAGGGCGGTGGCCGCGGCGACCTCCCGATAGTGCCGCAGAAGGCCCTCCTGGCCGGCGAGCACGAGGTACGGCGGCATGGCGAGGAGTCCGTCGGCGCCCGCCTGCTCGGCGAGTCGCGCGTAGCGGACGGCGAGCGCGGTGCCGTAGCCGGCGCCTGCGACGACCGGGACGCGCCCCTGCGCCGCCTCCACGGCCGCCCGGACGCAGACCTCGAACTCCTCCGGCAGCAGGGCGTGGAACTCCCCGGTGCCGCAGCAGGCGAACACGGCGGCGGCACCGGCGGCCACGCCCCGGCGCACATGGGTGCGGTAGACGTCGAGGTCGAGTGAGCCGTCGGCGCCGTAGGCCGTGACCGGGAAGAAGAGCGGCCCGCGCGGATCGCTCACCCGTTCGGTGAGCCGTTCGGTGAGAGGGGCTGGTGTCACGGGCTCTCCCTGGGGACACGCAGTGCATGGTTCTGATTAACGTCCATATCCCTGAACGCGACCACGCTACGGGGCCCTCTTGTGGCAGGTCAAGCAGGCAAACCCGCAACACTCGGCGCGAATTCAGGGACACCGCGCCACACTTGACGGTGAAGGGCGAAACTCCTAGCGTGTCCACGTATGTGAATGCCGGCCACAAGGAGAACCGAGGATGCCCGCTTCCCGCACCGTTCTGCTCACCGGCGCCGCCGGCGGCCTCGGCACCCTGATGCGGTCCCTGCTGCCGGAGTACGGCCACACGCTGCGCCTGTTCGACGTGCGCCCCGTCGAGGGCGAGCCCGGCGCGATCACCGCCGACCTCGCCGACACGGCGGCCCTGCGCGAGGCCGTGCGGGGCGTCGACGCGGTCCTGCACCTCGCGGGCATCTCCCTGGAGGCCCCCTTCGGGAAGATCCTCAAGTCCAACATCGAGGGCACCTACAACCTCTACGAGGCCGCCCGCCAGGAGGGTGTTCCCCGGATCGTCTTCGCCTCCTCCAACCACGCCGTCGGCTTCACCCCTGCCCCGCGCACGGGCGAGCCGCTCATCCCGGTCGACACCCCGCGCCGCCCCGACACCTTCTACGGCCTGTCCAAGGCCTTCGGCGAGGACCTCGCCCAGCTGTACTGGGACAAGCACGGCCTGGAGACCGTGTCCGTGCGCATCGGCTCCTGCTTCCCCGAGCCGACCAGCGTGCGCATGCTCTCGGTGTGGATGAGCCCGGCCGACGGCGCCCGCCTCTTCCACGCGGCGCTGACCGCAAAGAACGTCGGCCACACGGTCGTCTACGGCTCCTCCGCCAACACCCGGCTGTGGTGGGACCTGGCCACCGCGCGGGCGCTCGGCTACGAGCCGCGGGACGACTCCGAGCCGTACGCCGAGAAGCTGATCGCCGAGCAGGGCGAGCTGGACCCGGAGAACCCGGCGCACAGCCACCTCGGCGGACACTTCGTGAACGACCCGCCGATCTGGCCGTACTGAGCTCAGGACGGCGCGAAACCGTCGCTCACGCGCGCGGGCGGGCACCGAACGGGCCCGCCCGCCGCCGCGTTCGGGCATCCGGGCCGCCCGCTCCCACCCCGCCGGGCACGGACGCGCAGGTCCGCGTCGGGCATCGCCCACGGCAACCGGGCCCAAGCGGGCGGTATCGGGCCCGCAACAAGCCTGGTCAGTGCCGGACACCGGCGGTAGAACTTCCCCCAAGGGCCCGAACGGGCGGTTCCATGGGGAAGCGGGTGACGACATGGGCACAGGGACGGCGGAGGAACGCCGGCGTGAGATCGTGCGGGCCGCGCGCGCCACCGGCTCGGTCGACGTCACCGCGCTCGCCGTCGAGCTGGGCGTGGCCAAGGAGACCATCCGGCGCGATCTGCGCGCCCTGGAGGACCACGGACTGGTGCGCCGTACGCACGGCGGCGCCTGTCCGGTGGAGAGCGCCGGCTTCGAGACGACGCTCGCCTTCCGCGCCACGAGTCACGTGCCCGACAAGCGCCGGATCGCGGCCGCGGCGGCGGAGCTGCTCGGGGACGCGGAGACGGTCTTCGTGGACGAGGGCTTCACCCCGCAGCTCATCGCCGCAGCCCTGCCGACCGACCGGCCGCTGACCGTGGTCACCGCGTCCCTGCCGGTCGCGGGCGCCCTGGCGGAGGCCGAACGGATCTCGGTGCTGCTGCTCGGCGGCCGGGTCCGGGCCGGCACGCTGGCCACCGTCGACCACTGGACGACGAAGATGCTGGCCGGTTTCGTCATCGACCTCGCCTACATCGGCGCCAACGGCATCTCCCGCGAGCACGGTCTGACGACGCCCGACCCGGCCGTCAGCGAGGTCAAGGCGCAGGCGATGCGGGCCGCGCGCCGCACCGTCTTCGCGGGTGTGCACACCAAGTTCGGCGCGGTCAGCTTCTGCCGGTTCGCCGGCATCGGGGCGCTGGAGGCGATCGTGACGAGCACCCAGCTCCCGGCCGCCGAGGCCCACCGCTACTCCCTGCTGGGCCCGCAGGTCATCCGCGTCTGAAAGCCCGGCCCGCACCCCCGAGGGGTGCCTCACGCCACCAAGTGCCCCTTATATCCAGATATCTCCAGGAGCGATCCATGCGAACCCAGAGCCGACGGAGGCCGCGAGTCACACTCGCCATAGCCGCCGCAGGGACGCTGCTCGCCCCGCTGCTCTCCGGCTGCTGGGTCGGTGCGGGCGGGACCGGTGGCGGAAACTCCATCAACGTGCTGATGGTCAACAACCCCCAGATGACCGAGCTGCAGAAGCTCGCCCCCCGCTTCACCGAAGAGACCGGCATCAAGGTCAACTTCACGGTCCTGCCGGAGAACGACGTCCGCGACAAGATCAGCCAGGACTTCGCCAACCAGGCGGGGCAGTACGACGTGGCGACGCTGAGCAACTACGAGATACCGATCTACGCCCGCAACGGCTGGCTGCACGAGATGGACTCGTACGTCGCCAAGGACCCGTCGTACGACGAACAGGACGTCCTCGGGCCCATGCGCCAGTCCCTGACCGCCACCGACGGCAAGCTCTACGGGCAGCCCTTCTACGGCGAGTCGTCCTTCCTGATGTACCGCAAGGACGTGTTCGCCGCGAAGGGCCTGACCATGCCGGCCCACCCCACCTGGCGGCAGGTCGCCGAGCTGGCCGCGAAGGCGGACGGCGCCAGGCCCGGTATGAGAGGCATCTGCCTGCGCGGCCTGCCGGGCTGGGGCGAACTGATGGCACCGCTGACCACGGTCGTGAACACCTTCGGCGGCACCTGGTTCGACAAGAAGTGGAAGGCCCACCTCGACTCCCCCGAGTTCGAGAAGGCGACAAAGTTCTATGTCGGCCTCGTCCGCGCGCACGGCGAGTCGGGCGCCGCCCAGTCCGGGTTCGCCGAGTGCCTGAACGACATGACCCAGGGCAAGGTCGCCATGTGGTACGACGCCACCTCCGCGGCCGGACTCCTGGAAGCACAGGACTCCCCGGTCAAGGGGAAACTCGGCTACGCCGCTGCCCCGGTGGAGCGGACGAAGTCCTCCGGCTGGCTCTACACCTGGGCCTGGGGCATCCAGAAGGCCTCCCGCAACCCCGACAAGGCCTGGAAGTTCGTCTCCTGGGCGTCCGGCAGGGGCTACGAGCAGCTGGTCGGCGAGACGAGCGGCTGGCCGGACGTCCCGGCGGGCAAGCGGGCGTCGACGTACGAGAACGCCGACTACCGCAGGTCGGCCGCCTCCTTCCAGGAGATGACCCGGGAGGCCATCGAGAGCGCCCGCCCGGACGACCCGGGCGTCCAGCCGCGGCCCGCACCCGGCATCCAGTTCGTCGGCATCCCCGAGTTCACCGACCTCGGCACCAAGGTCTCCCAGGAGATCAGCGCGGCCATCGCCGGACGCCAGTCCGTCGAGTCGGCCCTGAAGAAGTCCCAGCAACTCGCCGAGAAGATCTCCAAGGAGTACGAGGGACGATGACAGCGACGACCACGGCTCCCCTCGCGGCCGCCCCCGCACGCACACTCGGGCAGCCCCCGGCCCGGCTGCGGGCCTGGGCCACCCGGGCACCCCTCCTGCCCGCGCTCTTCTTCATGATCGTGGTGACCCAGCTGCCGTTCGTGGCCACGCTGGTGATCTCCTTCTTCGACTGGAACGCCCTCTATCCCAGGGCCCGGCACTTCACCGGCCTGGACAACTACCGCCAGGTGCTGACCGACGCCGACCTGCGCCACTCGGTGTGGACGACCGTCCTGCTCACCGTGGCGGTGGTGCTGGCCAGCCTGGTCCTCGGGCTGCTGCTGGCCCTGCTGCTGGACCGCAGGTTCCGCGGCCGGGGCGTCGTACGCACCCTGCTCATCGCGCCCTTCCTGGTGGTGCCGGTCGCCGCGGCACTGCTCTGGAAACATGTGCTCTACAACCCCGAATACGGCCTGCTCAATGGGTTGTTGCACTATGTGGGCGGTCCACAGCCCGATTGGATCTCCCACACCCCGCTGCTTGCGGTCGAAGCCTCCCTGGTGTGGCAGTGGACGCCGTTCATGATGCTGATCCTGCTCGCCGGGCTGCAGAGCCGCGACCAGCAGCAGATCGAGGCCGCGCGGGTCGACGGCGCGAACGACTGGCAGGTCTTCCGCCACCTGACACTCCCGCACCTGCGCCGCTACCTCGAACTCGGCGCCCTGCTCGGCTCGATCTACATCGTCCAGAACTTCGACGCGGTCTTCACGATCACGTCGGGAGGTCTGGGAACGGCGAACCTCCCCTACACCGTCTACCAGAGCTTCTACCAGGCCCACGAGAACGGCCTCGCCTCGGCCGCCGGCGTCCTGGTCGTCATCGGCTCCATCGTCATCGCGACCTTCGCCCTGCGCGTGGTGTCGTCCCTGTTCCGTGAGGAGGCGTCCCGCGCATGACCGCCGTACGCAGAAACGGGCTCGGCCTCGTGGCCTGGCTCGCCGGGATCGTGTTCTTCCTGCCGATCGCCTGGATGGCGCTGACGTCGTTCCACTCGGAGTCCGACGCCGCGACCAACCCGCCGTCCTTCACCGCGTCGCTGACGCTCGACGGCTACCGCGAGTTCTTCGGCAGCGGCGGCGGAGCGAGCCCGTGGCCCGCGCTGATCAACTCCACGGTGGCCTCGGTGGTCTCCACGCTGTGCGTCCTGCTGCTGGCCCTGCCGGCGGCGTACGCGCTGTCGATCCGGCCGGTGAGGAAGTGGACGGACGTGCTGTTCTTCTTCCTGTCCACGAAGATGCTGCCGGCCGTGGCGGGCCTGCTCCCGATCTACCTGTTCGCCAAGAACGCCGGGATGCTCGACGACATCTGGCTCCTGGTGGTCCTCTACACCGCCATGAACCTGCCGATCGCGGTGTGGATGATGCAGTCCTTCCTCGCCGAGGTGCCGGTCGCGGTCATCGAGGCGGCGCGCGTGGACGGCGCGCGGCTGCCGACGATCCTCGCCCGCGTGGTCGCCCCGATCGCCCTTCCCGGCATCGCCGCCACCGCCCTGATCTGCTTCATCTTCAGCTGGAACGAGCTGCTGTTCGCCCGGGTCCTCACGGGCGTGGTCGCCGAGACCGCTCCCGTCTTCCTGACCGGCTTCATCACCAGCCAGGGCCTGTTCCTGGCCAAGGTGTGCGCCGCGTCGCTCGTCATCTCCCTGCCGGTGCTCGCCGCGGGGTTCGCCGCCCAGGACAAGCTGGTCCAGGGCCTGTCGTTGGGAGCCGTGAAATGAAGGCCGCCGTCATCGAGTCCGTGGGCCGCGCCGTCGTCACCGAGGTCCCGGACCCGGCACCCGGCCCCCGTGAGGTCGTCGTCGAGGTCGCCGCCTGCGGCCTGTGCGGCACCGATCTGCACATCCTCCAGGGCGAGTTCGCGCCGAAGCTGCCGATCGTGCCCGGGCACGAGTTCGCGGGGCGGGTGGTCGAGGTGGGGGCCCAGGTCACGGAGGTCGCGGTCGGCGACCGGGTGGCCGTGGACCCCTCCCTGTACTGCTACGAGTGCCGTTACTGCCGTAGCGGCCACAACAACCTGTGCGAGCGGTGGGCCGCGATCGGCGTGACCACGGCCGGCGGTGCGGCACAGTACGCCCTCGCGCCCGTCGCCAACTGCGTGAAGCTGCCCGAGCACGTGCGCACCGAGGACGCGGCCCTGGTGGAGCCCCTGTCGTGCGCGGTGCGCGGCTATGACGTCCTGCGCTCCCGCCTGGGCGCCCATGTGCTGATCTACGGCTCCGGGACGATGGGCCTGATGATGCTGGAGCTGGCCAAGCGGACGGGCGCGGCGAGCGTCGACGTGGTCGACGTGAACCCCGCGCGCCTGGAGACGGCCCGGCTGCTCGGCGTCTCGGCCGCGGCGGGCAGCGCGGAGGAACTGGACCGGCCGCAGGGCTGGGACGTGGTCGTGGACGCGACCGGCAACGCGGCGGCGATCCAGGACGGCCTGGAGCGGGTCGCGAAGGCGGGGACGTTCCTGCAGTTCGGAGTGGCCGACTACGCGACCCGGGTGACGATCGACCCGTACCGCATCTACAACCAGGAGATCACCATCACCGGGTCCATGGCGGTCCTGCACAGCTTCGAGCGGGCCGCCGAGCTGTTCGCGAACGGGGTGCTCGATCCCCGGGTGTTCATCAGCGACCGGATCCCGCTGGCGCGGTACCCGCAGGCGCTGGAGCAGTTCGCCGCGGGCGTGGGGCGGAAGATCGTGGTGGTGCCGTAGGCCGTTCGGCGGGATCCGGCGGAATTCGACGGGTAAGGGAACGGTAAATCGGTCTCGTTCGTTCACCGGCCATGACAGCTATGACCCCTGGCTCGAACATCCCTCTCCCCGCCGTCCGCGTGACGGTGGACGTGGCCGCCCCGGTGCGGCTCGACGTGTCGGGCCTGCTGCTCACGGCCGACGGCAAGGTGCGCTCGGACGACGACTTCGTCTTCTACAACCAGCCGACGGGACCGGGCGTGACCCACACCTCCGGGGGCGGTGCGGCGCCGGACGCGATCACGGTCGACACCGCCGCCGTCCCGCCGGACATCGAGAAGATCGTGGTCACCGCGAGCCCGGACGCGGCCGGCCAGACCTTCCACGGCATCGAGCCGACGGCCACGATCCGCGACACGGACGGCGGCGCGGTGCTGGCCACGTTCACCCCGCCGCAGCTCGGCACGGAGACGGCGCTGGTCGTCGTGGAGATCTACCGCCGGGGCGGCGCCTGGAAGGCCCGCGCGGTCGGCCAGGGGTACGCAAACGGGCTGGCCGGCATCGCGACGGACTTCGGAGTGACGGTGGAGGAGCCGGCGGCCACGCCCGCGGCGCCCCCGCAGCCGGCCGCGGCCCCCGCAGCCCCGCAGCATCCGGTCGTCCCGCCGCCGCCCGCCGTGCAGCCGCCGGCCACCCCGCCGGCCCCGCCGCTGCCCGCTTCCCCGGCGGCGCCCGCGCCGGGCGGCGGGAAGATCAACCTGGACAAGGGCCGGGTCAGCCTGCAGAAGAACCAGACCGTGTCCCTGATCAAGGGCGGCCGCCCGCTGCTCTCCCAGGTGCGGATGGGCCTCGGCTGGGAGCCCGCCTTCCGCGGCAAGGACATCGACCTGGACGCCTCGGTCATCGCCTACGGACCGCAGCGCAACCACATCGACAGCTGCTACTTCGGCAAGCTGACGATCCTGAACGGCGCGGTCAGGCACTCCGGCGACAACCTCACCGGCGAGGGCGCGGGCGACGACGAGGCGATCACAGTCGACCTGGGCCGCCTCCCCCTGGAGGTCTCCGGCCTGGTCTTCACGGTCAATTCCTTCTCCGGGCAGAAGTTCACCGAGGTCGCCAAGGCCTACTGCCGTCTGCTGGACGCCACCACCGGCGAGGAACTGGTCCGCTTCGACCTCACCCACGCCGAACCCCAGACCGGCGTGATGATGGCCAAACTCGTCCGCCAGTTCTCCGGCGAGTGGGACATGACGGCGATGGGCGACTTCGTCAAGGCCCGCACGGTGCGCAACATGGTGGAGCCGGGAGCGCGGGCTCTGTAGGCGGTCGTACGCCGGCCGGTGGCGCCCCCGTAGGTCAGGGGGCGCCCGCCGGTCCGGCCGTTCCGCCCGGCCGCAGACCCTCGGTCACCAGGGACAGATAGCGTCGGATCTGCCTTCCCTGTCCGTCCGCCAGCTCCGACGCCGAGGCCACGCCGTGCGCGAGGCGCAGCACCTCGATCGGCTCGACGTCCGGCCGCAGGCTGCCCTCGCGCTGCGCCGCCTCCACCAGCCGTCGCGCCGCGTCCTGCACAAAGGTGCCGCAGGCGGCGCCCGCGACGGAGCTGCCGTCGGTGACGGCCGAACCCAGCAGCGCCTTCAGGCCCCGCACCTGGATCGTCCCGACGCACACCTCGTCGAGCCACTCCATCAGCGCCTCGCCCGGCGGCAGCTGCGCGGCCAGCTCCCCGGCCCGGGCCGCCATGGCCTGGATCCGGTCCATGTACGCGGCCTCCAGCAGGTCCTGCCGGGTCGGGAAGTGCCGGTAGAGCGTGCCCGAGCCGACCCCGGCCCGCTTGGCGATGTCGTCCAGCGAGGCGTTCTCCCCGTGCTCGGCGAAGGCCTCGGCCGCCACCTGCAGCAACCGCTCGTAATTGCGCCGAGCGTCCGCGCGCATGGGCCTGAGCTGCGCCATCCAACTGCTCCTCGCCAAACGGGGATCCTCTCCGAATCCTATCGGCCCGGTCAGCCGGACACCGGTGGTCCGTACCCGCCGGCCGCCGGGTCCGGGCCGGGACGACGGCGTACCGCGCCGCTGCCCAGGTCGATGGTGGCGCGCGTCCGCATGGGGCCGTCATCGCGGCGTGACAGCAGCACGATCTCGGCCACGCGCGCGTGCAGCACGCCGAGCCGGGCGGCGCATTCTGCGGCGAGGACCCGCGGGACGCGGGTACGCCCGAGCGAGAGGTGCGGGGTGAAGCGCGGGAAGCGGTCCGTGCAGGCCGGGAAGGTTTCCGCCAGCGCACGCCTGAGCTCCGTCCAGGGCGCGAGGCCGGCCGTCGCGGGGTCGAGCCAGACGGTGGCGTAGGACCGGTGACGGAAGGCACGGACTGCGCCGAGCCTGATGTCGAAGGGCTCGCACTCCGCCGCCGCGGCGGCCAGCAGCGGGAGCGCGGCCGGGAAGTCCTCCTCCGGCACGAAGCCGAAGAGGAGGTTCACGTGGGGCGGCCAGCGGCGGATCTGCGGGTCGTGCTCGACGCGGATGCCCTGGATGGCGGGCCACAGCCCGGCCGGGGGCAGCCATGCCACGGCCGTCCGGGGCGTGGGCACCGACGAGAGGCGGCCGGGGACCGCCTCCGGCCGGGGGTCCTCGGCCGGGCCGGGCGCCGGAGGGCAGGTCATACCGCCATCATGGCCCTGCCCGCCGACGGCCGCCGCCCCCGAGCCGGGCGGCCTGCTCACGGGCCCGCCGTACGTCCGCTCCTCACCGGAGGCGGGCACGGACAAGCGCGTGGCCCGCGCCCCCTAGGAGCGCGGGCCACTGTCACCTGTGCGGCTCAGGGGCCGCACGCCGCTCGGGGCCGCATGCCGCCCGGGGCCGCATGCCGCTCGGGGCCGCATGCCGCTCAGGCCTGCCACGGCCAGCGGCTGTCGTCGGCCGCCTCGAGCAGGGGCACCATCCGGAAGGCCGCGTCCGACAGGCCACCGAAGGTGTGCCGGTTTCCCGCGCCCGACGGTCCGTGGCCCGCCCGGTAGCCCTCCAGGTTCCAGGTGTAGACGGGCACATGGGCCGGCACCTGGGCGGTCGGGTCGCCGTGCCGGTTCGGGGCGTACTGCTCGTCGGTGACGATCAGCACCCGGTCGTGGTGCGCGTAGTGCCGGCGCACGGCGCCGGTGGTGTCGGTACCGCCCAGGTCTCCGAAGCGCTCCAGGATCTTCAACACGGACTCCCCCTTACGGAACTTCACCTTGTTGCTGGTCGTGCCGAACTCGACCAGGTCGGCGTCGGCCGCCCGCAGGGCGAGCGCGGTGCCGAAGATCGCCGCCGCGTCGGCCCGGGTCAGCTCCGAGCGGTCCCGCGACCGCGCCCAGAACATCGAGCCCGACCGGTCGACCAGGACCAGCGTCCGGCCCGGCAGCGCGGGCACGTTGGCCAGCGAGTGGCCGAGCGCCTGCTCCAGCGGGTAGGACCAGCGCAGCGACGGCGCGTGCCGGTGGGCGGCGAGGTAGCGGAACGGGAACTGCCGCGAGCGTGCCACCTGCTCCGGGTCGCTGATCCTTGCCGCCACCCGGGCCGCGACCTCGTCGGACACCCCGGCCTCGTCGAAGTTGCGCAGGTTGCGCACCAGTGCCATGGCGCCCATGGACGGGATCACGGCCTCCCAGGCCGCCTTGTCCATCGGGCCGTGCAGCCAGCCGGCCAGCGCCTCCCAGGTGAGACCGGCCGCTGCCAGCCGCTCGGCGCCTGTGGGCGAGGTGACGACGGCCCGCCGCTCCTCGACGGGCAGCGCCATCAGCTCGCGGTGCGCGGTGAGCACCGGGAGCGACGAGGGCGGCACGGCGGTGTCCGGGTGGTGCCGGCGGTCGAGGGCGTACCGGAACAGCTCGCCCTGCCACGGCTTGTCCGGGGCCGGGACCGCGTGCACCAGGTTGAGGACGTCGCCGAAGCGGTAGCCCTTGGCGGCGGTGTCGTACCTCAGCAGCGACTTGGCGTGGTACAGCCGTCGTACGGCGTCGGCGATCCCGCGCTTGACCGGCTTGGGGACGGCACGGCCGTACGCCGACGTCCAGTACGCGAGCAACTCGCCGGGCTCGTCCGGGCGCTGCAGGACGGAGTCCACGACCTGCCGGTTGGAAGGGCCGTGGGTCGCACCGGACGTCAGACGCGCGTGCACGTACTCGGCGGCGCCCACGAGGGACGCCGTCCGCATGTTTCCCGCACCGCGCAGCCAGCCGAGCAGTCCGGCCGTCCACTCCGGGTCGCTGACGGCGAGGTCGCGCACCAGACGGGTGAAGCGGTCGTCGCGGTCGGCGCCGCACTCGTAGAAGGTGTCCTGCGAGACGAAGTTCGAGATCGCGAGAAGAAAGAGCTCCGAGCGCGGCTCCCGCTCCCGCCCCCGGCCGCCCTCGTGGGTCCGCAGGATCCGGCCCGTCGTGGTCACCGCCGACTTCGGCTGTGCCTTCGCTGTACGCGTGTTGAATCGCGCCATGGTGAATTCCCCCGAATTCTTTGTCCATTCGGAGGGAGGCGCGGCAAAGGGAGGGTGTCCGAGATCAGGGGTCTGCGACGGAACACACACCCGGCGCGTCTTCCATTTCCGCCACACCGACCCGAAGTCGGTGACGGGATTCGAACCCGCAACATACCGTGTCCCGAAGTATCCGCTGCCTGCGCACCGGACACCCACCGTGTGCCACGCCTCCCGAGATCAGAGCCGGCGGCGGCGTGGGTTCTTTTGGAGAGAAGTAGCCGCTGCCTTCGCACCGGGAGGTGCGTGAAGTTTTCGGTGTCCAGAGATCGAGGTCGGCGGAACCGACGTGTGGTGCTCTCACCCCTGAGCTACACCGGCCTGTCGGAGCCGGTGGCGGGACTCGAACCCGCGGCCTCCCCGTTATGAGCGGAAGTAGGTCCTGCCTGTCGCACCTGGACATGGATCACTTTAGGAGGCAGGCCGCGGGCCGGGCGAACGAATTTATTACCGCTTCTGCCGCTTCCACGGTCCGGTGACGGCGAGCATGATGCCGGGCGTCTGGATGTTGGCGTACAGGGTCCTGCCGTCGGGCGAGAAGGTGACGCCGGTGAACTCGCTGTACTCGGGCTCCGCTTCGGTACCGATGTTGAGTTCGTTCCGGGCGATGGGGTAGGTGCGGCCGCTCTCGGTGGCGCCGAACAGGTGCTGGACGCCCTCGCCGTCCTCGGCGACGACCAGGCCTCCGTACGGGGAGACGGTGATGTTGTCCGGGCCGTCGAAGGCGCCGTCCCTGGCCGGGTCGGGGTTCACGCCGAGCAGCACCTTCAGGGTGAGGGTGCGGCGCGCCGGGTCATAGAACCAGACCTGCCCGTCGTGGTGGACCGGGCTCTCCGCGCGGGCGTAGGAGGAGACGACGTAGGCGCCGCCGTCGCCCCACCACATGCCCTCCAGCTTGCGGGCGCGGGTGATCCGGTCGTCGGTGAACTGCCTGCGGGTGGAGACCTGCTGGGCGTCGCGGTCGGGGACGTCCACCCAGTCGACGCCGTAGACGGTGCCGGTCCTGGTGGCGCGGGACAGGTCGTCCACGAACCTGCCGCCGGAGTCGAAGCACTTGAAGGCCTGGAGCCTGCCCGCGTCGTCGGCGAGGGTGCGCAGCCTGCCGCGGCCGTGCCGGAAGCCCTCCGGCGGGGTCCAGCGGTAGAGCAGGCCGTTGGGGCCGGACGCGTCCTCGGTGAGGTAGAGGTGGCCGCGCTTGGGGTCGATGACCACGGCCTCGTGGGCGTAGCGGCCGAGGGCCTTGACCGGCTTGGGGTCGCGGTTGGCGCGGCGGTCCTCGGGGTCGACCTCGAAGACGTAGCCGTGGTCCATGGTGAAGCCGTTCTTCCCGGCCTTGTCCTCGGTCTCCTCACAGGTCAGCCAGGTACCCCAAGGGGTGCTGCCCCCGGCGCAGTTGGTGGCGGTGCCGGCGATGCCGACCCACTCGGCGACCTCGCCGCCGCGGCGGACCTCGACGACGGTGCAGCCGCCGGCCGCGGCCGGGTCGTAGACCAGGCCCTCGGTGAGCGGCACCGGGTGCGGCCACTGGGCGCGCGCGCCGGCGAGTTCGTGGTTGTTGACCAGCAGGGTGGTGCCGCGGGGGCCCTCGAAGGTGGCGGTGCCGTCGTGATTGGACGGAGTGAACTCACCCGACTCCAGCGTGGTCCTGCCGCTGTAGGTGATGATCTCGTAGCTGAAGCCCGCGGGCAGGGCGAGGATGCCGTTCGGGTCGGAGAGCAGCGGGCCGTAGCCGACGCTGTGGTGACCACCGTGTGCCGACTCCGCCCCGGTGGTGTCGATGTCCGTCGCGGCGAGGGCGTTGGGCGCGCTGGCGAGCGCGCCGACGCTGCCCGTCAGGGCGACCCCGGCACCGGTGATCGCTGACTTTCCGGCGAAGTCCCTGCGGGTGAGCGACATGTGTGTCTCCTGAGACGGTGGGAGCCGTGGAGGGCGGCGGACCTCGTTCGGCGCACACACTCCCGCCGCACCCTGAACGGGAGCTGAACGCCACGCGACGCCGCAGACCCTTGTTCAAGAATCCGTATGCACCACCCCATGGCCGGCCCAAGAGGCGCTCAGCCGCCCTGCGCCGACCGCGCCTTGAACGCGGCCTTCCGCGCCTCCTTCGCCACCTTCTTGTCCGGGTGCAGCCGCCCCATCGCCTCGAGCACATCGGCCGTGGCCGGGTGTTCCACCCGCCAGGCGGTCGCGAAGAACCCGCTGTGCTGCGCGGCCAGCCCCTCCACCAGCGCCTGGAGTTCCTCGGAGTTGCCCTCGGCGGCCAGCTGCGCGGCCACCGTGTCGACGGTCAGCCAGAACACCAGTTCCTCGGAGGGTGCGGGGACCCCCGCCGCACCCCGCTCGCTGAGCCAGACGCGGGCCAGGCCGCCCAGTTCGGGATCGTCCAGCACCTCCCGCAACGCCGGCTCGGCCTCCTCGCCGACCAGGGACAGCGCCTGCTGGCAGCGCAGCCGCCGCAGCGGCGCCCCCGCGTCCGCACCGCGTGCCGCCGCCAGCAACTCCCTCGCGGCGGTGAGCGGTTCGCGCCGGGCGAGCCACTGCTCGGTCTCGCCCCGCGCCGCCGCCCGGCCGAACCGCGCCGTACCGTCGAGCAGCGCGTCCGCTCCCTTGTCGGCGAGTTCACCGACCGCCGGCGCCGCCAACCCGGCCTCCAGCAGCCGTGCCCGCAGCCCGTACGCGCCGAGCGGGGTGAGCCGCACCATGCCGTACCGCGAGACGTCGGTGTCGTCCATGGGCGCGGCGGATCCCTCGTCGCCGTCGGCCATCAACGCCTCGTCCACCGGCTGGTACTCCACGAGCCCCACCGGCTCCAGCATCCTGAACTGGTCGTCCAGCCGCATCATCGCGTCGGAGACCTGCTCCAGGACGTCGTTGGTGGGTTCGCCCATGCCGTCGGGGACGAGCATCGAGGCGGCGAGAGCGGGGAGCGGGACGGGCGAGTCGCCGGGGCCGTCCTCACTCACCGTCAGCATGTACAGATTGCCGAGGACGCCGTCCAGGAACTCCGCCTCGGCCTGCGGGTCCCAGTCGAGTGACGAGAAATCGATCTCGCCGCCCTCGTCCAGGGCGTCGACCAGATCGTCCAGATCGGGCACGCTCGCGTCGGCGAGTACGGTCTCCAGCGCGGCGAGCCACACGCCGAGCACCTCGGCCGGGGAGCCACCGGTGAGCCGTTTCAGCCGCTGCGCCGCCCGGACGGTCCCGGCCTCCTCGTCCACGATCTCCACGAGCCCCGCGTCCACGGCGACCCGCCAGGCCTCGCCGGCGTACGCGGCGGCGTCGTCGCCGCTCAGCCCGAGCAGTTCGGCGGCTGCCGGAAGCTGCTCCTCGGCCAGGGCGCCGCCGGCGTCGACGCGGGTGCCGGGGCCGGCCCAGCGGGCGAGGCGGGCGGCGCGGGAGAGCAACGGCGTGGACAGCGCGGCGCGCGCCAGCTCCGCTTCGGGGTGCAGCCGTACGGGCGGCAGGGGGGAGCTGTCTGACATCGGCTGGTTCTCCTCGGACCGTGAACGGGCTCAACCGCTCAGCCTAGACGGATTTCCACCCATGCCGCCCGGTTCATCTCGCCGTCAGCAGTCGTACATGGCCGGAACCTTGACAACTCCCCACGCCAGGCAGGAGATTGACGCGCGTAGAAGTTCGGGGGACAACTGTTCACTGGGCTCTACGCGTGTCACGGAGGGCTACCGGCCCCACACGCTCCCGTTCCACCCTCGTCCCGGCGTTCACGTATGTCCCCGGAGGGAACCCTTGCCGAGCAGGTCTTCCGCGCGCCTCGCCGCGCTCACCGTCGCCGCCGTCTGCAGCGCGGCGTCCGCCGTCGTCCTCACCTCCCCCGCGCACGCCGACGCGGTACGCATCCACGACATCCAGGGCACGACCCGGATATCCCCGTTCGCCGGGCAGAAGGTCACGGACGTGCCCGGCATCGTCACGGCCACGCGCGCGTACGGCTCCTCCAGAGGTTTCTGGATCCAGGATCCGACGCCGGACGACGATCCGGCCACCAGCGAGGGCGTCTTCGTCTTCACCAGCTCCACGCCGAAGGTCGCGGTCGGCGACTCGGTGACGGTGACCGGCACGGTCTCCGAGTACGTCCCCGGCGGCGCCTCGACGGGCAACCAGTCGCTGACGGAGATCACCAAGCCGACGATCACCACCGTCTCCACCGGCAACCCGGTCCCGGCGCCGGTCGTGATCGACGAGGACTCGGTGCCGGACGCGTACGCACCGGCGGGCGACACCGCGGCCGCGGGCTCGATCAACGGCCTGACCCTGGACCCGTCGACGTACGCCCTGGACTACTACGAGTCCCTGGAGGGCATGAACGTCCAGGTCGAGGACACCCGCGTGGTCACCGCGACCGACCCCTACAGCGAGCTCTGGGTGACCGTGAAGCCGTGGGAGCACCGCAGCCGCCGCGGCGGCACGGTCTACGGTTCCTACGAGTCGCAGAACACGGGCCGGCTGCAGATCCAGTCGCTGGGCCCGACCGCCGACTTCCCGAAGGCGAACGTCGGCGACACCCTCTCCGGCACGACGACCGGCCCCCTGGACTTCAACCAGTTCGGCGGCTACACCCTCGTCGCGAGCAAGCTCGGCACGCTGCAGAGCGGCGGCCTGGAGCGCGAGACCACCCGGAAGCAGTCCGGCCGCGAGCTGGCGGTGGCGACGTACAACGTCGAGAACCTCGACCCCTCCGACGCCACCTTCGACAAGCACGCCGCCGCGATCGTGAACCACCTCCAGTCGCCGGACATCGTGTCCCTGGAGGAGATCCAGGACAACAACGGCGCCACGGACGACGGAACGGTCGACGCGAGCGAAACCGTCGACAAACTGATCGACGCGATCGTCGCGGCGGGCGGCCCGAAGTACGACTGGCGCTCGATCAACCCGGTCAACGACCAGGACGGCGGCCAGCCGGGCGGCAACATCCGCCAGGTGTTCCTGTTCAACCCCGAGCGGGTGTCCTTCGTGGACCGCGCGGGCGGCGACTCCACCACCGCGGTCGGCGTCACCAAGGAGGACGGCAAGGCCGAACTGACGGTCTCCCCCGGCCGGATCGACCCGGCGAACGCCGCCTGGAAGGACAGCCGCAAGCCTCTGGCCGGCCAGTTCGTCTTCCGCGGCAAGACCGTCTTCGTGATCGCCAACCACCTGGTCTCCAAGGGCGGCGACCAGGGCCTGACCTCGCAGTACCAGCCGCCGACCCGCAGCTCGGAGATCCAGCGCCACGCGCAGGCGACCGCGGTGAACGCGTTCGTCAAGGACATCCTGAAGGTCCAGAAGAACGCGGACGTCATCGCGCTCGGCGACATGAACGACTTCGAGTTCTCCGGCACCGCGCAGATCCTCGAGGGCGACGGCGAGCTGTGGTCGGCGATCAAGTCGCTGCCCAAGAGCGAGCGTTACACCTACGACTACCAGGGCAACGAGCAGGTCCTGGACCAGATCCTGATCAGCCCGGCGATCCGGCGCGGCTGCGACTTCGAGTACGACAGCGTGCACATCAACTCGGAGTTCAACGACCAGATCAGCGACCACGACCCGCAGGTGCTGCGCTTCCGCCCGTGACCGGGGTCCTCAGGACTGGCTGAACGTCCCGTTCAGCCAGTCCTGCCAGGCCCTCTCGTTCGCCTCGGCGTCGGCGTCCGGCGCGAAGTCGTGGACGCTGATGCCGAGCGGGTTGCCCCAGTGGCCGCGCCCGAAGAAGCGGATGAGGGCGGTGTCGGTGCGCAGCCCGATGAAATACGGGTTGCGGTAGTCGAGTACGGCGTCCAGGGGCCGTCCGCCGGGTCCCTGGACGACGGCCTTCGTACCGGCGGCCGCGTCGTCCGCCAGGCCGAGCGCGCGGCCCGCCGCGGCGAGCGCCCGCGGGTCGGCCGAGGCCGCGGGCCCGTTCAGCTGGGCGAAGGTGACCGGGCGGGGCGCGAAGTGCGTGAGGTACTCGCGCAGGGTGTGCAGATAGAAGTTGGTGTGCTTGCTCGCACCGTCGTACTGGTTGTTCCAGTCGTCGGTGAAGATGCCGCTGTGCACGTAGCGCACCCAGGCGCGGCGGCCCTCGTCCCGGGGCTCGATGGTGTAGTCGAGCTGGTTGAGCGACTGGGTGGGCATGCCCACGTTCTCGCTGCGGCTGGTGTAGCGGTGCGGCGGATCCCAGGCGGTGACGGTGGACCCGTAGGGGCCCCTGCCGCCCTCGCGCGGCTCGGGCGGGTCCATGGGCCACAGGTAGCCACCGGTGCCGGTGGTGACCGCGTCCCAGACCTTCTCGGGCGGGACATCGACCTCGAACTCGCGGACGATCTCGAATTCCTTGGACATGGCGGGGTTCCTGCTCACTTCTCCGGTTCGGGGGCGGGCCGGTCCTTGACCGTGGGGTGGAGGGCGACGACGATCCGGTGGTCGCGGCCGTCCTCGGCGTCGGGCGCGTCGTACTTGCGGACCAGCGCGCTCACGCCCGCCGTCAGCTCCTGCACGAAGGCCGCCCGGTCGGCGGCGGAGGCGAAGCGGACCTGGCCGTCCAGGGCGTACGTCGCGAGCCGCTTGCGGGCCCGGGCGGCGCCGGTGATCAGCTCGCCGACGTCCCGCACCAGACGGGCGCCGAGGGCGAGCAGCCAGCGCGCGGAGAGCTGGTCGCGGAAGCGGTCCGGGTCCGGCTGCACGGCGGGCAGGGCGGCCGGCGAGATGACGTACGACGCGGCCGTCGCGCGCATCAGCCGCTCGGTGACATTGCCCTTGCGGCGTTCTCCGGCCAGCTCGACCAGGCCGTGCCGCTCCAGCGCCCTGAGGTGGTAGTTCACCTTCTGCCGGGGCAGTCCGACCTTGCCGGCCAGCATCGCCGCCGACGCGGGTTGGGCGGTCAGTTCGGCGAGCAGCCGGGCCCTCACCGGGTCCAGCGACACGGCCGCCGCCTCGGGGTCCTCGATCGCGGTCACGTCCAGCATGCGCCCACCCTCCCACCGAAAACTTTTTTTGTCCAGAAGGACAGAATTTTCGGTGAGAGGGTGGACGGCGCCGGGCGCGGCGGAGCCCTGCCGCACCCGGCCGGCGCTCAGTGGTGCTGCCGGCGCCAGGCGATGCCGGCCGCCACCGCGGCCGCGGCCAGCACGCCCACGGCGAGGACCGGCCCGGGATGGCGCATGCCCGCGCGCACCGTCCCCCGCAGGGGCTGCGGGACGGAGCCCTCGACGGAGTGCCCGGCGTGTTCGGCCCGCTGCTGGACGGCGTGCCCCATCTGCGCTGCCCGGCCCTGTACGGCATGACCGGCCTGTGCGGCCCTGCCCTGCACGGTGTGACCCGCCCTGGCCGCCCGGCCCTGCATCGCGTGCCCGGCCTTGGCCGCCCGGCCCTGCATGTCGTGGCCGGCATGTGCGGCACTCGCGCGCAGCTGTACGGTCATGGCGCCGGCCTTGTCCATCAGGTCGGCGGCCCGCACCCGGGCGCGCTCCTTGACGTCGGCCTTGCCGACCAGCTGGGCGACGGTGTCACCCAGCTGGTGCCTGGTGTGCTCGATCTGCTGCCGCAGCTCGTCGGGGCCCTTGGCGCCCGAGCCGTGCGGGATCCTGTGCTTCATCGATGTGCCCTTTCCCTGATCGCGTCGACGTCCGCCCTGACGCTGCCGAGCGTCTCCTCGGGCGCCCGCGGGGCGGCGCGGCGCAGCTGGGCGCGCCCCGTCGCGGCCGGAACCGCGGCGACGGCGAACAGCGCGCCCGCGACGACGAGTGCCGCCGCCCACACGGGCAGCGCCGGACAGAGGGCGGCGGTGGCGGCCGCGGCAAGGGCGATCAGCCCGACTTGGCCGACGGTGCCCGCGGCGCCCAGCAGCCCGCCGCCGCGTCCGGCGCGGCGGCCCTTCTCCGCCAACTCCTCCTTGGCAAGAGCGACTTCCTGGCGCTGCAGCCGGGGGAGCTGTTCGGTGGCCCGGCCGACGAGTGCTCCCGCGGAGGGACGCCCGTCGGCCGCGGGCCATGCCTGCGGGGTCACGGTCACGGTGTTCCGCCTCCTCTCTGTACGGAACCTCCGGGTACCCGGGCTGGGGGCCGTCAGTCCGTCGCCCCCTCCCCGCTCCCCGCGTCCCCTCGTTCGCCGAGGCACGCGAGTTGACTCTGGAACCAGTCGAGGCGCGCCTGCAACAGGGCTGCCTCGGCGGCGAGTTCGGGCACACCCAGCTCCGTCGCGGACCCCGACGCGGCGGTGCGTGGCGAAGCGCCGCCCCGCGCGGTCACCCGCAGGCCCTCTCCGGCCAGCCGGGCGAAGCCGGCGAGCGGGACGGACGTACGGCCGCGCACACAGCCGGCGCACATGGGGGCGAGGGCCCGCCAGCCGGGTCTGCCCCAGCCGGCGTCGGCGAGCGCGACGGCGACGGCACCGCAGGCGCACGGCCCCGCGGTGGCCGTGCGCACCCGCTGACGGGCGTAGCGGAAGCCGCGCTCGAAGCGGATGTAGGCGCCGAGGACCGAGACCTCCAGCAGAAGGGCCGTGCGGTGCTCGGCGGTGCACAGCATGGCCTCGGCGGCGCTGCGGTCGTGGACACAGTGGAAACCGCAGTCGCACAGCCGTGCGGGCGGGCGGTGCCGGCGACCGTAGACGCAGGAGGCGCCGTCGAGGACGGCGTACGGCAGCGCGCCGCCGAGCGAAACTCCCGTGAACCCGGCCCGGGCGCCGTCCTGGGACAGCACCGGGTGGGCGATCTTGTATCCGGTCGGCGGCTCCGTCGGGCGTTCCGCCGGGAGCCGCAGTCTCATCGGGCGGCCGGGACCTCTTCACGGGCCGGCTCGGCCGGTTCGGTGCGGGCGGTGTCCTCGGGCAGCGGGATCTCCTCCTCGCGGACGAGCGGCTGCTCCTCGGCGATTCCGGTGGCCAGTGCCTTGCCGAGCTTCATGGCGCCTCCCATGACTGACGTCGGTGACCCTTCGGCCATAGTGACGCATCATGGGCCGAGTTGGACACAGGAGCTTCGGCCGTCATCCCGATACATCAGTAATGCTTAGCGGTACTCCGCAGGAAAATTAAGTAGAGCTTCATCGGAGGGGGGCCGGGACTACGCCCATGACGAGCCCCCACACCACCGCTGACGAGCACCCACACCACCGCCCGGCCCTTCGGCAGGCGAAGATCGGCGCGCGCCTGCCCGGCTCGGTCACCGCCAAGCGCCCTCCTCGCCCGCCTGGGCCTGCCCGCGGGCCCCGTGCGCGCCCCGCTGGCCCGCCGGCCGGGGAGGGGGCCGACGGGCTGCTGACGCGGTACGAGGAGCTCGTGGCGCTTTGATCAGCGGCCGGCGAAGACCGGCTGCCGATCCTGTGCGCCGCAGCCGGCGTCCGGCTCGTGCAAGCCGCTGAGCGGGACGGCCTCGGTGCTGCCGAGGGTGCCCGGCCCCGGCGGGCGACCACCCGCCCTGCCGTACGGTGTTCCCGTGAGCCGCCCCCTGCTGTTCCTGGACGTCGACGGCCCCCTCAACCCGTACGCGGCCCAGCCGGAGCGCCGGCCCGCGGGCTGTACGACGATCCGGGTCCCCCTGTTCTCCCGGCGCCCGCTGCGCGTCTGGCTGAACCCGGACCACGGCCCCGCCCTGCTGGAACTCGGCTTCGAGCTGTGCTGGGCGACGAGCTGGATGGCCGACGCCAACGTCTGGATCGCCCCGGTCGTCGGCCTGCCCGAGCTGCCGTACGTCGACTTCGGCACCGGCCTGTTCGCCGAGCGTCCCGACGGCGTCCACTGGAAGACGGAGGCGATCGTGGCGTACGCCGGGGGCCGCCCGTTCGCCTGGGTGGACGACGAGCAGAGCCCGGCCGACACCCGATACGTCAGCACGCACCACTCGGGTCCCGCCCTGCTCCATCACGTGAACCCGAGGATCGGCCTGCGCGAGGACGACTTCACGGTACTGCGGGAGTTCGCGGCCTCCCTGCCCACATGACGGAGCGCCCCTCACGGCATGGTGAGGGGCGCTCGCGGAGTGCGTGCGGCCGGTCGTGGCTGTTCTGGGGTCGAGGCAGGTCACGGACTCATGCCGATGTTCCTCGCTTTTGGGCCGGCGGCGGAGATCTACCCGCCGTCCGCCGGCTGTATCGCCGCTGCCACGGGCTCGCTCCCTCCCATGTCCAGCCGGAACGGGGGGTACTTGTCGGTCATGAGGTACGCGTAGACGAGCACCCTCAGCGTCCAGCGCAGCAGGCCCATGAGGAAGTCGAACAGACCCCGCGGGTAGGTCCCCGTGAACATCAGGATCACCACCGCGAACAGAGAGAGCAGGCCGATGAGTCCGGAGGACAACGGACTGTAGTGATCGAGGTGCCGGTACACGCTCCAGCCGCTGCTCATCAGTATCGTGATCACCAGCAGCTGTGGGACGACCAGCAGCCACTTGACCAGAACCAGCCCGCGGGACAGCCGCTCGGGATAGGTGACATTGACGCGGATCGGGTAGCCGGGCACGTCTTTGAGGGTGAACGGCGGATACTTGTCGGTGCCGAGCACTGCGGAGGCGTAGTAATTGACTCGCGTGTTCCAGCGCATGACGCCGACATTGAAGTCGAAGAGCGGCCTGGGATACCTGGCGGTGATGAGGATGCTGAGGAACGCGACGCCGCTCAGAAGCAGGAACGCGATCCACAGGAAGAACAGGACGATGTAGTGCGGGATGGCGAGGATCCATTTCACCAGCCACTTCCATCGGGTGAGCCGGGGATCCAGGGTCGCTTCGACGCATAGGGGGTGAGCGGAAGTGGGGAACATCGTTGCCACATCCTTTTCTTGTGCGAGTCAGGGAAATGTGGCCCGTAAATCGCATCTCCAGAACTGTTCCGTCGGTGCGAGCAGAGAACTTGCTCTCTGTGAGCCGTTATCCCCATTGCACCCCGGCAATCGAATCGGGTCATGCCCCTGGATTGCGTGGCAGGAGAACACGTGACTTGACGGATTTCGGCAGGTCCGGTAAGCGGCGCACGGCCACCCGGTCTGGATCCCGCATCTTCCAAGCACCTGGCCGGCAGCGGGATTTACCCGATCGGCCAGAAGGGCAGCGAACGCAAAGGCGCCCTCCCGGGCCGTTCTCGGGCCGTGGAAGGGCGCTCAATGGTGACCGACGTCGACGGCTGCCGGCAGGTCAGCGTTGATCGATCAGGCGGCCGAGGTCACGGCCGCCGGTGGTCAGTTGTGGCTGTGCAGGATGTCGTTCAGGCCGCCCCAGACCGCGTTGTTCGGGCGGGCCTCGACCGTGCCGGTGACCGAGTTGCGGCGGAAGAGGATGTGGGAGGCGCCGTTCAGTTCGCGGGCCTTGACGATCTGGCCGTCGGGCATGGTGATACGGGTGCCCGCGGTGATGTAGAGGCCGGCCTCGACCACGCACTCGTCGCCGAGCGCGATGCCGACGCCCGCCTCGGCGCCGATCAGACAGCGTTCGCCGATGGAGATGATCACGTTGCCGCCGCCGGACAGGGTGCCCATGGTGGAGGCGCCGCCGCCGATGTCGGAGCCGTTGCCGACCACGACGCCCGCGGAGATGCGGCCCTCGACCATCGAGGTGCCCAGCGTGCCGGCGTTGAAGTTGACGAAGCCCTCGTGCATCACCGTGGTGCCCTCGGCGAGGTGCGCGCCGAGCCGTACCCGGTCGGCGTCGGCGATGCGCACGCCCTTGGGGGCGACGTAGTCGGTCATCCGCGGGAACTTGTCGATCGAGGTGACCTGCAGGTGCAGGCCCTCGGCGCGGGCGTTCAGCCGCACCTTCTCGATGTCGTCCACCGCGACCGGGCCGAGCGAGGTCCAGGCCACGTTGGCGAGGTGGCCGAAGATGCCGTCCAGGCTCTGGCCGTGCGGCTTGACCAGGCGGTGCGAGAGCAGGTGCAGGCGCAGGTAGGTGTCGTGGGCGTCGATCGGCTTCTCGGCGAGGGAGGCGATGACCGTACGGACCGCGACCACTTCGATGCCCCGGCGCGCGTCCGGGCCGATCGCCGCGGTCGCGCCGCCGCCCAGCAGCTCGGCCGCCTGCTCGGCGGTCAGCCGCTCGGTGCCGGCCGGACCCGGCTCCTCGACCAGTTCGGGGGCCGGGAACCAGGTGTCGAGAACGGTGCCGTCGGAGGCGATGGTGGCGAGGCCGGCGGCGACGGCGCCGGTGGTACGGGAAGCAGACTCGGTCATGGGAGAAAACCTAACGTGGGCGGGGTGGTCAGGGCGAACCGCGTCTCACGTGCCGGGCGCTCGTTCAGGGGATCAGCCGAGCCAGCGCGGCCCGGGCGTACTCCTCGTCGTACGAACCGCCCGTCAGCAGCACCTGGAGGCAGATCCCGTCCATCAGCGCGAGCAGCGCGCGGGCGGTGACCGGGTCCGTACGGTGGGCCAGCAGCGCCGCGGCGGCCTCGGTCCACTCGGCGGCGACGGGGCGCAGGGCGCGTCGGCGCAGGGCCGCCAGATACAGCTCGTACTCCAGCTCCACCCCCGTCCGGTCACCGCCCAGCCACTGGCCCAGCGCGCGGGCCAGCTCCGCGGCGAGGTCGCCGCCCTCGCCGTGCTCCGGCAGGCACTCGGCCAGCACCCGGCCGAAGTTCTCGTTCACCTGTCTGAGCGCGGCCACCATCAGCTCTTCCAGGGTGGCGAAGTGGTAGGTCGTGGAGCCCAGGGGGACGTCCGCCTCGGCGGCGACCGAGCGGTGGCTCAGGCCGGCGATGCCGTCCCGGCCGACGACACGGATCGCGGCGTCGATGATGCGCCCGCGCCGGTCGGGGTCGTATCGGCGGGGCATCAGTGACTCACCCCGCCCAGGTTCAGCACGACCACGCCCCCGATGATCAGCAGGATCCCTCCGACTTTGGCGACGCTCAGCCCCTCACCGAAGAGCAGCAGACCGAGGACCGCGATGGCGGCGGTGCCGACGCCGGACCAGATCGCGTAGGCCGTGCCGATCTGGACGGTCTTCAGCGTCTGGGCGAGCAGCGCGAAGGAGACGAGGTAGCCCAGCGCCGTCACGAGCGAGGGCCACAACCGGCTGAAACCCTCGCTGTACTTCATCATCGTCGTCGCGGCGACCTCGGCGGCGATGGCGCCGGCGAGTGTCAGGTATCCCATGTGTACGATCGTACACAACGTTTGCGTACGGGCGTACACACCGCACGCCGGGCGGGCATGCGAAAGCGGCGGCACCGGACAGGTGCCGCCGCTTTCGCGCACGCGGTGGGCTCGGGCGTCGGAGGTCAGACGTTGAACCCGAGCGCCCTCAGCTGCTCACGGCCGTCGTCCGTGATCTTGTCGGGGCCCCACGGCGGCATCCAGACCCAGTTGATGCGCAGTTCGTTGACCAGGCCGTCCGTGGCGGACTTGGCCTGGTCCTCGATGACGTCCGTCAGCGGGCAGGCCGCCGAGGTCAGGGTCATGTCCACGGTCGCGATGTTGGCGTCGTCGATGTGGATGCCGTAGATCAGGCCGAGGTTGACGACGTCGATACCCAGCTCGGGGTCGACGACGTCCATGAGGGCCTCGCGGAGTTCCTCCTCCGATGCCGGCTTCATCTCAGCGGTGTCGGTCATGCCGTCTTCCTTTCGGCGTCGGCGCCACCCAGCGCCTGGGCCGTCGCGTCCTTCCACGCCATCCAGCTCAGGAGGGCGCACTTGACCCGTGCGGGGTACTTGGAGACACCGGCGAACGCGACCGCGTCCTCCAGGATGTCCTCCATCGCGTCGTCCGGCTCGATCCTGCCCTTGGACTGCATCAGCTCCAGGAAGGTCTCCTGGACCTTCTGCGCATCGGACAGCTCCTTGCCGACGAGGAGTTCGTTGAGCACGGAGGCCGAGGCCTGGCTGATGGAGCAGCCCTGGCCCTCGTACGAGACGTCCTCGATCCTCGTGCCGTCGTACCTCACGCGAAGGGTGATCTCGTCGCCGCACGTCGGGTTCACATGGTGCACCTCGGCGTCGCCATCCCGCAGACCACGCCCGTGGGGGTTCTTGTAGTGGTCCAGGATGACTTCCTGGTACATCGAATCCAGCTTCACGGTTTCAGCACGCCCTTCAGCCGAAGAAGTTCCGAACGTGCTCCAGGCCGTCCACCAGTGCGTCGATCTCGGCCGGCGTGGAGTACAGATAGAACGACGCTCGCGTGGTCGCAGGAATTCCGTACCGGAGACACACGGGCCGCGCGCAGTGGTGGCCGACGCGGACCGCGATGCCCTGCTCGTCGAGGACCTGGCCCACGTCGTGCGGGTGGATGTCGCCGAGCGTGAAGGAGATCGCGGCGCCGCGGTCCTCGGCCGTCGTCGGGCCGATGATCCGCAGCTCCGGGACCTCGCTCAGCTTCTTCACCGCGTACTCGGTGAGCGCGTGCTCGTGGGCGAGGATCTTCTCCATGCCGATCGACTGGAGGTAGTCGATCGCCGCGCCGAGGCCGACCGCCTGGGCGATCGGCGGGGTGCCCGCCTCGAACTTGTGCGGGGCCGGGGCGTAGGTGGACGAGTGCATCGAGACCGTCTCGATCATCTCGCCGCCGCCCAGGAACGGAGGAAGATCCTCCAGCAGCTCCTGGCGGCCCCACAGCACGCCGATGCCGGTCGGGCCGCACATCTTGTGGCCGGTGAAGGCGACGAAGTCGGCCTGGAGGGCCTGTACGTCCAGCGGCATATGCGGGGCGGCCTGGGAGGCGTCGATGCACACGAGGGCACCGACCTCCTGCGCTCGGCGCACTATCGCCTCGACCGGGTTGACCGTGCCCAGGATGTTCGACACCAGCACGAAGGAGACAATCTTCGTCTTCTCCGTGATGATCTCGTCGATGTTCGACAGGTCGAGCCGGCCGTCCTCCGTGAGACCGAACCACTTCAGCTTCGCGCCCGTGCGCTGCGCGAGCAGCTGCCACGGCACGATGTTGGAGTGGTGCTCCATCTCCGTGATGACGATCTCGGTCTCGTGGTCCACCCGGTAGGGCTCGTCGGCCCAGCCCAGCATGTTCGCCACGAGGTTCAGCGACTCGGAGGCGTTCTTGGTGAAGATCACCTCGTCGCGGCTCGGCGCGTTGATGAACTCGGCGACCTTGTCGCGCGCGCCCTCGTACAGCGCCGTGGCTTCCTCGGCGAGCACATGCACACCGCGGTGGACGTTGGCGTTGTAGCGCTCGTAGTACTCGCTCAGGGCGTCCAGCACCTGGCGCGGTTTCTGCGAGGTCGCAGCGTTGTCCAGGTACACGAGCTTCTTGCCGTCGTGGACGACACGGTCCAGTACGGGGAAGTCCTTGCGGATCGCCTCGACGTCGAGGAGGCCCGGCAGCTGTGTCACGCGGATGCGCCACCCTTCACGTATGCCTCGTAGCCCTCGTTCTCCAGCTTGTCCGCGAGCTCCGGGCCGCCGGACTCGACGATGCGGCCGCCGGCGAACACGTGGACGTGGTCGGGCTTGATGTAGCGCAGAATGCGCGTGTAGTGCGTGATCAGCAGGGTGCCGACCTCGCCCGTCCCGCGGACGCGGTTCACACCCTCCGACACGATCCGCAGAGCGTCGACGTCCAGGCCCGAGTCGGTCTCGTCCAGGATGGCGACCTTCGGCTTGAGCAGCTCGAGCTGGAGGATCTCGTGCCGCTTCTTCTCACCGCCGGAGAAGCCCTCGTTGACGTTGCGCTCGGCGAAGGACGGGTCCATGTTGAGGCGCTCCATGGCCTCCTTGACCTCCTTCACCCAGGTGCGCAGCTTGGGGGCCTCGCCGCGGACGGCGGTGGCGGAGGTGCGCAGGAAGTTGGAGACCGAGACGCCGGGGACCTCGACCGGGTACTGCATCGCCAGGAACAGGCCCGCGCGGGCGCGCTCGTCGACGGACATCTCCAGGACGTCCTCGCCGTCGAGGGTGACGGTGCCGCTGGTGATCGTGTACTTCGGGTGACCCGCGAGCGAGTAGGCGAGGGTCGACTTGCCCGAGCCGTTGGGGCCCATGATGGCGTGCGTCTCGCCCTGCTTCACGGTGAGGTCGACGCCCTTGAGGATCTCCTTCGTGGCGTTGTCGGCCTCGACGGTGACGTGCAGGTCTCGGATTTCAAGCGTTGCCATGGGTGCCTCAGGACTCCTGGGTGAGGGAGACGAGAACGTCGTCCCCTTCGATCTTTACGGGGTATACGGGGACGGGGCGCGTGGCCGGGAGGCCGGAGGGCTTGCCGGTGCGCAGGTCGAAGGCGGAGCCGTGCAGCCAGCACTCGATCTGGCAGTCCTCCACCTCGCCCTCGGAGAGCGAGACGTTCGCGTGGGAGCAGATGTCGTGGATGGCGAACACCTCACCCTCCGTGCGGACGACCGAGACCGGCGTGCCGTCGAGTTCCACCCGCTTCGGGGTGTCCTCCTCCAGCTCGCTCAGCCCACAGGCGCGTACGAAGGTCATGCGACCGAAGCCTCCAGCTCCTGCTCGATCTTGGCGAGCAGGCGCTCCTCGATGTCGGCGACGCCGATCTGCTGGACCAGCCCGGCGAAGAAGCCGCGGACCACCAGGCGGCGGGCCTCGTGCTCCGGGATGCCGCGGGCCATCAGGTAGAAGAGCTGCTCGTCGTCGAAGCGGCCGGTGGCGGAGGCGTGGCCGGCGCCGACGATCTCGCCGGTCTCGATCTCCAGGTTCGGCACCGAGTCGACGCGCGCGCCGTCCGTGAGGACCAGGTTGCGGTTCATCTCGTAGGTGTCCGTGCCCTCGGCCTTGGCCTCGATGAGCACGTCACCGATCCAGACCGCGTGCGCGTCCTCGCCCTGGAGCGCGCCCTTGTACGCGACGTTGGACTTGCAGTGCGGGGTGTTGTGGTCGACGAGGAGGCGGTGCTCCTGGTGCTGGCCGGAGTCGGTGAAGTACAGGCCGAACAGCTCGGCCTCGCCGCCGGTGCCGGCGTAGGCCACGCGCGGGTGCAGGCGCACCAGGTCGCCGCCGAAGGTGACCACGAAGGACTTGAAGGTGGCGTCCCGGCCGATCAGCGCGTTGTGCTGGCCGACGTGGACGGCCTTGTCGTCCCAGTCCTGGACGGACACGACGGTCAGCCTGGCGCCGTCGCCGAGGACGTAGTCGACGTTGGCGGCGAGCACGGCGTCACCGGTGTGGTCGATGACGACGACGGCCTCGGCGAAGGCGCCCAGCTCGACGACCTGGTGGCCGTAGGCGACCCCGCCCTCGCCGTGCACCGAGATGCGGATCGGCTCGGTGAGGACCATCTCCTTGGGGACGGTGACCACGCCGGCCTTCTCGAACGCCGAGTACGCCTGCGCGGCGACACGGTCCACGGGAGTGCCGGCCCTGCCGATCCGGGCGTCGTCACGGCCGACGGTCTCGACGGTCACGCCCTCGGGGGCCTGTAC
Organism: Streptomyces sp. NPDC046759; assembly: GCF_040645475.1. Taxonomy (NCBI): domain Bacteria; kingdom Bacillati; phylum Actinomycetota; class Actinomycetes; order Kitasatosporales; family Streptomycetaceae; genus Streptomyces; species Streptomyces sp. NPDC046759. The sequence continues at coordinate 98,902 of NZ_JBEYYJ010000011.1, read as the reverse complement.
GTCCACCTTCACGCCGTCGCCGGTGGCGACCGCGGTGCCGTCGTGCAGCCCGCGCAGCCGCTCCAGCGGGGTGAACCGCCACTCCTCCTCACGGCCGTGGGGGACCGGGAAGTCCGCCACGTCGAAGGACGGGGGCGCGCTCATGCGGGTGGCGACGGTCGACTCGGCGGCCACCGCGATCTGGCCCGCGGTGGTAGAGCCCGCGGGTGGGGGTCCCCCCGCCCGAACGGAGTTGAGGGTGGGGGAGTTCTGAGCCTCAGCCATGGCTGTCGGTCTGCTCTCTTCCTACGTCAGAAATTGCTGGCTGCTGTCCGGGGCGGGTCTCAGCCGACCGCGCCTTCCATCTGCAGCTCGATCAGCCGGTTGAGCTCGAGGGCGTACTCCATGGGCAGCTCCTTGGCGATGGGCTCGACGAAGCCGCGCACGATCATCGCCATCGCCTCGAACTCGCTCAGGCCGCGGCTCATCAGGTAGAAGAGCTGGTCCTCGGAGACCTTGGAGACGGTCGCCTCGTGGCCCATGGACACGTCGTCCTCGCGGACGTCCACGTAGGGGTACGTGTCGGAGCGGGAGATGGTGTCCACGAGCAGCGCGTCGCAGAGCACGTTGGACTTCGACCCGGCGGCGCCCTCGCCGATCTCGACCAGGCCGCGGTAGGACGTACGGCCGCCGCCGCGCGCCACCGACTTGGAGACGATGTTGGAGGACGTGTTCGGCGCCATGTGGACCATCTTGGAGCCGGCGTCCTGGTGCTGCCCCTCGCCCGCGAAGGCGATGGACAGGGTCTCGCCCTTGGCGTGCTCGCCCATCAGGTAGACGGCCGGGTACTTCATCGTCACCTTGGAGCCGATGTTGCCGTCGATCCACTCCATGGTCGCGCCTTCGTAGGCCACGGCGCGCTTGGTGACCAGGTTGTAGACGTTGTTCGACCAGTTCTGGATGGTCGTGTAGCGGCAGCGGGCGTTCTTCTTGACGATGATCTCGACGACCGCGGAGTGCAGCGAGTCCGACTTGTAGATCGGGGCCGTGCAGCCCTCGACGTAGTGCACGTAGGCACCCTCGTCGACGATGATCAGGGTCCGCTCGAACTGGCCCATGTTCTCCGTGTTGATGCGGAAGTAGGCCTGCAGCGGGATCTCGACGTGCACGCCCTTCGGCACGTAGATGAAGGAGCCGCCGGACCAGACGGCGGTGTTGAGCGCGGCGAACTTGTTGTCACCGGCCGGGATCACCGTGCCGAAGTACTCCTTGAAGAGCTCCGGGTGCTCCTTCAGGGCGGTGTCGGTGTCCAGGAAGATGACGCCCTGCTCCTCCAGGTCCTCGCGGATCTGGTGGTAGACGACCTCCGACTCGTACTGCGCGGCGACACCGGCGACGAGGCGCTGCTTCTCGGCCTCGGGGATGCCCAGCTTGTCGTAGGTGTTCTTGATGTCCTCGGGCAGGTCCTCCCAGGACTCCGCCTGCTTCTCCGTGGAGCGCACGAAGTACTTGATGTTGTCGAAGTCGATGCCCGACAGGTCCGAGCCCCAGTTCGGCATGGGCTTCTTCTCGAAGAGCTTCAGACCCTTCAGGCGCAGCTTGGTCATCCACTCCGGCTCGGACTTCTTGCCGGAGATGTCGCGGACGACCTCCTCGTTCAGGCCGCGCCTGGCGGAGGCACCGGCCACGTCGGAGTCGGCCCAGCCGTATTCGTACGTGCCCAGGCCCTCGAGCTCAGGGTGGGCAGTCTCCGTGGGGAGAGTCATGCGGGGTTCCTCCCGGCCGTGCTTGCAGGTGCGTTGTCGCTGGACTTGGAAATCTTGGGGATGAACGTCGTGCAGACGCCGTCGCCGTGCGCGATCGTCGCCAGTCGCTGGACGTGGGTACCCAGCAGCTCGGCGAAGATCTCCGTCTCCGCCTCGCACAGCTGCGGGAACTGCTCCGCGACATGGGCGACCGGGCAGTGGTGCTGGCACAGCTGCTCGCCGACCGGTGCGCTGCGCGCCGCAGCAGCGTACCCGTCCGCACTCAAGGCCTTGGCCAGGGCTTCTGCCCGCTCGTCGGGCGTCACGGCCTCGATCGCCTTGCGGTACGCGCGGGCCTGGGCGGCGATCCGGGCGCGTGCGAAGGCGGCGACCGCCTCGGGGCCGCCTCCCTGCTCGGCGATCCAGCGGAGCGCGTCCACGGCGAGCTTGTCGTACGACTGGTCGAAGGCGTCCCGGCCGCAGTCGGTCAGCGCGAAGACCTTGGCGGGACGGCCGCGCGTGCGCGCGCCGTACACGCGCTGTTCGCGGGCCTCCACGACGTCGTCGGCGACCAGCGCGTCCAGGTGACGGCGGACGGCCGCCTGGGTCAGTCCCAGCCGGCCGGCGAGTTCGGCGACGGTCGACGGGCCGTGGTCCAGGATGGATCGCGCGACGCGGTTGCGCGTGGAGCGCTCACCGGTCGCGAGTTCCTCCTGCGGGGCCCCCAGGGGGGTCTCCCGAGCCTCGCCGACGTTTTTCACAACGCCATTGTTGCGTAATTCCGCGGAGCCTGACAAGCGCCGTCCGGATCATCGAGCGGTGCCCTGCGTCACTTAGGCATACCTAATCCGACCTGCGGAAACGATCTTCTGATCGATCATCCGGGCGCCTTCCCACGGGCAAATCGGTGGCACCCCGCGGGGCCGTCGGGAAGACTTCCGAACCATGCCCACACCCCCTCCGACCGGCCCGCTTGTCACCCGGGACACCGTCGCCACGCAGCTGCGGCTGCTGGGCGTCGAGCCCGGCGAGATCCTCCTCGTCCACTCCTCGCTCAGCTCCCTCGGCTGGGTCAACGGAGGGGCGGTCGCAGTCGTCCGGGGGCTCCTGGACGCGCTCGGTCCGGCCGGCACGCTGGTCGTCCCGGCCCAGTCCGGCGATCTGTCGGACCCCGCTGTGTGGGGGAACCCGCCCGTGCCCGAGGAGTGGTGGGACCGGATCCGGGCCACCATGCCGCCGTACGACCCGCTCGTCACCCCCGCCCGGGGCGTCGGCGTGCTCCCGGAGACCGTACGGACCTGGCCGGGTGCGCTGCGCAGTGCCCATCCGCAGACGTCCTTCGCGGCCGTCGGCCCGCACGCGCGCGAGATCACCGAAGGCCACGCGCCCGACTGCCGGCTGGGCGAGCTCAGCCCGCTGGCCCGGCTGGAGGAACTGGGCGCCCGGGTCCTGCTGCTCGGGGCGGGCTACGCCACCTGCACCTGCTTCCACCTGGCCGAGTACCGGATACCCGCACCCCGCGTGGCGGTCGGCCGGCCCGCTCCCGGGGGCGGCTGGGAGACCGTGGTGGAGGTGTCGATCAGCTCCGAGCAGTTCGACGAGCTGGGGCACGACTTCGAGCGGGACCGGACCGTCGTACGCGGAAAGGTGGGCGCGGCGGAGGTACGGCTGTTCCCGGTGGCGGACGCGGTGGCCTACGCGGAGCGGTGGCTGCCGCTGCACCGGCCCCGTGAGGAGGACTTCCCGTACCCCCACGTCTGAACGGCAAGCGGTCTCCCTAGACTCTGGACCCATGCGAAGTGAGCCCGTGGTCCAGGTCCAGGCCCTGGTGAAGCGGTACGGCACGAAGACCGCGGTGGACGGCCTCGACCTGGTGGCCGAGGCGGGCGTGACCGCCGTCCTCGGCCCCAACGGGGCGGGGAAGACGACCACGGTCGAGACCTGCGAGGGGTACCGGAAGCCGGATTCCGGCACGGTGCGCGTCCTGGGCCTCGACCCGGTACGGCAGTCCGCCGAGCTGCGTCCCCGTATCGGTGTGATGCTCCAGTCCGGCGGCGTGTACTCCGGCGCCCGGGCGGACGAGATGCTGCGGCATGTCGCGAAGCTGCACGCGCACCCGCTGGACGTCGACGCCCTGATCGAGCGCCTGGGACTGGGCAGCTGCGGGCGGACCTCCTACCGGCGGCTGTCCGGCGGCCAGCAGCAGCGACTCGCGCTCGCCATGGCCGTCGTGGGGCGCCCGGAGCTGGTCTTCCTGGACGAGCCGACGGCGGGCCTCGACCCGCAGGCCCGCCGGGCCACCTGGGACCTGGTGAGGGACCTGCGCGCCGACGGCGTCTCGGTGATCCTCACCACGCACCACATGGAAGAGGCCGAGCAGCTCGCCGACGACGTGGCGGTCATCGACGGCGGCCGGGTCATCGCCCAGGGCTCCCCCGAGGAGCTGTGCAAGGGAGGCGCCGAGAACACCCTGCGCTTCACCGGCCGCCCCGGCCTCGACGTGGGCTCCCTGCTGAAGGCGCTGCCGGCCGACTGCACGGCGGCCGAGCTGACCCCGGGCAGCTACCGGGTCGTCGGCAAGGTGGACCCGCAGCTGCTGGCCACCGTGACCTCGTGGTGCGCCCAGCACGGAGTGATGCCGGACCGGATCTCGGTGGAACGGCACACGCTCGAAGACGTCTTTCTTGAGCTGACCGGCAAGGAGCTGCGCTCGTGACCACCGCGGGTACCTACACGCCCCAGCCCGGAGCCGCCCCCCTCCCCCGAATGATCGCGGCCCAGGCGGCCCTGGAGACGAAGATGCTGCTGCGCAACGGCGAGCAGCTGCTGCTGACGGTCGTCATCCCGACCCTGCTGCTGGTGCTCTTCAGCTCGGTGGACATCGTCGACACCGGCAAGGGCAAGGCGGTGGACTTCCTCGCCCCCGGCATCCTGGCGCTCGCCGTGATGTCGACGGCGTTCACCGGTCAGGCCATCGCGACCGGCTTCGAGCGCCGCTACGGCGTGCTCAAGCGGCTCGCCTCCTCGCCGCTGCCCCGCTGGGGCCTGATGACCGCCAAGACCGCATCCGTGCTGGTCACCGAGGTCCTGCAGGTGATCCTGCTGACGGCGATCGCCTTCGCGCTGGGCTGGTCCCCGCACGGCAACCCGGCCGCCGTCCTGCTCCTGCTCGTCCTCGGTACGGCCGCCTTCTCCGGCCTCGGCCTGCTGATGGCGGGCACGCTGAAGGCGGAGGCGACGCTGGCCGCGGCCAACCTGGTGTTCCTGCTGCTGCTCGTCGGCGGCGGGGTCATCGTGCCGCTGGACCGGTTCGGCGCGGCCGCGCAGCACGTCCTCGGCCTGCTGCCCATCTCCGCGCTCTCCGGCGGCCTGCGGGACGTGCTCCGGGACGGGGCCGGGATGCCGTGGGGCGACCTGGGCGTTCTCGCGGTCTGGGCGGTCGTCGCACTGGCCGCGGCCGGCAAGTTCTTCCGCTGGGAATGAGGGCCGTGCGGGCACCCTCGTGAACGCGTGCACAAGCGGCGGCCTACGATGGTGTGCGTGCCCAAGCTGAACCCCGCCGACGCCGCAGCGGCCGTGCGCAACCCGCTCGCCTTCATCGCCGAACGCTGGACCCCCGCCCCCCGGACGGTCCAGCGGGCGGCTCTCGCCGCACTCGTGATGTCGGTGATCATCGTCGTCACCGGCGGCGCCGTACGCCTGACCGGCTCCGGCCTCGGCTGCCCGACCTGGCCCGAGTGCACCGACGGCTCGCTCACGCCCACGAGCGCGCTGAGCTACCACAGCGCGATCGAGTTCGGCAACCGGATGCTGACGTACGTACTGTGCGCCGCGGTCGGCTGGGCGATCATCGCCGCCCGCTCCGAGAAGCCGTACCGGCGCAGCCTGACCCGGCTGGGCTGGGCGCAGTTCTGGCTGGTGATGGGCAACGCGATCCTCGGCGGCATCGTGGTGCTCGTGGGCCTGAACCCGTACACCGTCGCGGCTCACTTCCTGCTGGCGACGGCTCTCGTCACGGTCGCCGCCGTGATGTGGCAGCGCACCCGCGAGGGCGACGGTGCGCCCCGGCCGCTGGTCGGCAAGGCCGTGCAGCAGCTGGTGTGGTTCCTGGTGGCCGCGTCGCTGCTGCTCATCGTGGTCGGCACGGTGGTCACGGGCGCAGGTCCGCACGCGGGTGACTCCAGCGAGGTCAAGCGGATCCCCGTCGACTGGGAGACGGTGGCCAAGCTGCACGCGGTGCTCGCCTGGATCGTGGTGACGCTGACATTCGCGCTGTGGTTCGTGCTGAAGGCGGTGGACGCGCCGAAGGGGCCGCTCACACGTACGCGTGAGCTGTTCCTGATCCTGCTCGGCCAGGGCGTGATCGGCTACGTGCAGTACTTCACCCATCTGCCCGGGCTGCTGGTGGGCCTGCACATGCTGGGCTCCTGCCTCGTGTGGATCGGCGTCCTGCGCGTCCTGCTGGCGCTGCGGGAACGTCCGAAGGCCGTACTCGACCTGCCCGGGACCTCGGCCGGGGTGTCGGTGGGCACGCGCGCCTGAGCGTGCGGGGCCGGGTGCCGCCCGGCCGGTGGACGGCTCACTTGAGCCCGTAGACCCGGCATGCGTTGCCCGCCGCGACCATCCGCGCCACCCGCTGGGCGTCCTCCAGCGACCAGGCGCCCTCGGCCACCCAGGTCCCCAGGACCCGGCCCAGGGCCTCCCGGAACAGGCGGGCGCCGACGACGTGCAGCTCGGGCAGGCCGTGGGCGCCGGTGGAGAAGAGGATCTTGCCGAAGGGCGCCAGCTCCAGGATCTCGGCGAGGACGGTGGCCGCGCGGGCGCCGGTGCGGACGAGAGCGGCGCCCGAGTCGGTGTAGACGTGCGGGAAGACGCCGGTCAGATGGGCGGCGTGGCGGTGGTACGGATAGCCGTGCAGCAGGATCAGGTCGGTGCCGAGGCCGGCCGTGGCCCGCACGAAGTCGGTGAGCAGCACCGGGTCGGTGCGGTCGATGCGGGAGCCCGGCTCGCCGAGCCCGGCGTGCAGTTGCAGGGGCAGGCCCGAGGCGACCGCGATCCACAGCAGGTGGCGCAGCAGCACCGGGTCCGTGAGCGGCCCGCCGACCCGCCGCCCGGCCAGCCAGCGGCCCACCGCACCCCGCACCTCCCCCGGCCCCGGTGGCTCCGGCGCGAGGGCCAGACCGTGTCGCAGCCCCGCGACGGACGTGAAGGCGACGGCGTTCGCGGCGGCCCCGTGCACGGACTCGGCGAGGTTGGCGAGGAAGGACTCGACCGTGCCGGAGGTGTCGGCGACCTGCTCCGCGAGCAGTTCCAGCCGGACGATCTCGTGGGCCTGTGCGGAACCGGCGGAGGCCAGTTCGGCCGGGCCGGTGAGGTCACCCGGCAAGCCGGTGTCGACGAGGTAGGTGGTGATGCCGCTGCCGCGCAGCAGCCTGCGGCCCGCTTCCAGGACGCCCAGTTCCCGGCGCCGGGCCAGATAGCGGGCGGGCGGGCAGTGCGGTTCCAGGCCGAGCAGGGGCGGGCACCAGCGCCGTACGGCGAAGCCCGTCTGGGTGTCGAAGAGGGTGGTGCCGGGTGCGGGCGGACCCTCGGTGCGGGCGAGCTGCGCCTCGAAGGTGCCGAGGCCCAGCTCGGTGCGGAGCACTCCGTGGCAGTACTGGTCCACCAGGGACGGCGTTTCGATCATCCGGACTCCCCCGTTGGACGTGCGCTGCCTTACACGTCCTAACGGGTGAACGGGGTTCGAGGTCGCGGTTCAGCTCGGGTGGTGCGCCTGTGCGGCGACCGACCGGGTCGCCGGGGCCTGCGGGGCGCCCGCGGCGGAGTCTCGTGTCCGAACCGCCCAGCGCCCCTTCGGGCGCTGTGATCAGCCGCCCACCTGAATACCGGCCATGCGCTTCCACTCGTACGGGCCCGTGTGCACCTTGGCCGCGAACTCCCCGTCGAAGGATTCGTGGACGGTGATGCCGGCCTTCTCCACCGCCTGCCGGGCGATCTCGGTGCTGGGGGCCACCAGGTCGCCCCAGCCGCCGTCCTCGCCCACGAGGACGATGCGGGCGCCGCGCTCGCCGATGTGGGCCACCTGGCCCTCGGCGCCGCCGTGCGCCTTGGCGAAGGCGCTGATCTCCCGGGCGAGCCTGGCCGCCTTGCGCTCGGCCCTCGCGTCAACCTGCTGCGTGTCTGCCATGGCCAGGATGCTACCCACGAGTAGATCAAACGGCGACGGGAGGGGTGCGTGGCCTTGACCACGCACCCCTCCCGTCAGAAGGAACGCCCGTCGAACGCAGCAGGCGGTCAGCGCAGGAACGGGTCCACCGCGACCGCGACGAACAGGATCGACACGTAGGTGATCGACCAGTGGAAGAGGCGCATCTCCTTGAGCTTGGCGCCGGTCACCTCGGCCTTCGCCCGGTTCTGCAGGCCGTGCGCCTCCCAGAGCCAGAAGCCGCCGGCCGCGAGGGCGACCACCGTGTAGAACCAGCCCGTGTAGCCGAGCGGGGTGAGGAGCAGGGAGACCAGCACCATCACCCAGCTGTAGATGACGATCTGCCGGGCGACGACCTTGTTGGAGGCGATGACCGGGAGCATCGGCACGCCCACGCGCGCGTAGTCCTCCTTGACCTTCATGGACAGCGGCCAGTAGTGCGGCGGCGTCCAGAAGAACATGACGAGGAAGAGGATGACCGGCGCCCAGGACATCGAGTCGGTGACCGAGGACCAGCCGATGAGAACCGGGAGGCAGCCGGCGATGCCGCCCCACACGATGTTCTGCGACGTACGCCGCTTGAGGATCATCGTGTAGACGACGACGTAGAAGAGGAGCGCCCCGAGCGAGAGCCAGGCGCTCAGCCAGTTGACGGTGAATCCGAACAGCAGCGTCGAGACGACCGCCAGCGTGATGCCGAAGACCAGGCACTCCGGCGGGCTGACCATGCCGGTCACCAGCGGCCGCTGCGAGGTACGGTCCATCAGGGCGTCGATGTCCCGGTCGATGTACATGTTCAGCGCGTTGGCGCCGCCCGCCGAGAGGTAGCCGCCGACGCAGGTCAGCAGGACCAGCTTCAGGTCGGGCACACCCTGCTGCGCCAGGAACATCACCGGAACGGTGGTGATGAGCAGCAGCTCGATGATCCGCGGCTTGGTCAGAGCCACGAACGCCTTGACACGGGCCCCGAACGGCCGGTGAACCGGGCCCTGGCTCGCACCACCCAGCACGCCCGCTGGACGTGATTCGACGGCCGTCACGCACACCCCTGACAGAGACATCCCAGCGAGCCCCCCCTGTGAAGTGGCGGTAAAGGCTCGCGCGTACCACGCCACTTTAGACGTTGCCCATACCCCGGCCTTCGCGGGGGTGGGGTCGTGTTGACGCCCACCCCATAAGAGGGGACCCGCCACTCGATTGAGCGCTCAGATGACCACCTCCGTATTCATGTGCCAAATGGCTTGTCCGGCCAGTCGGGAGGCGGATCGCACAGAGTCCCGGCAGTCTGGAAACACTCGAAAAAACGCACGTCCTTACGGGGGTAGGCTCGGCAGCGTCCGGCGGGCAGAAGCACGCCGGCAGCCGGGTGGGCGCACGCCCCGAGACCGGTGACCGACATGTGGAGAGGAGCCCTGACCCAGGGTGAGCACCAAGCCGACCACCACAGACCTTGAGTGGACCGAGCTGGACCAGCGGGCCGTGGACACCGCCCGGGTCCTGGCCGCCGACGCCGTACAGAAGGTCGGCAACGGCCATCCCGGTACGGCGATGAGCCTGGCCCCGGCCGCCTACACCCTCTTCCAGAAGGTGATGCGGCACGACCCGGCCGACCCGGAGTGGGTCGGGCGCGACCGCTTCGTGCTGTCCGCCGGCCACTCGTCCCTGACCCTCTACACGCAGCTCTACCTGGCCGGCTTCGGCCTGGAGCTTCAGGACCTGGAGTCCTTCCGCACCTGGGGTTCGAAGACCCCGGGCCACCCGGAGTACGGGCACACCAAGGGTGTCGAGACCACCACCGGTCCGCTCGGCCAGGGTGTCGCCAACGCCGTGGGCATGGCGATGGCCGCCCGCTACGAGCGCGGCCTGTTCGACCCGGACGCGCCGCAGGGCGAGTCCCCCTTCGACCACTTCATCTACTGCATCGCCGGTGACGGCTGCCTGCAGGAGGGCATCTCCGCCGAGGCGTCCTCGCTGGCCGGCCACCAGAAGCTCGGCAACCTGATCCTGCTGTGGGACGACAACCACATCTCGATCGAGGGCGACACCGAGACGGCCGTCTCCGAGGACACCGTCAAGCGCTACGAGGCCTACGGCTGGCACGTGCAGCGCGTCGAGGCCCAGGACAACGGTGACCTGGACCCGCAGGCGATCTACGCCGCGATCCAGCAGGCCAAGGCGGTCACCGACCGGCCGTCCTTCATCGCGATGCGCTCGATCATCGCCTGGCCGGCCCCGAGCGCCCAGAACACCGAGGCCGCGCACGGCTCGGCGCTGGGCGAGGAAGAGGTCGCGGCCACCAAGCGCGTCCTCGGCTTCGACCCCGAGCAGCACTTCGCGGTCGAGGACGAGGTCATCGCCCACACCCGCAAGGCCCTGGAGCGCGGTGCCCAGGCGCGCGCGGAGTGGGAGAAGTCCCTGCAGGTGTGGCGGGACGACAACCCCGAGCGGGCCGCCGAGTTCGACCGCATCAGCAAGGGCGAGCTGCCCGCCGGCTGGGAGGATAAGATCCCGGTCTTCGAGCCCGGCAAGGGCGTCGCCACCCGTGCCGCCTCCGGCAAGGTGCTCCAGGCGCTCGGCGCGGTGATCCCCGAGCTGTGGGGCGGCTCCGCCGACCTCGCCGGGTCGAACAACACGACCATCGACAAGGAGAGCTCGTTCCTGCCCGAGGGCAATCCGCTGCCCGAGGCCAAGCCGTACGGCCGTACGATCCACTTCGGTATCCGCGAGCACTCCATGGGCGCCGAGCTGAACGGCATCACCCTGCACGGCAACACCCGTGTGTACGGCGGTACCTTCCTCGTCTTCTCCGACTACATGCGCAACGCGGTGCGCCTGTCGGCCCTGATGCACCTGCCGGTGACGTACGTGTGGACGCACGACTCCATCGGCCTCGGCGAGGACGGCCCGACCCACCAGCCGGTCGAGCACCTGGCCTCGCTGCGCGCCATCCCCGGTCTGAACATCGTGCGCCCCGCGGACGCCAACGAGACCGCGACCGCCTGGCGTGAGATCCTCAAGCGGTACACCAAGGAGTTCGGCAAGGGCCGGCCGCACGGTCTGGCGCTCACCCGTCAGGGCGTGCCGGTCTACGAGCCCAACGAGGACGCCGCGCGCGGCGGTTACGTCCTGTTCGAGGCCGAGGGCGGCGAGCCGCAGGTGATCCTGATCGCCACCGGTTCCGAGGTGCACGTGGCCGTCGAGGCGCGTGAGCAGCTCCAGGCCGAGGGCGTCCCGACGCGTGTCGTGTCGATGCCTTGCGTCGAGTGGTTCGAGGAGCAGGACCAGGGGTACCGGGACTCCGTGCTCCCGCCGTCCGTCAGGGCCCGCGTGGCCGTGGAGGCGGGCATCGGGCTGACCTGGTACCGCTATGTGGGGGACGCCGGACGCATCGTTTCCCTGGAGCACTTCGGTGCTTCCGCCGACGGCAAGGTGCTCTTCCGGGAGTTCGGCTTCACTGCCGAGAACGTGGCCGCCAAGGCCCGGGAATCCATCGCCGCCGCCCAGCGCTGACGCTCATATACGACACGTAGGAGATGTAATTCCATGACAGACGCACTGAAGCGCCTCTCCGAGGAAGGCGTCGCGATCTGGCTGGACGACCTGTCGCGCAAGCGGATCACGTCCGGCAACCTCGCCGAGCTGATCGACCAGCAGCACGTCGTGGGCGTCACCACCAACCCGACGATCTTCCAGAAGGCGATCTCGCAGGGCGACGGCTACGACCAGCAGGTCTCGGACCTCGCCGCCCGCAAGGTCACCGTCGAAGAGGCCATCCGCATGATCACCACGGCGGACGTCCGCGACGCCGCCGACATCCTGCGCCCGGTCTTCGAAGCCACCGGCGGCAAGGACGGCCGGGTCTCCATCGAGGTCGACCCGCGCCTGGCGCACAACGAGAAGGCGACCGTCGCCGAGGCCAAGCAGCTCGCCTGGCTCGTCGACCGCCCGAACACCCTGATCAAGATCCCGGCCACCAAGGCGGGCCTGCCGGCCATCGCCTCCACGATCGGCCACGGCATCAGCGTCAACGTCACCCTGATCTTCTCCCTGCAGCGGTACCGGGCCGTCATGGACGCCTACCTCTCCGGTCTGGAGAAGGCCAAGGAGCGCGGCCTGGACCTGTCGCTGATCCACTCGGTGGCGTCCTTCTTCGTGTCCCGCGTGGACACCGAGATCGACAAGCGCTTGGACGGCATCGGCACCGACGAGGCGAAGGCGCTGCGCGGCAAGGCCGCCGTCGCCAACGCGCGGCTCGCCTACCAGGCGTACGAGGAGGTCTTCTCCTCCGACCGCTGGCAGGCACTGGAGAACGCGGGTGCCAACAAGCAGCGTCCGCTGTGGGCGTCGACCGGCGTGAAGGACCCGGCCTACCCGGACACCATGTACGTCACGGAGCTGGTGGCGCCGAACACGGTCAACACCATGCCAGAGGCGACGCTGGAGGCCGTCGAGGACCACGGCGAGATCACCGGCAACACCGTCGCCGGCACCTACGAACAGGCGCGTGCCGACCTGGACGCGCTGGAGAAGCTCGGCATCTCGTACGACGACGTGGTTCAGGTGCTGGAGGACGAGGGCGTCGAGAAGTTCGAGGCGTCCTGGAACGACCTGCTGAAGTCCACCCAGGCGGAGCTCGAGCGCCTCGCCCCTTCGGAGGGCTGAGTTGTCACCCCTTTCCGGTTCCGGAGCGAACCCGCTTCGTGACCCGGCCGACCGACGGCTCCCGCGTATCGCGGGGCCGTCGGGTCTGGTCATCTTCGGGGTCACGGGCGACCTGTCCCGCAAGAAGCTGATGCCCGCGGTGTACGACCTCGCCAACCGGGGTCTGCTGCCGCCGGGCTTCTCGCTGGTGGGCTTCGCCCGCCGCGAGTGGGCGAACGAGGACTTCGCGCAGGAGGTCCACGACGCCGTCAAGGCGCACGCCCGTACGCCGTTCCGGGAGGAGGTCTGGCAGCAGCTCATCCAGGGGATGCGCTTCGTCCAGGGCACCTTCGACGACGACGACGCGTTCGAGCGGCTGCGCTCCACCATCGAGGAGCTGGACAAGGCCCAGGGCACGGGCGGCAACTTCGCCTTCTACCTGTCGGTGCCGCCGCGCTCCTTCCCGGTGGTCATCCAGCAGCTGAAGAAGCACGGTCTGGCCGACCAGAGCGGCGGTTCCTGGCGCCGCGCGGTGATCGAGAAGCCGTTCGGGCACGACCTGAAGTCCGCCGAGGAACTGAACAAGGTCGTGCACGAGGTGTTCGAGCCGGACCAGGTGTTCCGGATCGACCACTACCTCGGCAAGGAGACCGTCCAGAACATCCTCGCGCTGCGCTTCGCCAACACGATGTTCGAGCCGATCTGGAACCGGTCCTTCGTGGACCACGTGCAGATCACCATGGCCGAGGACATCGGCATCGGCGGGCGCGCCGGCTACTACGACGGCATCGGCGCCGCGCGTGACGTCATCCAGAACCACCTGCTGCAGCTCATGGCGCTGACGGCCATGGAAGAACCCGCCTCCTTCGGCGCGGACGCGCTGGCTGCGGAGAAGGAGAAGGTGCTCGGCGCGGTCCGGCTGCCCAAGGACCTGGGCAAGCACACCGTGCGCGGGCAGTACGCGGCCGGCTGGCAGGGCGGTGAGAAGGTCGTCGGTTACCTCGAAGAGGACGGCATCGACCGGCAGTCGAAGACCGACACCTACGCGGCGATCAAGCTGGAGGTCGACAACCGCCGCTGGGCGGGCGTCCCGTTCTACCTGCGCACCGGCAAGCGCCTCGGCCGCCGGGTCACCGAGATCGCGGTCGTCTTCCAGCGGGCCCCGCACTCCCCCTTCGACACCACGGCGACGGAGGAGCTGGGCCAGAACGCGATCGTCATCCGCGTCCAGCCCGACGAGGGCGTGACGGTCCGCTTCGGCTCCAAGGTGCCGGGCACCTCGATGGAGATCCGGGACGTCTCCATGGACTTCGCCTACGGCGAGTCCTTCACGGAGTCCAGCCCGGAGGCGTACGAGCGCCTGATCCTGGACGTGCTGCTGGGCGACGCCAACCTCTTCCCGCGCACGGAGGAGGTCGAGCTGTCCTGGAAGATCCTGGACCCGATCGAGATGTACTGGGACAAGCACGGCAGGCCCGCGCAGTACCGGTCGGGCACCTGGGGTCCCGTGGAGGCGGACGAGATGCTCGCACGAGACGGACGGAGCTGGCGCAGGCCATGAAGATCGACCTGACCGACACCACCGCCGGCGACATCAACAAGGCCCTCGTGCGGGGCCGCCGCGCCATCGGCACTCCCGCCGTCGGCATGGTGCTGACCCTCGTCATCGTGACCGACGAGGAGAATGCCTACGACTCCCTGAAGGCCGCCAACGACGCGTCGCGCGAGCACCCTTCGCGCACGCTGGTGGTGATCAGGCGGGTCTCCCGCTCCCCGCGCGAGCGCACGTCCTCGCGGCTGGACGCCGAGGTCCGGGTGGGCGCGGACGCCGGCACGGGCGAGACGGTGGTGCTGCGGCTGTACGGCGAGGTCACGGGCCACGCCGACTCGGTCGTGCTGCCGCTGCTGCTGCCGGACGCTCCGGTGGTCGTGTGGTGGCCGGTGAACGCCCCGCTGGACCCGGCGAAGGACCCGCTGGGGGCGCTCGCCCAGCGCCGGGTCACCGACACCTACGCCGCCGAGCAGCCGGTGCGGGAGCTGTCCGCCCGCGCCGAGGCCTACATGCCCGGAGACACCGACCTGTCCTGGACGAGGATCACGCCGTGGCGTTCCATGCTCGCGGCGGCGCTCGACCAGGTCACCTGTGAGGTGCGGGGCGTCGAGGTGGAGGGCGAGGAGTTCAACCCGAGCTGCGAGCTGCTGGCGATGTGGCTCGCGGACCGGCTGGACGTGCCCGTCAAGCGGTCGCTGTCGGGCGGCCCGGGTCTGACCGGGGTCCGCATGGACACGACCTGCGGCCCGATCGTCCTGGACCGCGCGGACGGCACCCTGGCCACGTTGTCCATCCAGGGCCAGCCGGCCCGCGCGGTGGCGCTGAAGCGGCGGGAGACCGCCGAGCTGATCGCGGAGGAACTGCGCCGGCTCGACCCGGACGACACCTACGCGTCGGCGCTGCGTTACGGCGTGGAGCGGCTGAACACGGTTCCGGAGCAGGCTGCCGAGGAAGCGGCCGGACCGGTCGCCGAGCCGGAACCGGTGGAGGAAGCGGCCAAGGCACCCGCGAAGAAGGCGGCCGCCAAGACCGCCAAGAAGACACCGGCAAGGAAGGCGGCGGCGAAGTGAGCACTCCGCAGCTGGTCGTCCACCGCGACAAGGAACTGATGGCGCAGGCGGCCGCGGCCCGTCTGATCACGAGGATCGTGGACGCGCAGGCCTCCCGGGGCACCGCGTCCGTGGTCCTCACGGGCGGCCGCAACGGCAACGGCCTGCTGGCCGCGCTGGCCGCGGCGCCCGCGCGGGACGCCATCGACTGGAGCCGGCTCGACCTGTGGTGGGGCGACGAGCGCTACCTGCCCGAGGGCGACCCCGAGCGCAATGTCACGCAGGCCGGCGAGGCCCTGCTCGACTCCGTCCCGCTGCGTCCGGAGCGCGTGCACGCCATGCCCGCCTCCGACGGCCCGTACGGCACGGACGTCGACGCGGCGGCGGAGGCGTACGCGGCGGAGCTGGCGAAGGCCGCCGGCCCGGAGAACCACGGCTCGGTGCCCACGTTCGACGTCCTGATGCTGGGCGTCGGCCCGGACGCCCACGTGGCCTCCCTCTTCCCGGAGCATCCGGGGGTACGGGAGACGGAACGCATGGTGATCGGCGTCCACGGCTCCCCCAAGCCCCCGCCGACCCGGATCTCCCTCACCCTCCCGGCGATCCGCTCGGCCCGCGAGGTCTGGCTCCTCGCGGCCGGCGAGGACAAGGCGGAGGCCGCGGCCATCGCCCTGTCGGGCGCGGGCGAGATCCAGGCACCGGCGGCGGGGGCGTACGGCCGCAGCCGGACCCTGTGGCTGCTGGACGCGGCGGCGGCTTCGCAGCTGCCGCGGTCGCTGTATCCACCGGCTTCGCCGTGAACGACTGAGGCCCCCCCTCGAACGGCTTTACATTTCCTGCACAAAATATCCGTGCAACGGTCAACCTTTGTGTAGGCTCCTGGCGCCGCAATCGCACCACTGAGGGGGGACCTCATGCGTATACGCTTCGCGCTGGCTGCCGCCGTCACGGCCGGAACGCTCGCCATCGTCGTCGCTGCCCCGGCCCAGGCCACGGAGTACACCTCCGCCCTGAAGCTCAAGGGCGTCCAGTACGACGCACCGGGGCGGGACTCCAACAACTGCCGCACCGGCAACTCCAGCGGCGAGTATCTGACGATCAAGAACTACTCGCGCGCCACGACCGTCAACCTCAAGGGCTACGTCGTCAAGGACGCCGCCGGCAACCGGTTCACCTTCCCGTCCAACCACTACCTCGAGCCCGGTGACTACGTGAAGCTGCGCGGGGGCCACGGCACCGACTCGGACGCGAACAACGTCGTCTACCGCCAGAACTGCAACTTCATCTGGAACAACGACAGGGACACCATCTACCTGTACAAGCCGTCCGGGGCCCATGCGGACACCCACGCCTACACCAGGTCCCGCGACGACCGGGACGGCAACGGCTACATCTCCTTCCACGGCTGATGCCGCGCCGAACCGGAAGGGTGCGGCTGTGGGCGGCCTGCGTCGGCCTGCTGGCCGCCGGCGCGGCCGGCTGCGGCCAGTCCGCGCACGACGCCGCGGCCAAGGCGTCGGGGCCGTCGCCCCGGCCCACCGTGACCGTCACCGCGACGGCCACCGTGACCGCCCGGCCGGAGCCGGGGCCGACGGTCACCAGAACGAAGACCGTGCGCACACCCGGACCGACCGTCACCGTCACCAGAGCGGCCTCCGGCACCGTGCGCAGCGCCGGCGGCGGCAGCGGGGGCGGTGGCGGCAGCGGGGGCGGTGGCGGCAGCGGCACCTGCTCCATCGTCTCCAACGCGGGCAACTGCTACCAGGCGGGCCAGTTCTGCCGGAACAGCGACCACGGGGCGACGACCACCACCGCGAGTGGTACGCCGATCACCTGCGCCTCCAGCGGCAGCACCTGGCGCTGGACGTACGCGTGAGCCGAGCGGGCTCGGTCACTTGACCGAGCCCGCCATCACCCCCTGCACGAAGTGCCGCTGGAAGGCGAAGAACACCGCCACCGGCACGATCAGGGACAGGAAAGCGCCCGGTGCCAGTACGTCGATGTTGCTGCCGAACTGGCGGATCTGGGACTGGAGTTCCACGGTCAGCGGCTGGGAGGAACTGTCGGCGAAGAGCAGGGCCACCAGCATGTCGTTCCAGACCCAGAGGAACTGGAAGATGGCGAGGCTGGCGATGGCCGGCCGCCCCACGGGCAGCACCAGCCGCGTGAAGATGCGCCACTCGCTGCCCCCGTCCATCCGGGCCGCCTCCAGCATCTCCTTCGGCATCTCCGCGAAGTAGTTGCGGAGCAGGAACACCGCGAAGGGCAGGCCGTACGCCACGTGGAAGAGCACGACCCCGGGAATCGTGCCGAACAGGCCCAGTGCACCGAAAAGTTTGGCCACCGGCAGCAGGCCGATCTGGACCGGCACCACCAGCAGCGCCACGACCAGCAGGAAGAGCGGTTCCCGGAACGGGAAGTCCAGCCAGGCGAAGGCGTATCCGGCGAGCGCGGCGATGACGACGACGAGTGTCGTGGCGGGCACCGAGATCAGGACCGTGTTCCAGAACGCCTGCGTCATGCCGGAGCTCTTCAGCAGGGCCGAGTAGTTGTCGAAGGACAGCTGCCCCGGGCTGGTGAGCGCCGTCCACCAGCCACCCTTCGCCGTGTCCTGGGCGGAGCGGAGAGAGGAGACGAACAGGCCCGCGAGCGGGGTCAGCCAGACCAGGCCGATCACCACCAGGAAGGCCTGCACCAGGCCGTTGCCCAGGCCTCGCCTGATCACGTTCATCGCTGACTCCTCATCGTTGACTGCGCCGGAAGCGGCGGACGTTGAACACCATCGCGGGGATCACCAGGAGCAGGAGCAGCACGCCGAGGGCGCTGCCCAGGCCCTGGTTGTTGCCGCCGCCGAAGGACACGAGCCACATCTGGGTGGCGAGGACGGTGGCGTCCTCCTGCACCGGTCCGGGCGCGATGATGTAGACGAGGTCGAAGACCTTCATCACGTTGATCACGAGGGTGACGAAGACGACCGTCAGGACGGGGGCGAGCAGCGGGACCGTGATCCGGCGGAAGATCTGCCACTCGTTGGCGCCGTCCATCCGGGCCGCCTCCAGTGCGTCCCGCGGAAGAGCCGACAGGCCCGCGCCGATCAGCACCATGGCGAAGCCCGTCCAGATCCACAGGTACGCGCCGATGATCGCCGGGGTGACGAGGGTCGGGCCGAGCCAGGAGACACCCTGGTAGGGCGGGGCGAAGTTGGACTCCGGGAGTCTCACCGTGTACGAGCCGGCGCGCAGCCCGGAGAAGCGGAAGGAGCCGTCGGCGGTGGTGGTGGCGCTCGCGGCCGTCCGCCCGTCGCGCACGGCCTGGACCGTCATGCCGGGCAGGCCGCTCTCCTTCGGGTCGACCTTGCCCTGCCTGCCTGCGCCGCCGGGGGTGAAGTCCAGGTAGACCACGCCGCGCAGTTCGCCGGGGGCGGCCTTGCGGCCGGCGGCCGGGTACGCGGACGAGGCGCCCTTGGGCAGGTCCTTGGGCAGGACGCCGACCATGGGGAGCGTCACCGAGTGGCCGGTGGAGGCGGTCGTTCGGTACGAGCCGTCCCGGTCCTCGGTCAGCAGGCCCCCGCGGCCGCGTGCCGTCGGATACGACGACGTGCCCTGGAAGGCGTCGTGGACGGAGACGACGGCCGCGTTCAGCACGCCCTTGTTCGGGTCCTCGTCGTAGGCGAGCCGGAAGATGATGCCGGCGGCGAGGAAGGACACCGCCATCGGCATGAAGAGCAGCAGCTTGAAGGCGGTGGCCCAGCGGACCTTCTCCACCAGCACGGCCAGGATCAGGCCGAGGCCGGTCAGCAGGGCCGGGGCCACCACCACCCAGATGGTGGTGTTGCGGATGGCCTTGAGCGTCGCGGGGTCACGGAACATCTCGGTGTAGTTGTCGCCGCCGACGAACCGGGTGCCGGAGGCGTCGAAGAAGCTGCGGCCGACGGAGAACAGCACCGGATAGACGACGAGCGCGCCGAGCAGGAGCAGCGCCGGGAAGACGAAGAGCAGGGCGATCAGCCGGGCGCGCCGCCGGCTGCGGCGCCCGCGCGCCTCGCCGGCGGCGGCCCGCGGGCCCGCCTGCTGCTTCACGACAGTGGTGGCGGTCATGGTGCTGCCACTCAGTCCTGGTAGGCCTTGGCCGCGGCGGACTCCAGCTCCGCCGCCGTGCCCTTCGGGTCGGACGGGTCGCGCAGGAAGTCCTGGAGCAGCTTCCACTCGCCCGCGCCCTTGGTGCCGCCGAAGGCCGCCGGCGCCTGGTCGGACATGTCGAAGCGGACCGAATCCCCTGCGTCGATCAGGGACTTGGCGGTGGCGCGGGTGACGTCGTCGGCGTAGGAGGCGGGGCCGAGCTTCTTGTTCGGGGACAGGAAGCCGCCCGCCTTGGCCCAGACGGCCGCGGCCTCGGGGGTGGCCAGGTACTCCAGGAGCTTCATGCCGGCCTTGGCGTTCTTGCCGTCCTTGAGGACGACCGCCGCGTCACCGCCGCTGACCACCGGTGCCGTACCGCCGTCGACGGCCGGGAACGGGAAGAAGTTCGCGTCCTTGCCGATGGTCCTGCCGAACTGATCGTGCGCGACCCCGGCGACGAAGTCGCCCTCGAAGACCATGCCGGCCTCGGGCTTGGGTCCGAACACCTTCTCCACCGAGGTGGGGAAGTCGGTGTTCAGTGCCTCCTTCTGGCCGCCCGCGATCAGCTGCTTGTCCTTGAACAGCTTGCCCAGGGTGGTGAGCGCCTTGACGACGCTGGGGTCGGTCCACTTGAGCTTGTGCGCGGCGAGGGCGTCGTACTTCTCCGGTCCGGCCTGGGAGAGGTAGACGTTCTCGAACCAGTCGGTGAGGGTCCAGCCGTCCTCGCCGCCGACGGCGAAGGCGGCGAGCCCGGAGTCGGAGACGGTGTGCCCCGCCTTCAGCATCTCGTCGTACGTCTTCGGCGGCTTGACCCCGGCCTGGGCGAGCGCGTCGGGGCTGTACCAGACGGTGGACTTGTGGGCGGCCTTGAAGTAGAGGCCGTACAGGGTGCCGTCGACGCTGCCGTACTTCTTCCACACGGGCGCGTAGTCGGCGGTGATCGTCTGCTGGGCCGCCGGCGACAGCGGCTCGAGCCAGCCCTTCTTCGCGAACTGGTCCAGGACACCGACCTGCGGGACCATCACGACGTCGGGCGCGTTGCCGCCCTCGATCTTGCTGCCGACCACCGTGGAGACGTTGTCACCGGTCGACACGAACTGGGTCTTGGCGCCGGTCTTCGCGGTGAACGCGTCCAGCACCTTCTGGAAGTTCTTCTGTTCGCTGCCGGACCAGACGCCGGCCACGGTGACGGTCTGGCCGCTGAGCGCCTTGTCGCCGCCGCCGGCGGAGACGGGACCGCCGCCACAGGCGGTCGCGCCGAGCGCCAGGGCGAGGGCGGTGCAGCTGGTGAGCAGGGTCGTACGTCGTCGCATCATCATTGATGTCCCTTCGGGGAGGTGAGGTGACGGGGATCAGAGGTCGCTCAGCCACCAGGCCGCGGTGGCGCCGGGCAGGACGCCGGCCGGGCAGGGGCCGCTGGCGAGCAGGGGGGTGCCGGAGACCGGCGCGGGTGTGGGGGCCGTACCGAAGTTGACGGCGCAGACCAGGCCGTCGCCGCGGGTGAAGGCGAGGACGCCGGGCTGGGTGTCCAGCCAGCGGAGCGTGCCCTCGCCCAACTGCGGAAGCCCACTGCGGAGTTGCAGACCGTCGCGGTACAGGTGCCAGAAGGAGCGGGTGTCGGCGAGGGCACGGTCGGTGGCGTACTCGGCGAAGTACTCCGGCTGGGGCAGCCAGGGCTTCACACCGTCGACGCCGGAGGTGAAGCCGAACGGCGAGGCCTGGCCGGACCAGGGCAGCGGCACCCGGCAGCCGTCGCGGATGCGGGCGCGGCTGCCGGTACGGCGGAATATGGGGTCGGTGAGCACGTCGTCGGGCAGGTCGACGACCTCGGGCAGGCCCAGTTCCTCGCCCTGGTAGATGTAGGCGGCTCCGGGCAGCGCCAGCATCAGCAGTGCGGCGGCGCGGGCGCGGGCGGCGCCGAGGCCGCTGCCCTCGGGGGCGGGTTCGCCGTAGCGGGTGACGGTGCGTACCTGGTCGTGGTTGTTGAGGACCCAGGTCACCGTGGAGCCGGTGCCGGCGATGTCTGCCATGGCCTCGGAGATGACCTTGCGGAAGGCGTCGGCGTCCCAGGGGGCGCCGAGCAGGTCGAAGAAGAAGGCCTGGTGGAGTTCGTCCGGGCGGACGTACAGGGCGTTGTCGCGGGCGGTGGGGACGGAGACCTCGCCGACGAGGAGGCGCTCGCGGCCGTCGCGCTCGGTGTACTCCTCGCACAGGGAGCGCCAGTGGCGCCACACCTCGTGCACCTCCGGCTGGTTCCAGGCGAGCGGGTTGACCGAGTCGCGGGTGCGGGCGTCGGCCTCCGGGTCGTCGGAGTCGGGCAGTTCGGGGTGCTTGTAGAGGCCGGCGGCGACGTCGATGCGGAAGCCGTCGACGCCCCGGTCGAGCCAGAAGCGCAGGATGCGGTCGAACTCGGTGGCGACCTCGGGGTTGCGCCAGTTCCAGTCGGGCTGCTCGGGCGTGAACATGTGCAGGTACCACTGGCCGTCGCCGACCCTGGTCCAGGCCGGGCCGCCGAACATGGCGTGCCAGTTGTTGGGCGGCTCGGCTCCGTCGGGGCCTCGGCCGTCGGCGAAGTGGAAGCGGGCGCGGGCCGGGCTGCCGGGAGCGCCGGCGAGGGCCTCGCGGAACCACGGGTGCTCTCCGGAGCAGTGGTTGGGGACGATGTCGAGGAGCACCTTGATACCGAGCCGGTGCGCGGCTGCCATCAGCAGGTCGAACTCGGCGAGGTCGCCGAAGAGGGGGTCGACCCCGCAGTAGTCGGCCACGTCGTAGCCGTGGTCGTGCTGCGGCGACGGGTAGAACGGGCTCAGCCAGATCCCGTCGACGCCCAGCTTCTTCAGGTACGGCAGTCCCGCGCGGACCCCGGCGAGATCGCCGATGCCGTCACCGGTGCTGTCGAGGAAGCTGCGGACGTAGACCTGGTAGATCACCGCGTCACGCCACCAATGATGCCTGTTCAACCCTTTTGCCTGTCTCTCTGAAGGGCAGCTGCGAAGGGCAGCGGTTATGCATGCATGTTAGGTAGGCATGTCGCGAGGGTGTCAACGAAAAGAACGTAAGCTACTGGAGAGTTGAGGTCGCAAATGCTGACTTAATCGGGCATTGCGAGCCGAGATGAGATATCCGCGTTACCTAACAAGTAACTAGCGACGGGCGATCGCGTGGAGCTCTCGCGCGAGGCGGCGCACAGCCTGTTCGGGCGTCTGCCGCCCGCTGAGCGCGTCCTGCACGACCGCCTGCACCACCAGGCTGACCTGGTCGTAGTGCGGGCTCTTGGGGCGCGGGGCGGCGGTGAGCACGGCGGTGCGCAGGGTCGGCAGATAGGGGAACCGCCGCACCAGCGCGGGGTCTTCGTAGAGCGCGGCGCGCACGGGCGGCAGCGCGCCCCGGGTGAGCACCTGGCGCTGGACGGGCGCGCTGGTGAGGTAGGCGATCAGACGGGCGGCCGAGTCGGGATGCCGGGTGTGGCAGTTGACGGCGAGGTTGGAGCCGCCGAGCACACTGGTCCCTGGTCCGTGGGGTCCGGGGATCGGCACGGCGCCGATCTTCCCGGCGACCCTGGAGCCCCGGGCGGATGCGACGGCGTAGGCATAGGGCCAGTTGCGCAGGAAGAGCAGCCTGCCGTCCTGGAAGGCCTGCTTGGACTCCTCCTCCTTGTACGTCAGCGCCGCCTTAGGTATCCAGCCCTCGTGCACACCGCGGGCGAGGAAGCCGATGCCCTGGCGGGCGGCGGAGGAGTCGACGGTGACCCGCGCGCCCTCGTCGCCGAGGATGGTGCCGCCCGCCGAGTAGACGGCCTCGGCGGCGTTCACGGTGAGGCCCTCGTAGGGGAGGAACTGGCCCGCGTAGCCACCGAGGTGGTACTTGGGCGCGATGGTCTTCGCGTCGTGTTCCAGTTCGGCCCAGGTGCGCGGCGGAGGCACGCCCGCCTTGGCGAGGATGTCCTTGCGATACAGGAGAAGTCCGGCATTGGTGACATACGGGACCGCGTACAGCCGTCCGTCGTAGGTGGCCGTGTCCACGACCGGCGGCAGGAAGCTCTTCAGCGGGAAGCGGTCGCGCGGCAGCGGACGGATCCAGCCGGCCGCCGCGAACTCCGAGGTCCAGTTGACGTCGATGTTGAGGACGTCGAAGCGGCCCCGGTCACCGCCGCGCAGGTCGGTGGTCATCTGCGCATGGGTCTCGTCGGCGGAGTCCGGCAGCTCGACGAGGGTGACCTTCTCTCCGGGGTGGGTACGGTTCCAGCCCTGGAGCAGCGGGGCGAGATAGCCGGTGAGATCCCCGGCGGTGGCCAGGGTGAGCGGGCCGCGGCCGTCACCTGTACCCTCGTCCGCCTGTGCACCGGAGGCGACGTACCCGGTCATGATCACGGCGAGTACGAGGAGGCCCCTACCGGCGGCGCGCATCCACCGCATAGGTTCCTCCCTGAACACATGCACACGGCTCCGGCGTCTCGCCGGGAGTCAGAGGCCATGTATACCTGTTAGGTATGCGCGATACTAGGGCCTGGAGCACATTGAGCAGACAGGAGGACAGCACGAGTGCGCCTGCCCCTCCTGGCACTCCTCGCCCGTGGCCCGGCTCACGGCTACGAGCTGAAGCAGGACCTTGAGCAACTGCTGGGCTCCGCGTACCCTCAGCCCAACGTCGGCCAGATCTACGTCACCCTGGGCCGCCTGGAGAAGTCCGGGCTGATCGAGGGCGAGGACGTCGAGCAGTCCAGCCGGCCCAACAAGAAGGTCTACCACCTCACCGACGCCGGGCGGGAGGCGCTGCACGCCTGGTTCGAGGAGACCGAGGACGAGCCGCGGGTGCGGGACGAGTTCTTCATGAAGCTCGCCCTGGCCCCGCAGACCGGTCTCGCCGAACAGATCGCCCTCATCAACAAACAGCGGCGCCAGTACCTGAACACCATGCGCAACCTGTCGAAACTGGCCGCGGCCGAGAACCGGGACAACCGCATCGCCCAGCTGCTCATCGAGGGCGCGATGCTGCATCTGCAGGCCGACCTCGACTGGCTGGAGCGGTGCCAGGAGGAACTGGAATGAGCGAGCACACCGCTCCGGCACCGGTGAACGCCCCGGTGCTGCGCGCCGAGGGTCTGGTGAAGACGCACCACGGCGAGGGCGCGCCCGCTCGTGCGGTGCGCGGGGTCGATCTGTCCGTGGCGCGGGGCGAGTTCGTGGCGATCACCGGCCCGTCCGGTGCCGGCAAGTCGACACTGCTGCACCTGCTCGGCGGGCTGCAGCGCCCGGACCAGGGCAGCATCTGGCTGGACGGCCGCTGCACGGACTCCTTCAGCGAGGCGCGCTGGGCGGTGGAGCGTCGCACGGCCATCGGGATCGTCTTCCAGTTCTTCAACCTCGTGTCGAACCTGTCGGTCGCCGACAACGTCGAACTGCCCGCCCTGCTCGCCGGCGTCCCGCCCAGGAAGGCCCGCGCCGAGCGTGAGGAGCTGCTCGCCGAGCTGGGGCTCAGCGGCAAGGAGCGCAGCATGCCGGGCGAGCTGTCCGGCGGCGAACAGCAGCGGGTCGCCCTCGCGCGGGCCCTGGTCAACCATCCCCCGCTGCTGCTGGCCGACGAACCCGCCGGAAGCCTGGACAGCAAGGGCACGCGCGAGGTGATGCGGCTGCTGTCCCGCTTCCACGGACGCGGGCAGACCATCGTCCTCGTCACCCACGACGCCCGGCTCGCGAGCGCCGCCGACCGCGTGATCAGCTTCTTCGACGGCCGCATAGCCGACGACGCTCCCCTGGACGGCACCCCGCCGCCCAGGAAGCCGGGGATCTCGGGCGTGCTGGAGCTGAGGGACTGATGGCGGGCGGTCCGCTCGGGGTGGGACCCGGGGTGCGCGGCAGTCTGCGCTGGGCGCACTCCGATCTGCGCACGCATCGCGGCGAGGCGCTGTTCCTCGTGCTGGCCACCGCCGGCATCGTCGCCTCGCTGCTGCTGGCCACCGCCCTGTTCGGGTACGCGACCAACCCCTGGCAGCGCGTCTTCACCCAGGCCCGCGGGGCCCATGTGTGGATCCACACCGTGCCGTCGGCCGACGCCCACGGGCTGGCCCGGCTGGACGGTGTCGCCTCCGTGGCCGGCCCCTATCGCACCGAGTCCGCCACCGTCGCCGTACGCGGCACCCGTGCCTCCGTGGAGCTGCGCGGTACTCCGGAGCTGCCCTCCGTCGGGCGGCCGCTGCTCACCGCCGGTCACTGGCTGGACCCGGCCGAACCGGACGGCGTGGTGCTGGAGGGCAGCCTGGCCCGGGCCCTGCTGGCCGAGCCCGGGGACACCCTCACGCTGCCCGGCACGGCCCGCGCCCTGACCGTCGAGGGCATCGCGGACAGCGCCGAGCCGCACTACAGCCCGGGCGAGCAGCCGGGGCTGGTCTGGGCGCTGCCGTCCGCCGTCCGGGCCCCCGGCGGGCAGGTGATCGGGCTGCGGCTGGACGACCCGGCCGACACCGACTACGCCGTGCAGCGCGCCGTCACGGTGCTGGGCGCGGGCGCGGTCGGCGAGGTCTCCACCTGGCAGCAGGCGCGCTCCGCGGCCCAGGGCGACAACCGGCTGCTCGGGCAGGTCATCGGCCTGTTCGGGCTCGGTGCGCTGATCGCCGCCGCGTTCGCCGTGCACGGGGCGATCGCCACCCGCATCCGGGGGCACTTGCGGGACATCTCGGTGCTGAAGGCGATCGGCTTCACGCCCGGCCAGGTCGTCCGCATCTTCCTCCTGCAGCACCTGGCGTACGCGCTGCTCGGCTCGGTCGCCGCGGCGGCGCTCACCGAGGCCCTGGGCAGCCGTATCCCCGGCCGGCTGGGTGACGCCGTGGGCCTGTGGCAGGGGCTGCCCGGGCACACCGAGGCGCTGTTCGTGGTGCCCGCGGGCGCGGTGCTGTTCATCGGTCTGACCACGGGCCTCGCGGCCTGGCGGGCCGGACGGGTGCCGCCCGTGCCGGTGCCGCGCCCGGCCGCGCCGGCCGGCGGGCGGCTGACCGGCCTGGCCCGGCGGGCGCTCGGGCTGCGGCTGCCGGCCGCGCTGGTCCTGGGCTGCCACAAGGCATTCGCGGGGCGCGGCCGGTCGCTGGCCACCGTGGCCCGGCTGACGCTGCCGCTGCTGCTGATCGTGGTGGCACTCAGCGCCTGGACCACGATCGACCGCTTCCACAGCAGTCCGGAACGCGTGGGCCTGCCGACGGCCCTCACGGTCCGCTCGGACGGTGCCCTGGACGCGCCCGCCGTTCGCGCCCTGCTCAGCGGCGATCACCGGGTCGCGGCCGCCTACCCCGGGGTCGAGGTCGCCGCGCTGGTCCCCGGCCAGACCGGCACCATCGCGTTGCGCGGGGTGGGCACCCATGCCCAGCCCTACCCCTACGCCCTCGCCGAGGGCCGCGCCGCACGCGGACCGGACGAGGCGGTGGCCGGGCAGGGCCTGCTGGACCTGCTGCACGCGCGGGTCGGCGACTGGGTGCGCATGACGGTGGGCGACCGGCCGCAGATCCTGCACATCGTGGGCCGCAGTATCGAGCCGCAGAACGCCGGCCGGGTCGTGACCACCTCCCTGGACACCCTCCGCGAGAACGACCCCGGACTGGCCCCCGCCTTCTACGAACTGCGTCTTCGCCCCGGCGCCGAGCCGCAGCGGGTGGCCGCAGCGCTGTCCGCGGCCGGCCGGGGCCATCTGGACGTGCACCCGGTGGCGAACCCCGCCGACGGGCTCTCGCCGCTGCGGGCGGTCGTCGCCGGGCTGATCGCCGTACTGGCCCTGATCGGGCTGGTGGAACTGCTCACCGCCATCGGCGGCAGCGTCCGCGAGGGCGAGCGGGACGTGCTGGCGTTGAAGGCGATCGGCGTGTCCCCGCGGCAGATCACCGCCATCACCGTCACCGCGACGAGCTGTACGGCCCTGGCCGCGGCGCTCGCCGGTACGGCGCTGGGCCTGCCGCTGGCCCACCGGCTGATCGACGCCCAGGGCAGCTCCAGCGGCATCGGCGCCGGTATCGCCCAGTCCCCGTCGCCCGCGCTGCTGCTGGTGCTGGTCGCGTCCGCCGTGTGCGGCGCGGCGGCGCTTGCCGTGCTGCCCGCGGCCCGCGCGGCGCGCAGACGTCTCGCGGACACACTGAGCGCGGTGGCCTGAGGCCGCCGCTTGGGCCGAGGCCCTCAACCCGCTTCTGCAGCATCTCGTCGGCGGCGAAGCCGCTCTCGACGAAGGTGTGGACAGCGTCCACGGGGGCCGGGCGGGCCCAGCGCCGCCCGGCTCCCGCGTGCTCCGGTCAGCTACGGCCGCGCATTTCCCGGTACTTGGCGACCAGCGTCCTCGTCGACGCGTCGAGGCCCTCCACCTCGGCACCCTCCGTCAGCGCCGGCTCGACCCGCTTGGCCAGCACCTTGCCCAGCTCCACGCCCCACTGGTCGAAGGAGTCGATGTTCCACACGGCGCCCTGCACGAACACCTTGTGCTCATAGAGCGCGACCAGCTGGCCCAGGACGGACGGGGTCAGGCTCCTCGCCAGGATGGTCGTCGTCGGCCGGTCGCCCCGGAACGTCTTGTGCGCGACCAGTTCCTCGGGGACGCCCTCCGCACGGACCTCCTCGGCAGTCTTGCCGAAGGCGAGCGCCTGGGTCTGGGCGAAGAAGTTGGCCATCAGCAGGTCGTGCTGCGCCTTGAGCCCTCCGCTCAACTCGGCCACCGGTTCGGCGAAGCCGATGAAGTCCGCCGGGATCAGCTTGGTGCCCTGGTGGATCAACTGGTAGTAGGCGTGCTGGCCGTTGGTGCCGGGCGTGCCCCACACCACCGGGCCGGTCTGCCACTCCACCGGCTTCCCGTCGCGCTGCACCGACTTGCCGTTGGACTCCATGTCCAGCTGCTGGAGGTAGGCGGTGAACTTCGACAGGTAGTGGCTGTACGGCAGCACCGCGTGCGTCTGGGCGTCGTGGAAGTTGCCGTACCAGATGCCCAGCAGGCCCAGCAGCAAAGGCGCGTTGGCCTCGGCGGGCGCGGTGCGGAAGTGCTCGTCCATCAGCCGGAAGCCGTCGAGCATCTCCCGGAAGCGGTCGGGGCCGATGGCGATCATCAGGGACAGGCCGATCGCCGAGTCGTACGAGTACCGGCCGCCGACCCAGTCCCAGAACTCGAACATGTTGTCCGGGTCGATGCCGAACTCGGTGACCTTCTCGGCGTTCGTGGACAGCGCCACGAAGTGCCTGGCGACCGCCGAGTCGTCACCGAGGGCGTCCAGGAGCCAGGCGCGGGCGGAGGTGGCGTTGGTGATCGTCTCGATGGTGGTGAAGGTCTTGGAGGCGATGATGAACAGTGTCTCGGCCGGGTCCAGGTCCCGGGTGGCCTCGTGCAGGTCGGCGCCGTCCACGTTGGAGACGAAGCGGACCGTCAGGTCGCGGTCGGTGAAGCTGCGCAGCACCTCGTAGGCCATCGCGGGGCCCAGGTCGGAGCCGCCGATACCGACGTTGATCACGTTCTTGATGCGCTTGCCCGTGTGGCCGGTCCAGGCGCCGGAGCGGACCCGGTCGGCGAAGCCGGCCATCTTGTCGAGTACGGCGTGCACCTTGGGCACGACGTTCTCCCCGTCGACCTCGACCACCGCGTCCCGGGCGGCGCGCAGCGCGGTGTGCAGCACCGCGCGGTTCTCGGTGACGTTGATCTTCTCGCCGCGGAACATGGCGTCCCTGAGCCCGAACACGTCGGTGGCGGCGGCCAGCTCGCGCAGCAGCCGCAGCGTGTCGTCGGTGACCAGGTGTTTCGAGTAGTCGATGTACAGATCGCCGACCTGGAGCGTGTATCCCTCAGCGCGTCCGGGCCCGGCGGCGAACAGCTCCCTGAGATGGGTGTCGGCCAGCTCCTCCCGGTGCTTGGCGAGAGCGGTCCATTCGGGCGTCTGGTTGAGCCTGGTACGGCCGTCTGCGTTCATTTCCGACTTCCGCCTTCTTTCGTGCCTGTCCCAGCTGTTCCAACCTAATTGATCACCGCACGGTGCGAGCGGTGCTCATGTCGTCGTCCGGCGCAACAACAGGTACGTCCGACTTGCGGGCGGGTATCAGCGCGGTGACGGACAGGGCGAAGAGGGCGGCAGTGAGCAGGGCCGGTGCGCCCGGTCCCCAGGCCGTGGCCACGGCGCCGCCGAGCACGGCGCCCAGCGGTGCCCCGGCGACGGCGAGGGTGCGGAAGGCGGAGCCGACCCGGCCGAGCATGTCGGCGGGGGCGCGTTGCTGCATCAGGGTCGTCGTGCTGACGTTCCACAGCATGCCCATGCAGCCGAAGACCGCGAGCGCGGCCACCGTGACGGGCAGACTGCGCACGGTGCCCATGACGACGAGCGCGCCGGTCTGCACGGTGCCGGCGAGGAGAACGGTTGGCAGCGGACCGAGCACCCGCGTGGTCCACCGGTTCAGCACTCCGCCGGCCAGACCGCCGACGGTGTACGCGGTGGCTGCCGCCGCGTATCCGGCCGTGCCCGCGTGCAGCCGGCGGGTCACGAGGACCACCAGGGTGGCGATCAGGGCACCCATGCCGATGTTGCACAGGGCCGTGGCGGTGCACAGCCCGCGCAGGGCCCGGTCGCGGCCCAGGGTGCGCAGGCCAGCGCCGATCTCCCGCCGCAGGGTGCTGCCCGCCGGTCTGTCCGCGCGGTCGGGTGCGTCCGTCCGCAGGGAGGCGACCAGCGCGGCGGCCACGAGGAAGGTGACGGCGTCGGCCGCGAAGGGGACGGCCGCCCCCGCGGCGATCAGCACCGGCACGACGGGCGCGCCCAGCAGGCCGCCGGCGATCTTCTGCCCGGTCATCAGCCGGGCGTTGGCGCTGCCGAGGGTCTGCCGGTCCACGAGGGCCGGCAGCAGGGCGGTCGCGGCGTTGTCGAACAGGGTCTGGAGCGTGGTCAGCGTGAAGGCCAGGGCGATGAGCAGCGCGATCGAGACGTGCCCCAGGGCGACCACCGCTGCGAAGGAACCCACGAGCAGCCCCCGCACGGCGTCCACGGTCCACATCGCGCGCCGTTGGTCGACGCGATCGGCGACCGCGCCACCGAGCAGCCCGAAGACGATCCAGGGCAGATAACCACAGGCAGTGACGGAGGCGATGAGCAGGGGCCGGTCGGTCAGCGAGGCCGCGACCAGCGGTAGCGCGGCTCCTCTCAGGGCGTCCCCGAACTGGGAGACCACGGCAGCCGTCCACAACCGCCCGAAACCCCCGCGCCACGCCGGCGCACGCCTCTCCCCCGTCTCGACCACTGCCGGAACTCCCCCCATGGTTCTCGCCTTCACGAAAACCGTAGCGGGAACCACTGACAACGGGTCGGGGCCGAGCGCAGCGATACGGCTCCGGCCAGGCACCTCGAGGCGCCCAGCCGGTCTCAAGTCCTAGATTTCGCCCCGCAGTTTGGCGAGCGCCTCGGCGAGGATCGCCTCGCCGTCCGCGTCGCTGCGCCGCTCCCGCACGTACGCGAGGTGCGTCTTGTACGGCTCGGTGCGCGGCGGGTCCGGCGGGTTGTCCCGGTCCTGGCCGGCCGGGAAGCCGCAGCGCGGGCAGTCCCAGGTGTCGGGAACCTGTGCGTCGCTGGCGAAGCTCGGCTGCGTCTCGTGCCCGTTGGAGCACCAGAAGGAGATGCGGAGACGCGGCGCGGACTCGCCGCGCTCGGCCTCGCCCATCGGCCCCGCTCCGACCCGGCTTCCCCGGATCGCGTTGCCACTTGCCACGGTCGTAACTCCCTGCGTGATGGTGCCGCAAAGCGAGTCGGCGTTTCGCTTCGCTGCGAGCGCCTCAGTCTACGTAAGGCCCAACGCGCGTCCAGTGATTGGAGTTACAAGCCCCCACATCCAGACGCAAGCCCCATGATAGGCCGCGCTCCGCTGCGCGTACCGAACATGGGGCCTTACGTACCGAATATGCGTGATGTGGGTGCTGCGCGGGTGTCAGCTGTTCGTCTTCATCACAATGCCGAGGACGACGATGCACGCGAACCACAGCAGACCGATCACGATGGTGATCCGGTCGAGGTTGCGCTCGGCGACCGAGGAGCCGCCGACGGAGGACTGCATGCCGCCACCGAACATGTCGGAGAGGCCGCCGCCCTTCCCCTTGTGCATCAGCACCAGCAGCATCAGCAGCAGGCTGAAGACGATCAGGGCGATCGAGAACCCCAAAACCACGGCTGGACCAACTTCCTCGGATTCGGATGGACGACGGGGACACAGCACGTCGGCTGTGCCCCCGCAAGAGTACGACGTATCGCCGCTACCGCCTACTCACAGCGTGCGTCACTGATCGCGGAAGCGCACGATCTTGACGAACTCGTCGGCGTCCAGTGAGGCACCACCGACCAGGGCGCCGTCGATGTCGGCCTGCGCCATGATCTCGGCGACGTTGCCCGACTTCACGGAGCCTCCGTACTGGACGCGGACCTTGTCGGCCACGTCCTGGGAGTACAGCTCGGCGATCTTGGCGCGGATGGCCGCGCAGACCTCCTGGGCGTCCTCGGCGCCGCAGACCTTGCCGGTGCCGATGGCCCAGACGGGCTCATAGGCGATCACGACGGTCTCGGCCTGCTCGGCCGGGAGGTCCTTCAGGCCGCCCTCGACCTGGGCGAGGGTGTGGGTGACGTGGTTGCCCGCCTCGCGGACGTCCAGCTCCTCGCCGACGCACAGGATCGGGGTGAGGCCGTGCTTGTAGGCGGCCTTGACCTTGGCGTTCACGAGCTCGTCGGTCTCGTTGTGGTACTGGCGGCGCTCGGAGTGGCCGATGACCACGTACGTGCACTTCAGCTTGGCCAGCATCGGCCCGGAGATCTCGCCGGTGTAGGCGCCGGAGTCGTGCTGCGAGATGTCCTGGGCGCCGTACTTGATCTTGAGCTTGTCGCCGTCGACCAGGGTCTGCACGGAGCGCAGGTCGGTGAAGGGCGGCAGGACGGCGACCTCGACGGCCTCGTAGTCCTTGTCGGCCAGGGCGAAGGCGAGCTTCTGGACGTGCGCGATGGCCTCGAGGTGGTTGAGGTTCATCTTCCAGTTGCCCGCCATCAGCGGCGTGCGCGTGCTCATCGAGGTCAGTCCTCCAGTGCGGCGAGGCCGGGGAGCGTCTTGCCCTCGAGGTATTCGAGGGAGGCGCCGCCACCGGTCGAGATGTGGCCGAATGCATTTTCGTCGAAGCCGAGCGTACGCACGGCCGCGGCGGAGTCACCGCCGCCCACGACGGTGAAGCCGTTCGAGTCGACGAGGGCCTGGGCGACCGCCTTGGTGCCCTCGGCGTAGTCGGGGTGCTCGAAGACGCCCATGGGACCGTTCCAGAAGACGGTATCGGCGTCGGCGAGCTTCGAGGCGTACAGCTCTCGGGTCTTCGGGCCGATGTCCAGGCCCTCCTGGTCGGCGGGGATCTTGTCCGCGTCGACCACGGTGTGCTCGGTCGGCGCCTTGGTCTTCAGGTCCGGGAAGGTCCGGGAGACCACGACGTCGACGGGGAGCAGCAGCTCCACGCCCTGCTTCTCGGCGCGCTGCATGTACTCGGTGACGACCGGGACCTGGTCCTCCTGCAGGAGGGAGATGCCGACCTCGTACCCCTTGGCCTTGAGGAAGGTGTAGGCCATGCCTCCGCCGATGAGCAGGCGGTCGGCCTTGGCGAGCAGCTGGTCGATGACGGCCAGCTTGTCGGAGACCTTGGCGCCGCCGAGTGCGACGACGTAGGGGCGCTTGACGTCCTCGGTGAGCTTCTTCAGGACGCCGACCTCGGTGGCGATGAGGTAGCCGGCGTAGTGCGGCAGCTTCTTCGCCAGGTCGTAGACCGAGGCGTGCTTGCGGTGCACGGCACCGAAGCCGTCACCGACGTAGACGTCGGCCAGGGCGGCGAGCTGGTCGGCGAACGCGCCGCGCTCGGCGTCGTCCTTGCTCGTCTCGCCGGGGTTGAAGCGCAGGTTCTCCAGGACGGCGACATGGCCGTCGACGAGGCCCGTGACCGTGTCCTGGGCGGACCGGCCGACGGTGTCGGTCGCGAAGGCCACGGCGGTGCCGAGGAGTTCACCCAGGCGGGAGGCGGCCGGAGCGAGGGAGAAGGCGGGGTCCGGGGCGCCCTTGGGGCGGCCCAGGTGCGAGGCGACAACCACCTTGGCGCCCGCGTCGGCGAGGGCCTTGACGGTGGGCAGCACGGCGCGGATGCGGCCGTCGTCGGTGATCGTCCCGTCGGCCAGCGGCACGTTGAGGTCGGCGCGGACGAAGACCCGCTTGCCGCTCACGCCGTCGGCGAGAAGTTCGTCGATCGTCTTCATTGAGTGGACTCCAAAGGAGGGCTCGTGGTGCACCTGATCGTAAAAGGACGTGGTCCGGGCGTGAGACAGGGCTCGGGCAGCGCGGCCATGCGCTGCCCGAGCCCTGCTCTCACTTCAAGGTCCTGCTTCGACGATCAGAGCTGGTTGCCGACGAAGACCGTGAGGTCGACGAGGCGGTTGGAGTAGCCCCACTCGTTGTCGTACCAGCCGATGACCTTCACGTTCTTGCCCTCCTGGACCATGGTCAGGGAGGAGTCGAAGGTACAGGAGGCCGGGGCGTTGACGATGTCGGAGGAGACGATCGGGTCCTCGGTGTAGTCGAGGAGGCCCTTCAGCTCACCCTCGGCGGCCTTCTGGAAGGCGGCGTTGACCTCTTCCTTGGTGACCTCGCGGGAGAGCTCGACGACCAGGTCGGTGACGGAGCCGGTCGGGACCGGGACACGCATGGCGATGCCGTCCAGCTTGCCCTTGAGCTGGGGCAGGACCAGGGCGGTGGCCTTGGCGGCACCGGTGGTGGTCGGGATGATGTTCTCCGCGGCGGCGCGGGCACGGCGCAGGTCCTTGTGCGGGAAGTCGAGGATGCGCTGGTCGTTCGTGTACGCGTGCACCGTGGTCATCAGACCCTTGACGATGCCGAAGTTCTCGTCGAGCACCTTCGCCATCGGCGCCACACAGTTGGTGGTGCAGGAGGCGTTGGAGATGACGTTGTGCTGCGCCGGGTCGTACTTGTCCTGGTTGACGCCCATCACGATGGTGATGTCCTCGTCCTTGGCCGGGGCCGAGATGAGGACCTTCTTGGCGCCGCCGGCGATGTGCTTGGCGGCGTCCTCCTTCTTCGTGAAGATGCCGGTCGACTCGATGACGATGTCGACGCCCAGCTCGCCCCAGGGGATGTCGGCCGGGTTGCGCTCGGAGAGCACCTTGATGGTGTGGCCGTCGACGGTGATGGTGTCGGCGGTGTGGGAGACCTCCTGCTTGAGGCGGCCCAGGATCGTGTCGTACTTGAGCAGGTGTGCGGTGGTCGCGGTGTCACCCAGGTCGTTGACAGCCACGACCTCGATGTCCGCCCCCTGCTCCAGCAGCGCGCGGAAGTAGTTACGCCCGATGCGGCCGAAGCCGTTGATGCCTACGCGGATCGTCACGAACCGATCTCCTCGTTGGTACGCCGGCCATGCGGTGCCGGCGAGCTCTGTTTGGGATGTCCCCGACCACCCCCGACCCTACCTCTCTGGGGGCCCCGTGGTGACATCGAGATGCCGCATACACGGGCAGGCGGTCCGTACCCACCAGTAGGGGTACGGACCGTCCCGGATCGTCGGCAGATTCATCCGTATTGATTGTGTATTGCGAAGCGTTTTTGACGCTGTTTTCACTCGTTCGTGAGCGGGTTGGCTCACTTGATGAGTACCCCGTTCGCGCACCGTTGAGAGGGGGTTGCGCTCACCTGTCGAGCGCGGCGAACCCCTTCCTCAGCAGGGCCCCCCGATCGGCCGCCGACGGCACCTGTTCCAGACCGAATCCGAGCAGCACGGTGTCGTCCGTGGTGACCGCTCCGTACGTCTGGAACAACGCCCCGGTGCGCGCCCAGTCCTTCAGGACCGGCGGGCTGCCGGGGGGCGGCCCGGCCACGCGCCAGGCGCCCAGCGACGATTCGAAGCCCTCGGTCTCCTTCGCCGTGCCGCCGACGACGAGCGAGGCGTCGTCGGCGAGGACGCCGTGTCCGCCGGTTCCCGGGTCGCTGATGTAGCTGAGGGAGACCTCGACGGACTTCCCGGCATAGGCGCTGAGGTCGAACGTGACCTGCCGCCAGCCGTCGGAGCTGCCGGTGAGACTGTTCCAGGACCCGGTCGTGCCGGTCGCGGCGCAGGCGCCCGCCGTGAGCGTCAGATAGTGCTTCAGCCACGGGTGCTCGGCGATCAGGTACCCGGCTCCGCAGTCGGACGGGACGGCCGTCCTCGTGGCGCCGCCGGCCTCCGGCAGCGTCGTCCAGTCGTCGGCGCCCACCGTGTGCGCCTCGACCACCGCATGGTCGTACCCCGGTTCGGTGTCCCACAACAGCCGGGTGCTCAGGGCCGGCTTGTCGGCGGCACTGACACCGGTGAGGTCGATGGTGCGGGTGAGGCGCTTGTAGGCGTCGTCGGTGTGCACGGCCGCGGCCATGTAGGAGCCGGAGTACGGCCCGTAGGGATTCACGGTCCCGGCGAACCGGCCCGCGCCCTCGCTCTTGAACTGCGGATACCTGTCCGCCGGCAGTTCGTCGGAGGTGACGGCGTAGGTGCCGGCCTTGTCCAGCGGGTTGCCGGGCGCGTCGCCGAGCGCGCCCGTGTAGCCGTCGAGGGCGCCGGCGCCGGTGAAGCCGGTCGCTCCCTTGGTCGACGTACGGCTGTAGGCGCCCAGGTAGTACTGGCTGAAGTCGTCCGAGAGGTTGCCGTCGCCCAGGTCGACGCTGCCACCGGCGAGCTCACCGGCCTCGATCAGACGGCCGCCCTCGTTGAGGTAGGCGCGCAACTGGAGCTGGGTGGCGTTGCCGGGGCCGGCGGCGCCCGAGTAGTGAACGACCGTCCGGAAGTGCTTCAGCACGCCGAGCGCGTCCGGTGCGCCCTGGGTGGCGACGTCCCACAGGACCGCCCTGTGCCCGGCCGCCTTGACCGCGTCCACGTACTTCTGCGCCTGCGCGGCGGCCGTGCCCTCCTCGGCGACGACGAGGGTGTCGGCCCTGGGCCGTTCGGCGACGGTGTAGGTGAAGTGCGAGCTGGAGATCCTCCTGCCGCTCTTCGTCCTGCCGGTGAACCACACCTCCACCTTGTCGCCCGGCTCACCGCCTCGCACCTCGGCCCGGTACTCGTCGAAGTACAGGTCGTCCCCGCCGCCGTAGGTCGTGCCGCCCTTCCAGTGGCGCAGCGTCCGGCCGAGGACGCGGCCGCCGTCGACTCGGTACTTCAGCTCCTTGTCGCGGATCGCCTTGCGGACGACGACGGAGACCTCCTGGTCCGCCCCGCGCGCGTACGACGTGGAGAATGCTGCCGGGGTGAAGTCGGTGGCGCTCAGGCCGACCGAGGAGACCGGCCGGTCGGGGTGCACGGCGGTCTCGGCGACGGAGAGCGCGAACGGGACGTTCTTGGTGAACTCCTGCTGGATCAGCTTCTCGTCGTCGGGGAAGTTGAAGACCGACTGGCAGTCCTCCGGCTTCCACGCGTCGTTCGGGTCGACGTTCGACGCGGTCTCGCAGGTCGACATCTCCG
The DNA here is from genome assembly GCF_040645475.1 of Streptomyces sp. NPDC046759. Lineage (NCBI taxonomy): Bacteria > Bacillati > Actinomycetota > Actinomycetes > Kitasatosporales > Streptomycetaceae > Streptomyces > Streptomyces sp. NPDC046759. The sequence continues at coordinate 62,117 of NZ_JBEYYJ010000011.1, read as the reverse complement.
GGGTGAACATCGCGGTGCCGTTGACGTTCGAGGCGTGGCCGTCCGCTTCTCCGTTGGTGGTGTAGAGCTCCGAGGAGACCTGCGAACGGTAGCCGGGGATGGCCGGATGGTCCGGGGTGCCGGCGAGCGCCTTGTAGAGGACGTCGTCCGGGGTGGGGGTGGCGACCTGCCAGCCGACGCCGTAGAGGAGGAGTTCGGCGGCGGAGTGGTAGTTGACGGCGTACCTGAATCCGACGCGCTTCTCGAAGCCGTCCAGTGCCCTGGTCTCGGGCTCGGACTCGGGGCGGGCGCCGCGGTAGGTCTCGCTGGTCGGGTCGGGGGACGAACCCTCGTCGTCGTAGCCCCATTTGTAGGGGAAGTTACGGTTGAGGTCGACGCCGTCGCCCGCGCCGATGACACCGTCGCCGTTGACGTCCCGGAGGTTCTTGCGCCACAGGCGCGCCGTGGAGTTCTTGAACGTGTAGTCGTAACCGTCGGGGTTGGCCGAGATGACGAACCACAGCTCGGTCGAGTCGACGATCCTGCGGATGCGCCGGTCCGTCCGGTAGTGGTCCAGGTAGTAGTGCATCAGACGCCGGGTCATCTCCGGTGTGATCCACTCGCGTGCGTGCTGGTTGGACATGTAGAGCACGGACGGCTTGGATCCGTCCTTCGTCTTCCTCGCGTTCCTGGTCAGTTCGAGCGCGAGGATGTCCTGGCCGTCCACCGTCTTCCCGATGGACTCGACCTTGGTCAGACCCGGGTTGTCCCGGGCGGTCCGGAGGATCTCCTCCTTGAGCCCGCCGGTTCCGCTGTAGGGCCGGAACACGCCCTGGGAGGCCTTCTGGATGTGCGCCTCCGCCCTGGCCGAGACGGTGTGCTCGGTGAGGGCGACGCCCTGTTCACGGAGTTTCGCGGCCTGTTGGCCGGTGAGGTAGACCTCGACCTCGGACCTTCCGCTTCCGGTGACCTGCTCACCGAGTTCCTGGGCGTCCTGCCCGGCCTCGAGGAGCAGCGGGATCTGCTTCCTCGTGACATCGGCGCGGAAAACCTTGATTCCGTCGGGGTCGGGCCGCGCCGGGTTCGCGTTCTGCGCCTGGGCCACGGGTGCGAGGCTCGCTCCGCCGATCAGGAGCGCGCCGACAGCGAGGATCGATCTCGCTCTGTGTCTCATGAACCCCCCTAGCGGTGGTTCGCCACAGCGACGAACAGGTTGCCAGGCTCATGTCAGTCCGTGGTCGAGTCAAGAGCGCCTCACGGCCACGTGAACGAAGTTCCGCCAGACAGCCCAAGGCCGGCGCCTCAGCCCCAACAGGACTACGGCACCGGCCTGTTGACGCCGGTCAGACCGCCAGGTTGTCCGCCAGCTCGTCGCTGAGGTTGGCCTCCGTGCCCGGGATGCCGAGATCGGTGGCGCGCTTGTCGGCCATGGCCAGCAGGCGGCGGATACGGCCCGCGACCGCGTCCTTGGTCAGCGGCGGGTCGGCGAGCGCGCCCAGCTCCTCGAGGGAGGCCTGCTTGTGCTCCATGCGCAGACGCCCGGCGGCCGCGAGGTGTTCGGGCACCTCCTCGCCCAGGATCTCCAGCGCCCGCTGCACCCGGGCGCCCGCGGCCACCGCGGCCCGGGCCGAACGGCGCAGGTTGGCGTCGTCGAAGTTGGCGAGCCGGTTCGCCGTCGCGCGCACCTCGCGGCGCATCCGGCGCTCCTCCCAGGCCAGCACGGACTCGTGCGCGCCGAGCCGGGTCAGGAGGGCGCCGATGGCGTCGCCGTCGCGGACGACCACGCGGTCCACGCCGCGGACCTCCCGGGCCTTCGCGGCGATCGACAGCCGGCGGGCGGCACCGACCAGCGCGAGTGCGGCCTCCGGCCCCGGGCAGGTCACCTCCAGCGAGGAGGAACGGCCGGGCTCGGTCAGCGAACCGTGCGCAAGGAAGGCGCCGCGCCAGGCCGCCTCCGCGTCACAGGTGGCCCCGGAGACCACCTGCGGGGGCAGGCCCCGGATGGGGCGGCCCCGGCCGTCCACGAGGCCCGTCTGCCGGGCCAGCTGGTCACCGCCCGCGACGACCCGCACGACGTACCGCGAGCCTCGCCGCAGCCCGCCGGGTGCCATCACGATCAGCTCCGAGCTGTGCCCGAAGATCTCCAGGATGTCCCGCTTGAGACGGCGGGCCGCCATCGCGGTGTCCAGCTCCGCCTCGATCACGATGCGCCCGCTCACCAGGTGAAGGCCGCCGGCGAACCGCAGAATGGCGGAGACCTCCGCCTTCCTGCAGCAGGTCCGGGTGACGGGTAGCCGGGAGATCTCGTCCTTCACCGCTGCCGTCATCGCCATGGGCCGATCCTTCCATGCATCCGAAAAATACGGTCGTACGCGGCGGCCAACAGCTCCGGATCGTGCCGGGGTGATCCATCGGTCCGGGCCACGGGCGCCAGCTCGATCGCGGCTCCCAGCCGCTTGGCGGCCTCGGTGAGCGAGTCGCGGTCGGGCACGGCGGCCTCGTCGGCCAGCACCACGTCCAGGGCGAGTTTAGGGGCGTGTCGCCCCAAAACCTCCAAATGACGCTGCGGGGAGAAGCCCTCGGTTTCTCCCGGCTGCGGGGCGAGGTTCAGGGACAGGACCTTGCGCGCCTTGGTCTCCATGAGGGCGTCCAGCAGCTCGGGGACGAGCAGATGCGGGATCACCGAGGAGAACCAGGAGCCGGGACCGAGCACCACCCAGTCCGCGTCCAGGACCGCCTCGACGGCCTCGGGGACGGCCGGCGGGTCGTTCGGCACCAGGTGCACCGACTGGACCTCCCCGGGCGTCAGCGCGACGTTGGCCTGCCCACGCACGGTGTCCACGTCGTCCGGACGGTTCGGATCATGCCCCTTGACCAGGGCCTGCAGCTCCAGCGGCACGGCGGACATGGGCAGCACCCGCCCGTGCGCACCCAGCAGCTTGCCGACCAGGTCCAGGGCCTGCACATGGTCGCCGAGCTGCTCCCACAGGGCGACGATCAGCAGATTGCCCACCGCGTGCTCGTGCAGGTCGCCCTGGGACTGGAAGCGGTGCTGGATGACCCGGGCCCAGGTCTGCCCCCACTCGTCGTCGCCGCACAGCGCGGCCAGCGCCTTGCGCAGGTCGCCGGGCGGCAGGACGCCCAGCTCGTCACGCAGCCGGCCGCTGGAACCGCCGTCGTCGGCCACGGTGACGACGGCGGTGAGGTCGCCGGTGATCCGGCGCAACGCGGCGAGCGAGGCGGACAGTCCCATGCCGCCGCCGAGCGCCACCACCTTGGGCTGCGTGCCCCGGCGCCGGGGCCGGCCGCCGCGGGCCTCGGCGGGACGGGCCGCCCGCGCCTCGGCCGTGGCGCGGCTCGAACGCGCCTCCGGCACCATCCGGCGCAGCATGCCGAGCCGCCGTGTACGTTCCGTCATTCCCGTCCCATGTCCCGGTGCACGATCACCGTCTCCACGCCCTCGGCCGCGAGGCGCGCGGCGAGCTTCTCCGACATCGCGACCGAGCGGTGCTTTCCGCCCGTACAGCCGATGGCGATGGTCACATACCGCTTGCCCTCGCGCCGGTAGCCGGCCGCGATGAGGCGCAGCAGTTCGGCGTACCGGTCGAGGAACTCCTTCGCGCCGGGCTGGTTGAAGACGTAGGCGGCGACCTCCTCGTTGAGGCCGGTGTACGGGCGCAGCTCCGGGACCCAGTGCGGGTTGGGCAGGAACCGCATGTCCGCGACGAGGTCGGCGTCGACGGGCAGGCCGTACTTGAAGCCGAAGGACATCACCGTGGCCCGCAGCTCGGGTTCCTCCTCGCCGGCGAACTGGGCGTCCATCTTGGCGCGCAGCTCGTGCACGTTGAGGCTGGAGGTGTCGATCACCAGGTCGGCGTCGCCGCGCAGCTCGCGCAGCAGATGGCGCTCGGCGGCGATGCCGTCGACGATGCGGCCGTCGCCCTGCAGCGGGTGCGGGCGGCGCACCGATTCGAAGCGGCGCACGAGGGCATCGTCCGAGGACTCCAGGAAGACGATCCGCCTGGTGACTCCCCGGGTGTCCAGGTCGGCGAGGGACTCGCGCAGATTGTCGAAGAAGCGCCGGCCGCGTACGTCCACGACGACCGCGATCCGGGCCACGTTGCCCTGCGAGCGGGCGCCCAGCTCCACCATGGTGGGGATGAGGGCGGGCGGGAGGTTGTCCACGACGAACCAGCCGAGGTCCTCCAGACACTTCGCCGCCGTCGACCGTCCCGCCCCGGACATACCGGAGATGATCACCAGCTCGGGGATGGCCGCTTCGGCCGCCGCGGCCGGTGTACCGTCCGTGCTCACCTGTGCTCCGTCTTCCTGGGGCGCGGGCTGCTCGCCTGCCGCGGTGTGCGGCTGATCCTGCCCCGCTTCCTCGTGGGCGCGATCTCGCTCCGCTGTGGGCTGTGCTTCGTGCTCGGTCATCTCTCCTGCCCCCGTCGTTCGTCCGGGAGGCCCGCGGTCACGGGCTCCCCCGAGGAACCCGCCGTCGTCTCGGGTTCCTCCTCCTCAATGATCTCTCCAGTCGCCGTGTTCACGGCGGGGGCGGCCGGAGCCGCCTGGGCGAGGGCCACGGCGATGGTCTCGGCCGTCTTCCGGCCTATTCCGGGCACTTCCTGGATCTGTTCGATTGTGGCGGACCGAAGCTTCTTCACCGAGCCGAAATGCTTGATGAGCGCCTGTTTGCGGGTTTCCCCCAGGCCGGGGACCTCGTCCAGGGGGCCGGCCCGGAAGCGCTTGGCGCGCCTGGTGCGCTGGTAGGTGATCGCGAACCGATGTGCCTCGTCACGCACGCGCTGGAGCAGGTAGAGGCCTTCGCTGGTGCGGGGCAGGACCACCGGGTCGTCGTCGCCGGGCAGCCAGACCTCCTCCAGGCGCTTGGCGAGGCCGCAGACGGCGATGTCGTCGATGCCCAGCTCGTCCAGCGCCCGCCGGGCCGCCGCGACCTGCGGCCGGCCGCCGTCGACGACGACCAGCTGGGGCGGATACGCGAACTTCCTCGGGCGGCCGTCGTCGTCCTTGAGGGAGTTGGTGATCGCCTCGGTGCCGGCGAGCGAGTCGTCACCGTCGGCGAGAGTCTCCTCGGGGGCCGCGCCATCGGCCCACTCCCCCGTCTTCTCCTTCTCGGCGAGGTAGCGCCTGAAGCGGCGGCTGATCACCTCGTGCATGGAGCGGACGTCGTCCTGGCCCGCGAAGCCCTTGATCTGGAAGCGGCGGTACTCGCTCTTGCGCTGCAGGCCGTCCTCGAAGACGACCATCGAGGCGACCACGTCGTCCCCCTGAAGGTGCGAGATGTCGTAGCACTCGATGCGCAGCGGGGCGCTGTCCAGGTCGAGGGCCTCGGCGATCTCCTCCAGGGCACGCGAGCGCGTCGTCAGGTCGGAGGCCCGCTTGGTCTTGTGCAGGACGAGCGCCTGCTGGGCGTTGCGCTGCACGGTCTCCATGAGAGCCTTCTTGTCCCCGCGCTGCGGGATGCGCAGCGAGACGTTCGCCCCGCGGCGGCCGGTCAGCCATTCCTGGACCGGCTCGACCGGCTCGGGCAGCGCCGGGACCAGGACCTCCTTGGGGACCGCGTCCCCCGTCTCCTCGCCGTAGAGCTGCTGCAGGGCGTGCTCCACCAGGGCTCCGGTGGTGATCTCCTCCACCTTGTCGGTCACCCAGCCACGCTGGCCACGCACCCGGCCGCCGCGCACGTGGAAGATCTGCACAGCCGCCTCCAGCTCGTCCTCGGCGACGGCGATGAGGTCGGCGTCGGTGGCGTCGGCGAGCACGACGGCGTTCTTCTCCATGGCCTTCTTCAGGGCCTCGATGTCGTCGCGCAGCCGCGCGGCCCGCTCGTACTCCATCTCCTCGGCCGCCTCCATCATCTGCTTCTCCAGGCGGCGGAGGTAGGTGCCGGTGCGGCCGGCCATGAAGTCGCAGAACTCCTCGGCCAGATCCTGGTGGTCCTCGGGGCCGATCCGGCCGACGCAGGGGGCGGAGCACTTGTCGATGTAGCCCAGCAGGCAGGGGCGGCCGGTGCGGGAGGCGTTCTTGAACACGCCGGCCGAGCAGGTGCGCACCGGGAACACGCGCAGCAGCAGGTCGACGGTGTCCCGGATGGCCCACGCGTGCCCGTACGGCCCGAAGTACCGGACGCCCTTCTTCTTGTGACCGCGCATCACCTGCACACGCGGGAATTCCTCGTTCATCGTCACGGCGAGGTAGGGGTAGCTCTTGTCGTCGCGGTACTTGACGTTGAACCGGGGGTCGAACTCCTTGATCCAGGAGTACTCCAGCTGGAGGGCCTCCACCTCCGTGGACACCACGGTCCACTCCACGGACGCGGCGGTGGTCACCATCGTCCGGGTGCGCGGGTGCAGGTTCGCCAGGTCCTGGAAGTAGTTCGCCAGGCGCTGGCGCAGGCTCTTCGCCTTTCCGACGTAGATCACCCGGCGGTGCTCGTCACGGAACCTGTACACCCCGGGAGAGTCCGGGATCTCACCCGGCCTGGGGCGGTAGCTGGAGGGGTCGGCCATGTCTCACACCCTACTGGCGAGCACCGACACCGCGTCCGCCCTGTGGACAACGCCCCCGCCCGTGCCGCTCACCCGTCCACCTGCCAGGCGGTGCCCGCCCGCGGCAGGCCGGCACCGATCAGCTGGCGGACGCTCCGGCAGGCCTTCCTGAGCGGCACGGTGTCCTGGTCGGAACACATGGCGCACTGCCCGTTCGACGGCCGGAAGCTCCCGCTCGCCCCTCGGGGCCCGCGACACTGCATGTGCGCCCGGGCCGGCCACCGCGTCGAGAAGCATCACCAGCGCGCGTTCCTTGTCGCTGGGCACGGACAGCAGACGCCCGGGCGCCCGGCCGAGCCGGTCGGCCAGGTTTCCGGACGGCCCTCGGTGATCCCCCGCCACTGCCCGGTGACCGCCTCCACGACCGTCACGGACATGCGGCCGCCCTCGAACGTCCAGGTCTCCGTCACGCCCGGATCCTTCCCCCGGCCGACGGGGGCGGGCGTGACGCTCGCGCCGGCGGCTGCGGCGCGGCGCACCGGCCCGGCCGTACCGCTGCCGTGGCGGGTTCCAGGTGTTGTCGGGTTCTGGTCAACACGCTTCAATGCGGGGGAACTCGGGGCCGGGCACGCCCGCGTACGCGCGCGGCGTGCGCAGCCAACGGCGTCCACGGGGGTGGCCCCGCACACCAGCTCAGGCGGTCTGACCAGCCGTAGCAACACTTCACAGAAAGGTGCCCCGGCATGCGGCATGCCACAGAGCACGCGCACCTCACCACCGCGGAACTGGACACGGCCCTGCGGGGCGGCCCCTTCCATGTGGCGCTGCGCGCCGCGATCGCCGCACGCGGGCTGCCGCTCCAGCGCGTCCAGCACCATCTGTCCCGGCACGGGGTCAAGGTCGGCGTCACGAGTCTGAGTTACTGGCAGCAGGGCGCCCGCCGCCCTCAGCGCCCGGAGTCGCTGCGCGCCGTACGAGCACTGGAGGAGATCCTCCAGCTGCCGGACGAGTCGCTGATCCGGCTGCTCGCCGAGGCCGACGGGCGCGCTGCCGCCGGGCGCACGGCCGGCCGCTCCTACCGCTCCGTGATCCAGGCCTCGGGCGCCCTGGACCGGCTCCGGGCCGAACTGGGCTGGTCCCTCGACGGCGGGCTGCACACCCTGGGCCATCACGAATGCGTCCGCATCGGCGCCCGGCGCGAGCTGGCGGGCCGCGAGGCACACCACATCGTGCGGGCCCACCGCGACGGCGCCGACCGCTTCGTCGCCGTCCACCACGGCGACCCCGGCTGCCGCCCGCGCGCCATCAGTGTGCGGGCGCTGGAGAACTGCCGCACCGGTCGGATCCGCTGGGACCAGGACACCGGCGTGCTGGCCGCGGAACTGCTCTTCGGCACCCGGCTGCGGGCCGGCGACACCTTCTCCTTCCGGTACGGCATGGAGGACGGCACGGCCGGGCCCTCCCGCGAGTATCTCCAGCGTTTCGGCTCCCCCGGCGGCCAGTACGCCCTCCAGGTGCGGTTCGACGCGGCCTCGCTGCCGGCCCGCTGCCATCGATTCACCCAGCACTCGACGGCGGCTCCCCGCAGCGCCCGCCACGAACTGCCGGTCACCGGCCCGCACCATTGCGTCCACATGGTGGAGCCACGGATCCGACCGGGCATCGTGGGAATCGCCTGGGACTGGGAGTGAGGTCGCCTCGCGCGCCAGCCTGTCCGGTCCGGGATCCCTTCAGACGGGGAGGGCGGTAGATCTGTTCAGTCAGGGGTGGCAGTAGGGCGGGTGCCGGGGGCTCGGCGGGAGGGCTGACGGGAGCCCGGCTCCAGCCGAAAGGGTGCGGTCGCGGCTCAGCCGAAGAGGGTGCGGTCGCGGCTCAGCCGAAGAGGTGCGGTCGCGGCTCAGCCGAAGAGGGTGCGGTCGCCGCGGGCGACCACCGAGATCGGGGGGCACCTGGGCGTGAGGGGGAGGCGGAAGCCGGGCCGTGGCGGAGAACGCCGGCGCGGCATGACGGGACGGGCGCGCATGGCGGCACAGGGTCATCCCATGGCCGTGTCGCCCCGCAGGGCATCGGCGCCTGCGGCTGCGGTGTCGCCCGGTGGGCACCCGCCCGCGCCGTGCGGCTGCGTGAACTCGGGATGGCTGTGCGCCGGTGCTGTACAGCAGTACAAAGCCGCCGTGCGAGGGAGCGGCCATGCGGCCGGGGCGCGGCGTGGCACGGCGCGGCCGTCCGGTCAGGCGGCCGGGCCCGCGATGATCCTGCCCTTCGTGGTCTTCACCGACAGCTCGGCCAGCGGCTCGGTGGCCGGTGCCTGGACCACCTTGCCCGTCACGGCGTCGAACTGGCTGCCGTGGCAGGGGCAGATCAGGGTCGTCCCCTGCAGCTTGTCGATGGGGCAGCCCGCGTGCGTGCAGATCGTGCTGTAGGCCTTCAGCGCACCACTCCCGTCGCGGCTGATGACCACGTTGTGGTCCCGGTAGAGCTTGGCCCCGTCCTTCGGGACCTCGGTCTCGGCACCGAGGTCCACCGGCGCGGTGGGTGTGGCCGCGGCCGGGTCGCCCTGGCCCGGCGCCGCGCATGCGGCCAGGCCGAGCCCGGCGACCGGGGCCACCGCGGCCCCTCGAAGGACGGTACGGCGGCTCGGGGACGGTCGGGCGGGCATCTTGGACTCCACTGCTCAAGGGGTGTGCAGGGCGACGATACCCGGGCAGAACAGCCAGCCGACCCCGGGGTGCGGACTGTGACCGCGGGGCCCGATGGAGGCAGAAGGGGCTGAAGGAAGGGCACGGAGGCCCTGCGGGCGCGCAGATCGGCCGGGACAGTGGACGTAAGCGCTTGCGCAAGCGTTTACGCGAGAGCGGGCGATGGGATAGCGTCCCGGTCGGGAGGCCGGTAGGCCGGTTCGATCGGTTCGGGAGGGAGACGCGATGCCCACCATGGCGGACGTGGCGCGGAGCGCCGGGGTCTCCGTGGCGACGGTCTCCCACGTGCTGAACGGCACGCGCCCGGTGCTGCCCCACACCCGCCAGGCCGTGCTGGACGCCGTCGACGCCCTCGGCTACACCCCCAACACCCTGGCCCGCTCGCTGGTGACCTCCCGCACCCGTTCCCTCGGGCTCGCGGTGTCGGCGATCAGCAACCCGTACTTCACGGAGATCCTCCAGGGTGTCGAGGCCGCCGCACTCGAGGCGGGCTACAGCCTGCTCATCGCAGACCCCCATGACGACCCGGAGCATGAACGCAAGGTCGTGCAGCTTCTCCATGAACGCCGGGTGGACGGCATGATCGTCGCTCCCTCCGCCCGTCCGCACGAACTGGTGGCCTACCTCCGCCGCCACGCCGTACCGACCGTGTTTCTGGACCGGATGATCGACGGCGGCATGGCGGGTGGTGCCGCGGGCATCGGCCCCGGTGAGCCCGCGCCCTGGTACGACCAGGTGTGCGCCGAGAGCGCCGAGCCGACCGCGCGTCTGGTCACCCATCTCGCCGGACTGGGTCACCGCCGTATCGGCCTGGTCGCGGGCCTGCCCGGGCTCAGCACCACCAGTGAGCGTGTCCGCGGTTACCGGGACGGCCTCACCGCCGCCGGACTGGCCCACGACGAACGGCTCCTGGTGTCCGGCAACTCCGAGTCCACGGGTGCCGAGCAGGCCACGACCGCCCTGCTCGCCCTCCCCGATCCACCGTCGGCACTCGTGACGGCCAACAACGCGATGACCATCGGCGCGCTGCGCGCCCTGCGCCGGCACGGCCTGTCCGTCCCCGACGACATCGCCCTGTGCTGCTTCGACGACTTCGCCTGGGCCGATCTGTTCTCACCACGGCTCACCGCCATCGCCCAGCCCAGCAGGGAGCTGGGGACACAGGCCGTCCGGGTGCTCCTGGACCGTCTGGAGGAACCACGCCGGGCGACCCGGACGATGCGGCTGCCGTGCGCGTTCGTCCATCGCACGTCCTGCGGCTGCCCCGAGGAGCCGGGCGGGCCCGAGGAGCCCGGGCTCACCGCATCACCCACGCTGTCGGAGAAGGGAACCGCCTCGTGATCGTCGTCGCCGGTGAGGCACTGATCGACCTGGTACCGCAGGGCCCCGGCGCCCTGGCGGAGCTGAAACCGGCACTCGGCGGCGGCCCGTACAACACCGCCGTGGCCCTCGGGCGGCTCGGGTCCCGCACCGCCTTCTGCTCGCGGACGTCGCACGACGCCTTCGGCGAGGCGCTGCTCGACGGGCTGCGGCACGCGGGCGTGGACGTGTCGGGCGTGCAGCGCGGGACGGAGCCGACGACCCTGGCCGTGGCCACGATCGACGCAAGCGGCTCCGCCGCGTATTCCTTCTATGTGGACGGCACCGCCGACCGTCTGTTCACCGCGCCCGCCGCGCTGCCCGCCGGCACGCGCGCGGTGTCCTTCGGTACCTGTTCGCTCGTCCTGGAACCCGGAGCGAGCGCCTATGAGGAGCTGATGCGCACGGCGGCCGCACAGGGGCTGTTCACCGCACTCGACCCCAACGTCCGGGCGGGGCTGATCCCGGACGCGGATGCCTATCGGGCGCGTTTCAAGAGCTGGCTGCCCACGGTGACGCTGCTCAAGCTCTCCGCGGAGGACGCCGAGTGGCTGGGCGGCACCCCGCGCGAGTGGCTGGCCGCGGGGCCGGCGGCCGTCGTGGTGACCCAGGGCGGGGACGGGCTCACCGTGTTCACCCGGAACGGCGCGGAGTACTCCGTACCGGGTGAGGAGGTCGCCGTGGTGGACACCATCGGCGCCGGCGACACGGTCAACGCGGCCTTGCTGCACGGGCTTTCCACGCAGGACGCGCTGTCGGCGGAAGCGCTCGACGCCCTCGGGACGCAGGGCTGGACGCGGCTGCTGCGCTTCGCGGCACGCGCGGCGGCGATCACCTGCTCACGGGCGGGGGCCGAGCCGCCGTACGCGGCCGAGCTCGGTGATCTGTGAGCGGCTGTCTTCCTCTCTGCTGTTGTCAAGGTGCGGCCGGCCCCGAGGTGCGGGAGCCCGTCGGACCGCGGAGCCGGGGCGGCTGATGGTGGAACGAGCGGCGCCCCGCGGGGAGTTCCCGCGGGGCGCCGCTTTTCTGGTGCTGTGTCAGGCCTTGCGGGCCCGTGTCGTCTTCTTCGCGGGCGCCGCCTTCTTCGTGACCGCGCCGGCCTTCTTGGTCGCCATGTTGTTGGTCTTCGCCGTCACCGTCTTCTTCGCCGCCGTCTTCGCGGCTGCCGTCCGCTTGGCGGCGGGCGGCGCCGTCACCGGTTCCGCGTCGCTGATGCGGTCGGCGCCGAGGATCTCGCGCAGGAACTTGCCGGTGTGGCTGGCCGGAACCCCGGCGACCTCCTCGGGCGTACCCTCGGCGACCACCAGGCCGCCGCCGGCGCCGCCCTCCGGGCCCATGTCCACGATCCAGTCGGCGGTCTTGATCACGTCGAGGTTGTGCTCGATGACGATGACCGTGTTGCCCTTGTCGACCAGGCCGCCGAGGACCTTCAGGAGTTTGCTGATGTCCTCGAAGTGCAGACCGGTCGTCGGCTCGTCCAGGACGTAGACCGTGCGCCCGGTGGACCGCTTCTGCAGTTCGCTGGCCAGCTTCACGCGCTGTGCCTCACCGCCGGAGAGGGTGGTGGCGGACTGGCCGAGGCGGACGTAGCCGAGACCGACGTCCTTCAGGGTCCTCAGGTGGCGCGAGATGGCCGGGACGGCCTCGAAGAAGTCGGTGGCCTCCTCGATCGGCATGTTCAGCACGTCGGCGATGGACTTGCCCTTGTAGTGGACCTCCAGGGTCTCCCGGTTGTACCGGGCGCCGTGGCAGACCTCGCACGGGACGTAGACGTCCGGGAGGAAGTTCATCTCGATCTTGATGGTGCCGTCGCCCGCGCAGTTCTCGCAGCGTCCGCCCTTGACGTTGAAGGAGAAGCGGCCGGGCAGATATCCGCGGACCTTGGCCTCGGTGGTCTCGGCGAACAGCTTGCGGATGTGGTCGAAGACACCGGTGTACGTCGCCGGGTTGGACCGCGGGGTGCGGCCGATCGGCGACTGGTCGACGTGCACGACCTTGTCGACGAGGTCGTCGCCGTCCACGCGCGTGTGGCGCCCGGGAACGTTCCTGGCGCCGTTGAGCTCGCGGGCCAGGTGGGTGTACAGGATGTCGTTGACCAGCGTCGACTTGCCGGATCCGGAGACGCCCGTGACGGCCGTGAACACGCCCAGCGGGAAGGACACGTCGATGTCCTGCAGGTTGTTCTCGCGGGCGCCGTGCACGGTGAGCTTGCGGGACGGGTCGCGGGGACGGCGGATGTCCGGAAGCGGGATCGCCTTGCGGCCCGACAGGTACGCGCCGGTCTGCGATTCCGTGTTGGCGAGCAGTTCCTTCAGGGAGCCGCTGTGCACCACCTTGCCGCCGTGCTCGCCGGCGCCCGGACCGATGTCCACGACCCAGTCGGCGACCTTGATGGTGTCCTCGTCGTGCTCCACGACGATGAGCGTGTTGCCCATGTCGCGCAGCCGGACCAGCGTCTCGATCAGCCGGTGGTTGTCCCGCTGGTGCAGACCGATCGACGGCTCGTCCAGGACGTACAGGACGCCGACGAGGCCGGAGCCGATCTGGGTGGCCAGGCGGATGCGCTGGGCCTCGCCGCCGGAGAGCGTGCCGGCCGCGCGGTTCAGGGAGAGGTAGTCCAGGCCGACGTCGACCAGGAACCGCAGCCGTTCGTTGACCTCCTTCAGCACCCGCTCGGCGATCTTCTTGTCACGGGCACTCAGCGTCAGCCGACCCAGGAAGTCCGCGCAGTCGCTGATCGACATCGAGGAGACCTCGGCGATCGACTTCTCCATGATCGTGACCGCGAGGACGATCGGCTTCAGGCGCGTGCCCTCGCACGAGGGGCAGGGCACCTCCCGCATGTAGCCCTCGAAGCGCTCCCGGCTGGCGTCGCTCTCGGCCTCGCTGTGGCGTCGCTTGACGAACGGCACCGCACCCTCGAAGGGCGTGGTGTACACGCGCTCACGGCCGTACCGGTTGCGGTAGCGCACCTCGATCTGGGTCTTGTGGCCGTGGAGCAGGGCCTTCTTCGCGCGCTGCGGCAGGCCCGCGAACGGGATGTCCGTACGGAAGCCGAGGGCGTCCGCGAGAGCACCGATCAGGCGGCCGAAGTAGTCCTTGGTGTGCCCGTGCGACCAGGGGTGGATGGCACCCTCGTCCAGGGACTTGTCCTCGTCCGGGACGATCAGCTCGGGGTCGACCTCCATGCGCGTCCCGATGCCCGTGCACTCGGGGCAGGCGCCGAAAGGCGAGTTGAAGGAGAAGGAACGGGGCTCCAGCTCCTCGAAGGACAGGTCGTCGTACGGGCAGTACAGGTGCTCGGAGTACATGCGCTCGCGCTCGGGATCGCCCTCGGGGAGGTCGACGAAGTCGAGCACGACCATGCCGCCGGACAGGCCGAGCGCGGTCTCCACGGAGTCGGTGAGGCGGCGCTTGGCCGAGTCCTTCACCGTGAGGCGGTCCACGACCACCTCGATGGTGTGCTTCTCCTGCTTCTTCAGGGTGGGCGGGTCGGAGAGCTGGATGGTCTGGCCGTCCACCCGCGCGCGGGAGTAGCCCTTGGTCTGCAGATCGGCGAAGAGGTCGACGAACTCGCCCTTGCGCTCGCGCACGAGCGGCGACAGCACCTGGAAGCGGCTCCCCTCCGGCAGCTCCAGGACCTTGTCGACGATGGCCTGCGGCGACTGTCGGGAGATCGGGCGGCCGCACTCGGGGCAGTGCGGCTTCCCGATGCGCGCGAAGAGCAGACGCAGGTAGTCGTAGACCTCGGTGATGGTGCCGACCGTCGAGCGCGGGTTGCGCGAGGTCGACTTCTGGTCGATGGAGACCGCCGGGGACAGACCCTCGATGAAGTCGACGTCCGGCTTGTCCATCTGGCCGAGGAACTGCCGGGCGTACGAGGAGAGCGACTCCACGTAGCGACGCTGGCCCTCCGCGAAGATCGTGTCGAAGGCCAGGGAGGACTTGCCCGACCCGGACAGGCCCGTGAAGACGATGAGCGAGTCACGTGGCAGGTCGAGCGAGACATTCTTCAGGTTGTGCTCGCGCGCGCCACGGACGATGAGACGGTCGGCCACGCCGGTCCGCACCTTTCTTGAGAGAAGTGACAGGGGCGAGGCCCCCGTGCTTCTTCAGACTAGGGGGAGCCACTGACAACGCCGGTCGGATTGCCCGGTTGCATAACAACCCCCGGCCATCCAGCATGCCCGACGCCGCCTTCGACGATATAGCACGTGCTTTCGATTTGCGGACGAGGTTCACCACCTTCACCCGAACGTGTGGCGGGGCTAATGTCAGGCCCATGATTGATCACGCTCATGACCTGGCATGTGTACGTGACGCGACCGAACGGCTCCTCACCGCGGTCGCCGGACTGGACAACGCCTCGCTCTCCGGACCGTCACGGCTCCCGGGCTGGTCCCGGGGGCATGTCCTCGCCCACCTCTCCCGCAACGCGGACGCGCTCGTGAACGTTCTCGAGGGCCGGCCCATGTACGCGAGCGCCGAGGCGCGGGACGCCGACATCCGGCGCGACGCCCCGCGTCCGCTGGACGCCCAGCTCACCGACCTGCGCGAGAGCGCGGCCCGCTTCCAGGCTGCGGGCGACGCGCCCGCGGACTGGACGCGCACGGTGGAGCTGCGCAACGGCGTCACCGACTCGGCGTCCCGGGTGCCGTTCCGGCGGTGGGTCGAGGTGGACCTCCACCACGTGGATCTCGGTATCGGGTACGAGCTGGCGGATCTTCCCGCGGAGTTCCTGGAACGGGAGATCGAGTTCCTCGCGCAGCGGTTCACGGATCACCCGGGCCTACCGGGCATCGCGCTGTCCGCCCTGGAGGATCCCGGCCGCCTCACGTGGCCCACGGGCCGCCGGAGCGACGACGAGCCGGTCACCGTGACGGGACCGGCCCCGGCCCTGCTGGGCTGGCTCGCGGGACGCACCCGCGGGGAAGGGGTGACCGTACTCGACGAGGGAGTCGCGCTTCCCGTGCTGCCGCCGCTGTGATCTCGTCGGTAGGCTGGCAGCCATGACGTACACGGGCGAAGTCAAGGTCGGCGGACCGGCGGATGTGCACGAGCTGAAAGACCTGATGATCACGAAGATCGCGGTCGGCCCGATGGACAACAACGCCTATCTGCTGCGCTGCCGGGCCACCGACGAGCAGCTCCTGATCGACGCCGCCAACGAGGCGCACACGCTGCTCGGCATGATCGGTGACGACGGCATCGCGTCCGTCGTCACCACGCATCAGCACGGTGACCACTGGCAGGCGCTCGCCGAGGTCGTCGCGGCCACGGGCGCGCGTACGTACGCCGGCCGCGAGGACGCCCCCGGTATCCCCGTGGCCACCGATGTCCTCGTGGACGACGGCGACGTGATCAGGGTCGGTCGTGTGGAGCTCACCGCGCGGCACCTCGTCGGGCACACCCCGGGTTCGATCGCGCTGGTCTACGACGACCCGCACGGCCACCCGCACGTCTTCACCGGCGACTGCCTCTTCCCGGGCGGCGTCGGCAACACGCACAAGGATCCGAAGGCCTTCGCCGACCTGATCCACGACGTGGAGACGAAGATCTTCGGCGTGCTGCCCGACGAGACCTGGGTGTATCCGGGCCACGGCAACGACACGACGCTGGGCGCGGAGCGGCCGCATCTGCCGGAGTGGCACGCGCGCGGATGGTGAGCGCCGGGCGCGTTGTTCACGCAGCGCGCCCCGTGCGACCTCGCCGCGCGCCCCGTGTCACCTCGCCGCGCGCCCCGTGTGAACGTTTCGCACGCGCTGGGGGCGCGTGCGCGCTCCCCGCACTCCCTGTCCCGGAGTCAACTGGTGACAACCCCGCGGAGGATGACGGCTCCTCTGGGGCAGGGCCGCCGGTCTCAACCCCGCCCTCGGCCGGCGGCCCAGGCCACATCCGGTCACTTGCGGCGCCGTTCACACGGCTGCAACACCCGTTCCCAGCATGCGGACAGTCATCGGCGTGACCTGGACAAACGAGGGGTTCACTGCCAGTCTCCCGCCATGCACCTCGCCCCTCGCGCCCTGCGCCGTGCGGCGGCCGCCGCCACCATAGCTCTGCTCGCCACCGCCGTCGGCTGTGCTCCGCAGCCCGAGCAGAAGTCGTCGGCCACCCCGGCCGGCTCGGCCGCGAAGGGCTGCGCCAAGGGCAAGTTGGCCACCAAGACGACCGGCAGGCTGACGATCGCCACGGACGAGCCCGCGTACGATCCCTGGTTCAAGGACGACAAGCCCGCGAACGGCAAGGGCTTCGAGTCGGCGGTCGCCTACGCCGTGGCGCAGCAGCTGGGTTACGGCAAGAGCGCGGTCCTATGGCAGAGCGTGCCGTTCAACAAGGCGTTCGCACCCGGCGTGAAGACCTTCGACTTCGACATCAACCAGGTGTCGATCAGCGCCGAGCGCAAGAGGGCCGTCGACTTCTCCTCGGGCTACTACGACGTACGCCAGGCCGTCATCGCGCTCAAGGGCAGCAAGGCAGCGGAGGCGACGAGTGTCGCGGCACTTAAGGAGCTCAAGCTGGGTGCCCAGGTGGGCACCACGAGCCTCGACTACATCGACGACGTGGTGAAGCCGTCGCGGGAGGCGGCCGCGTACTCCAAGAACGACCAGGCCATCTCCGCGCTCAGGAACGGCCAGGTGGACGCGATCGTCACCGATCTGCCGACCGCCTTCTACGTCACCTCGGCCCAGGTGACCAACGCCAGGATCGTCGGGCAGTTCGAGCACCAGGGCGGTGCGCCCGAGCAGTTCGGGCTCGTCCTCGACAAGGACAGCGGCCTCACGCCGTGCGTGACGTCGGCCGTGAACGCCCTGCGCAAGGACGGCACGCTGGCCAGGCTGGAGAAGCAGTGGCTGTCCGACGCGGTCGACGCCCCGGTGCTCAGGTGACGGTCACACAGGAGGACTTCGGGGAGCACGACGGCAAGGGCGTCGTGCGGGACGTGTACGTCCCGTCCGAACGCCGGCTTGAGCGCGAGCGCCACAAACGCGCGCGTGCCCGTCGCGCGACGGCGATCGCCGCCCTCTCGACCCTCGTCACCGGCGTCGTCCTCTACCTGGTCGTCGTCGACGCTCCCGGCTGGCCGCGCACCGAGGAGACGTTCTTCGACGGGCAATACGCTCGCGAGGCGTTGCCCAAGGTCCTCGAAGGGCTGTGGCTCAACGTCCGGCTGCTGCTGATCTGCGGCGTGCTGGTGCTCGTCCTGGGCATGCTGATCGCCGTGGCGCGCACCCTTCGAGGGCCCGTGTTCTTCCCCCTGCGCGTGTTGGCGGCCGCGTACACGGACTTCTTCCGCGGCCTGCCACTGATCATCAACCTGATGATCGTGGTCTTCGGGGTGCCCGCGCTGCGCCTGCAGGGCGTGAGCGTCGATCCCGTGCTGCTGGGTGGTACCGCCCTGACGCTGACGTACTCCGCGTACGTCGCCGAGGTGTTCCGCGCCGGCATCGAGTCCGTGCACCCCTCGCAGCGTGCCGCCGCCCGTTCGCTGGGCCTGACCCATCGGCAGGCCCTGCGGTACGTGGTGCTCCCCCAGGCGGTGCGCCGTCAGGTGCCGCCGCTGCTGAACGACCTCGTGTCCCTCCAGAAGGACACTGGGCTCGTGTCGATCGGCGGTGCGATCGACGCCGTGCGGGCGGCCGACATCATCGCCCAGCGCAGCCTCAACTACACGCCGTACATCGTGGCGGGCCTCGTCTTCGTCGCGCTGACCATTCCGATGACCCGCTTCACGGACTGGGTGACGGCTCGGATGGACCGGCGGCGGGCCCAGGGAGGATCGCTGTGAGCGAGGCAGACGCGCCCGTCCTGCGCATGGAGTCCGTCCGCAAGACGTTCGGTGGCTCCGTCGTGCTCCGGGACGTCGGTCTGGAGGTCGCTCCGCACACGGTGACGGCGCTGATCGGGGCCTCCGGCTCGGGCAAGTCCACGCTGCTGCGCTGCGCCAACCTCCTGGAGGAGATCGACGACGGCGCGATCTGGCTGGACGACGAGGAGATCACCGATCCACGCGTCGACCAGGACGCGGTGCGGCGGCGGATCGGCGTGGTCTTCCAGGCGTACAACCTCTTCCCGCACATGACCGTGCTGGACAACATCACGCTGGCACCGCGCCGGGTGCACGGCGTCTCGCGCGCGGAGGCCGAGGAACGGGCCAGGGAGCTGCTGGAGCGCCTCGGGCTCGGCGGCAAGGCGGATGCCTACCCGGACCGGCTCAGCGGCGGCCAGCAGCAGCGTGCGGCGATCGTACGGGCGCTCGCCGTGCGGCCCCGGCTGTTGCTGCTGGACGAGATCACCGCGGCGCTCGATCCCGAACTCGTGGGCGAGGTGCTCGAGGTGGTCCGGGGCCTGAAGGACGACGGCATGACCATGGTGCTGGCGACGCACGAGATGGGCTTCGCGCGGGACGTCGCCGACCAGGTGTGTTTCCTGGACGGTGGCATCGTGCTGGAGCGCGGCACCGCCGAGCAGGTCTTCCGCGACCCGCAGCAGGAGCGCACGAGGCGCTTCCTGCGGCGGATCGTGGAGGCGGGCCGCCTGTAGCTACGCCTCGGCCTGTGCCGCGCCCACCAGGGCGGCCACGCGCTCCACGCCGAACACGTAACCCTGCGCCCCGCACCCGGCGATCACACCGTCTGCGCGCAGCGAGACGTAGGAGTGGTGCCGGAAGGATTCGCGCTGGTGGATGTTGGAGATGTGCACCTCCAACACCGGCATGCCGTCACAGGTGTTGAGTGCATCCAGGATCGCGACCGAGGTGTGCGAGTAGGCACCGGGGTTGATGACGATCCCGCAGTGGTTCAGGCGCGCCTCGTGGATCCAGTCGACCAACTCGCCCTCGTGGTTGGACTGCCGGAAGTCCACCGTGCCACCGTGCGCTGCCGCGGCCTTGGCGCACAGCGCCTCCACGTCGGCCAGCGTGTCCTTGCCGTAGATCTCGGGCTGGCGCCGGCCGAGCAGGTTCAGGGTGGGCCCGTTGAGGATCATGATCGGGGCGTTGGCCAGGGTGCGGGGCACGGTTCCTCCGGTCCGTTCGGGGCGGTACGTCGACGACCGCTTCGCACCCGGTCTATCACGGTGTCGCGAACCCCTGGCGGGCCGTGTGCGCCGGTGGCCTCGGCGCACAGCGTGTTCGCTGATCGCTCCCGCGCGCCCCGTAACCGTTGATCACACGCCGTGGTTGACGCGTCATGCAGCCTGTACGTGCCGGAAACGCCCCTTCGATGGCGAGACTCGCCGTCGCCTCGCTGGTCGGGACCGCGATCGAGTTCTACGACTTCTTCGTCTACGGAACGGCGGCGGCCCTGGTACTCGGGCCACTGTTCTTCCCGACCTTCTCGCCGCTGGCGGGAACGCTGGCGGCGTTCGGGACGTTCGGGGCGGGGTTCGTGGCCCGGCCGCTCGGTTCGGTGCTGTTCGGGCACCTCGGCGACCGGCGTGGACGGCGGCCGGTGCTCGTCCTCTCACTGCTGCTCACGGGCGCCTCGACGGTCGCGGTGGGCTGCGTGCCGTCGTACGGCACGATCGGCGTGGCCGCGCCGCTGCTGCTGCTCCTGCTGCGTTTCCTGCAGGGGCTCGGGCTCGGCGGGGAGTGGGGCGGGGCGGTGCTGCTGACCGCCGAGCACGCGCCCGCCGCGCGGCGCGCCCTGTGGTCGAGCTTCCCTCAAGTGGGACCCGCGTTCGGCTTCGTGCTCGCCAATGGGGTGATGCTCGCGCTGTCGGCGACCCTGTCCGACGCGGAGTTCGCGCGGTGGGGCTGGCGCGTGCCGTTCTGGGGGGCCGGAGCGCTGGCGCTCGCCGGGCTGCGGCTGCGCACGTCACTCACCGAGAGCCCGCGGTTCCTGGAAATCGACGACCACGCGCGCGTGCCGCTCATCGAGGTGGTACGGCATCACGGACGGCTGGTGCTGCTGACGGCCGGCGCACTGGCCATCGGGTACGCGGTGTTCTACGCCGTGACGACCTGGTCGCTGGCGTATGCGACGGAGCGGCTCGGGGTGAGCCGGACGGTGATGCTGACCTGTGTCATGGCCGCGGTGGTCGTGAAGGGGGCGCTGACGCCGCTGCTGGCACTGCTCGGTGACCGGTACGGGCGCCGTCCGATGTGTCTGACGGGCTGCACGGCCTGCGTCCTGTGGATGCTCCCGATGGTGGCGTTGCTGGCCACCGGCCGGCCGCTGCTGATGTTCCTCGGCATCCTGGGCGCACTGATCGCCTTTGTCACCATGTTCGCGGTCGTCGCCGCCTATCTGCCGGAACTGTACGAGGCGCGGGTGCGCTGCACGGGCGCCGCGGTGGGCTACAACCTCGGCGGGGTCCTCGGCGGCGCGCTCACCCCGATCGTGGCCACGGCGCTCGCGGAGCGGAGCGGACGTGTGCCCTGGGGCGTGGGGGTGTA
The DNA here is from genome assembly GCF_040645475.1 of Streptomyces sp. NPDC046759. Lineage (NCBI taxonomy): Bacteria > Bacillati > Actinomycetota > Actinomycetes > Kitasatosporales > Streptomycetaceae > Streptomyces > Streptomyces sp. NPDC046759. The sequence goes on along the minus strand of NZ_JBEYYJ010000011.1, from coordinate 41,178 downwards.
CCTGACGGGCATCGCGCTGCTCAGCCTGGTGTGCTTCGCGCTGCTTCCGGAGACGCGGCCGGTGCCCGTGCCTGCGGTGGAACCGGCGACGGGCTGACGGACCTTGCCGAAGAACGCCCCGAGCCGGACTGCGGGGCGGGCCCGGCCGAGGAGCCACGGAAGAGCCCGGCAGACACCCTGGAGACGCCCCGGAGGAGCCGATGCCGGGGCCGGACCGGATGGCCGGGCTACGGGTTGACCGCCAGTTCCAGGTAGGCCGCGAAGATCACCAGGTGGACGCCGCCCTGCAAGGGTGTGGCACGGCCCGGCACCACCGTCAGAGAGCTGACCACCACGGTCAGCGCCAGCAGCAGCATGTGCGTCGAGCTGAGTCCCAGCACGAGCGGACCGGACAGCCAGACGGAGGCGAGGGCGACGGCCGGGATGGTCAGGCCGATGCTGGCCATGGCGGAGCCGAGGGCGAGGTTGAGGCTGGTCTGCACCCGGTCGCGGCGTGCGGAGCGCAGCGCGGCGATCGTCTCCGGCAACAGGACGAGCAGGGCGATGACCACACCCACGACGGCTTGGTGCAGGCCGGCCGCCGCCACCCCGTTCTCGATGGTGGGCGACACGCTCTTGGCCAGGCCGACCACACCGATCAAGGCAAGGCCGAGCAGGCCGAGGCCGAGCCAGGCGGCGCGTGCGGACGGGGGTGCGGCGTGGTCGTCGGCGGTGATGACCCCGCCCTGCCGGGTGATCGGCAGGAAGTAGTCGCGGTGGCGCACGGTCTGCGTGGCGACGAACAGCCCGTACAGGATGAGTGAGGACAGCGCGGCGAAGGTCAGTTGCAGCGAGGAGAACTCGGGCCCTGGTTTGCTGGTGGTGAAGGTCGGCAGCACCAGGCTGAGCGTGGCGAGGGTCGCCACGGTCGCCAGGGCGGCGCCGGTGCCCTCCGGGTTGAAGACGGCGGTCCCGTGCCGCAGGGAGGCCGCGAGGAGACAGAGCCCCACGATGCCGTTGCAGGCGATCATCACGGCGGCGAACACGGTGTCCCTGGCCAGGGTGGAACTCTTGGCGCCGCCGTCGGCCATGAGGGTGACGATGAGGGCGACCTCGATGATCGTGACGGCGATGGCGAGCACCAGGGAGCCGAAGGGCTCGCCGACGCGGTGGGCGACGACCTCGGCGTGGTGGACCGCCGCCAGGACGGAGCCGGCCAGCACCAGCGTCACCAGGGCGACGACCGCGCCCGGCAGGTCACGGCCCCAGGTGAAGACCAGGAGGACGACCGCGAGGACGGGCACGAGGATCGTCCATTGCCGGCTGAGCGACCGAAGCCGAGTGATCATGCGGCGATGGTTGCAGAGACGTACAGGATTCGCATTCCACTCTTTTCAGATACTTTTCATCCCTCCACCGCGGGGCTTGGAACCGGCGCGGGAGCGGGTGTCTGCTCGTCAGAGTCCCGCTCCCGCCGTGGCCTGCCCGGGGCAGGCTCGCTCAGGCGTCGACGCTGTCCTTCGGCGAGGCTTCGCCTGTGCTGTGGGCCGCTTCGTCAGCCGCCTGCCTCCTGGTGGCCGTCAGACTGGTGACGGTCGTGACGGCCAGGACCACGCAGATCACGCCGAGCGAGACCGGGATGCTGATCTCGGGGACCTGGACTCCGGACTCGTGCAGGGCGTGCAGCACCAGCTTGACGCCGATGAAGCCAAGGATGATCGACAGACCGTACGAGAGGTGGACCAGCTTCTTCAGCAGGCCGCCGATGAGGAAGTACAGCTGCCGCAGACCCATGAGAGCGAAGGCGTTGGCGGTGAAGACGATGTACGGGTCCTGGGTCAGGCCGAAGATCGCGGGGATGGAGTCCAGGGCGAACAGGACGTCCGTGGTGCCGATCGCGAGCATGACGACCAGCATCGGGGTCATGATCCGCCTGCCGTTCTGCCGGATCCACAGCTTGGTGCCGTGGTACCGGTCGGCCACACCGAACTTGCGCTCCGCGGCCTTCAGCAGCTTGTTCTCCTCGTACCCCCCGTCCTCCTCGTCCTCCTCGTCCGCGCGGGCCTCCTGGACGAGCTTCCAGGCGGTCCAGATCAGGAAGGCGCCGAAGAGGTAGAAGACCCAGGCGAAGCCGGCGATGATCGCGGCTCCCGCTGCGATGAACACGGCTCGCAGGAGCAGGGCTATGAGCACGCCGACGAGCAGGACGCGCTGCTGGTACGGGGCGGGCACCGCGAACTTCGCCATGATCAGGACGAAGACGAAGAGGTTGTCGACGCTCAGCGACTTCTCGGTGATGAATCCGGCGAAGAACTCGCCGGCCGGCTGTCCGCCGCCGAAGACGAGGAGACCGAGGCCGAACAGCCCGGCCAGGACGATCCAGACGACGGTCCAGACACCGGCTTCCCTGATCGACACCTCATGGGGCTTGCGCCCGATGAGGAAGTCGACCGCGATCAGGGTCGCGAGACCCACGATGGTCAGGACCCACAGGGTCACGGAGACTTCCACGGCACCTCCGGCATCACGTAACGGCAAACACATCAGCGTCGTCGCTGCCGGAGGTCTCTTCCGCCCGCGATGGGCCGGCGCCCCGGGACCGGAACCGGTCCGTACTGACGGGTGCGCCGCAGTCAGGGAGTACTCCCCTCCGCACGGAAGACAGTACCCAATCACCAAGGAAAGGTAAAGGGATCAGCAAAAGAAAGACCAAATACCCTGTTCAATGGCCTTTACCTGCGCTTGGCCAAGGCTTTCGCCACCTCGGCCAGTACCTGGGGCACGATCCGGCTGCCGGCCGGGACCAGCGAGGGTTCGTAGGTCCAGGCGTGCCCCACCCAAGGGTCGGCGAAGTGGTCGTCGGGCAGGGGGGTGAGTCGCGTCAGCGAACGCCACAGCGGATCGAGCAGGGGGCCGTAGGCGGCGTCCTCACGGTCCGCGACCAGCAGGAGGTGCACACCGACGTCGGGCCCTTCGTCGGCGAGATAGCGCAGCCGGGTCACCGCCCGGTCGTCGAAACCGTGCGGGAAGTCATGGACGATCAGCAGCTGACGCGCGGTGTCGACATCGGCCGGGAGTGATTCGGGCGCGCCGCCGCGCAGTGCCATCTGCACGAGGTCGACTCGCCGGGTGAGCCGCTCCAGTGTCTGCGTCACCCCGGCCGCGCCGGCCGCGGGAGGCGCTGCGAGTACGCCGCTGCGGGTGAGCGGGCCGAACGCCGCGGCCGCCGTGCCGGCCGCGTCGATGATCTGCACGGCGAAGTCCCCCGCCGGATGCACGGCGAGCAACCGGGCCGCGAGCGCCACTGCCGCCTCCACGGCCAGGTCCCGCAGTTCCGCGGAGTCCTGGAAGCCGTCGGGTGCCGCCGGACCGCTGTCCAGCCACAGCCCGCGTTCCAGTGGCAGCCTGACCAACAGCGGGATGCGCAGCGGCACGCTCTCGGGCAGGTGGAGGTCGCCGAGGCGCACGGCCATCGGCGGCTCGGTGGGCACGTCGTAGCCATGCCAGACGGGGTTGTCCCAACGGGCGTAGGCGGGCGGAAGCGCGGGCTCGACCACCTCGGACTCGGCGGTGAGCTGGGCGAGGTCCCGGTCGAGGACCGCGCGCGCCTGGTCCACCAGCTGCGTCCGGCGGGCGTGGGCCGCCTCGCGCGCGGCGTCGCCCGCGGTGCCGAGCCGGCCCCGAGGGTCCGTGAGGGCCTCGTCGAGTTCCCTGTCCAGGCGGGAGTCGGCGAACTCGACGGCACTGCGGTACGCGGCGGTCGAACGGGCCAGGTCCTCGAACATGCCCCAGACCTGGTTGTACAGCCGCTCCTCCATCGACCAGCCCACGGCGTCACCCGCGACGGGCTGCGCGGGCCGGTCGTCGGCGGCCGCGGACGCCGGCGGCCGTGTGCCGTGCGGGCGGCGGGCGGGATGCGTGTAATCGACCCGGGAGCCCGGTTCCCGCGGTCCGGCGCCCGGTGCCTGGGCGTCGTACGGATTCCGCGTGTCGAACGAGGGTGCCGGCCCCGCCGTCTCGGAGACGGCCGGAGTGCCGTCCTGCCCGGATGTGCAGGTGTCGTACGGCGCGGCCGCGTAGGGGTCGGACGGCCCTGGAGCCGACATTTGGTGAGGTGCCGGCATGGAAGACGGTGCCGGCAGCACCCGGGACGGGCCGTGGGCCGCCGCCTCATGGACGACGGCCGCGAGGTCGGCGGCCTCACGCAGCCCTTGGTCCGCCAGGAGCGCGGCGAGCCCGGCCGCGTAGCCCTGGCCCACCGCGCGCACCTTCCAGGCAGCCTCTTTGCGATACAGCTCCAGGGCGACCACGGCCGTCTCGGCGTCCAGGCCGGTCAGGGTGTAGGAGGCGAGTTCGGTGCCGCCTGCACCCTCGACCGCGGTGTGCGGGGCGGCGACGGCACCGAACCTCAGTGCCACCGCGGGCCCGGTGGGCAGAGCGAGGAAGACGTCGACGCGGTCCACGCCCTCCGGGAGAGCGTGCAGGTCGACCGCCAGCCGGTGTTCGGTGGAGGCCTGCCGGCTCACCTCGACTCCGGGCAGGGCGGGGGCGCCGGGATGGGCCACCCACTGGGGGCCGTGCACCTTGCCGCCCTGGTCGCCGAGCGTGGCTCCGGTCAGGACCGGTACCCCGGCCGAGATCCGGATCACCAGCCGGACCTCGGTCAGCGTGTGGTTCTGCCCCCGCACCAGCTCGGCCGTCATTCCGTCGCTCCCCCCTGCGTCCTACGTCGTGCGCGCCCCGCCGGTGGGGCGGGCCGTCCTACAGGTGCTGCTGGATCGTCGGCATCAGGTCCTGGAACGTACGGCCGTTGGCCGCCGCACCCAGGGCGGTCATCGTCCAGCCCGAGACCGAGCGGTGGACCTTCGCCATGATCTGGGCGGTGTAGTCGCCGCCGCCGTCCAGCGTGTAGCGGGCGAGTTCCTGGCCGTTGGTCTCGTCCACGAGGCGGCAGAAGGCGTTCTGCACCTCCTGGAAGGTCTGGCCCGTGAAGGAGTTCACGGTGAAGACGATCTGGTCGATGTGGACCGGGACGCGCTGCAGGTCCACCAGGATCGCCTCGTCGTCACCGCCCTGACCGGCGCCGCCCACGAGATTGTCGCCGGTGTGGCGGACGGAGCCGTCGTCGCTCACGAGGTGGCGGAAGAAGACGACGTCGACCGGCTGCTTCTCGGCGAAGAGGACGGCGGAGGCGTCCAGGTCGATCTCGCGCGTGCGGGAACCGAACAGGCCGCGCCGCTTCGCCGCCTGCCAGCCGAGGCCCATACGGACCGCGGTCAGGGTGGCCCCGTCCTTCTTCTCCAGGCTGATGGCCTGACCCTTGCTCAAGTTGACGGACACCGCTGAATCCCCTCTCGATGATCCCCTGTTGCCGCGCATCGCGCGGTTGCCGAGAACCCTACGCAGGGGCACCGACAGTGCCGAACCCCGGCCCGCCCTTTGTGTCGGTGTTGCAACACTTGGCGCATAAGCCGAGGTCCGGCAGGGTGACGCGGCCTAGGCGAGGCCGGCCTCCCGCATCTGACGCAGTTCCTTCTTCATCTCCGAAACCTCGTCGCGCAGCCGGGCGGCGATCTCGAACTGCAGCTCCGCGGCGGCAGCGCGCATGCGTTCGGTCATCTCCTCGATCTGCTCGGCGAGTTCGGCCGCCGGACGGTCCGTGGGAACCGTCGCCGCGGCCTTGCCCTTGGCGGCCTTGCCTGCCTTCGCGCCCCGGGCCGTCTTGTCGCCCAGAGCCGGTACGGGTGCCTTGGCGCCCTTGCCGTCCTTGGACTTGCGGTAGCCGGAACCGAGGAGCTGCTCGGTGTCGACCTCCTCGCGGGCGATCTGCGCGACGATGTCGTTGATCTTCTTGCGCAGCGGCTGCGGGTCGATGCCGTTGGCCTTGTTGTATTCGATCTGCTTCTCCCGGCGGCGGTTGGTCTCCTCGATGGCCTTCTCCATCGCCGGGGTGATCTTGTCGGCGTACATGTGGACCTGGCCGGAGACATTGCGCGCCGCGCGGCCGATGGTCTGGATCAGCGAGGTGCCGGAGCGCAGGAAGCCTTCCTTGTCGGCGTCCAGGATCGCCACCAGGGACACCTCGGGCAGGTCGAGACCCTCACGGAGCAGGTTGATGCCGACCAGGACGTCGAACTCGCCGGAGCGCAGCTCGCGCAGCAGCTCGACACGGCGCAGCGTGTCGACGTCGCTGTGGAGGTAGCGCACCTGGATGCCGAGCTCCAGGAAGTAGTCGGTCAGGTCCTCGGCCATCTTCTTGGTGAGCGTGGTGACGAGGACGCGCTCGTCCTTCTCCGTGCGCTTGCGGATCTCGTGCACCAGGTCGTCGATCTGGCCCTCGGTGGGCTTGACCACGACCTCAGGGTCGACCAGACCGGTCGGACGGATGATCTGCTCGACGACACCGTCGGAGCGGGAGAGCTCATAGGTGCCCGGGGTGGCCGACAGGTAGACGGTCTGGCCGATGCGCTCCTGGAACTCCTCCCACTTCAGGGGGCGGTTGTCCAGCGCGGAGGGGAGGCGGAAGCCGTGGTCGACGAGGGTGCGCTTGCGGGAGGCGTCGCCCTCGTACATGGCGCCGATCTGCGGGACGGTGACGTGCGACTCGTCGATGACGAGCATGAAGTCGTCCGGGAAGTAGTCCAGCAGGGTGTTCGGCGGGGAGCCGGGCAAGCGGCCGTCGAAGTGCATCGAGTAGTTCTCCACGCCGGAGCAGGTGCCGATCTGGCGGAGCATCTCGATGTCGTAGGTGGTGCGCATCCGCAGGCGCTGGGCCTCCAGGAGCTTGCCCTGCTTCTCCAGCTCGGCGAGGCGCTCCCCCAGCTCCTTCTCGATGTCGTTGACGGCCCGCTCCATGCGTTCGGGGCCGGCGACGTAGTGGGAAGCGGGGAAGACGTACAGCTGCTGGTCGTCGCTGATGATCTCGCCGGTGAGGGGATGCAGCGTGGAGAGGGCCTCGATCTCGTCGCCGAACATCTCGATGCGGACGGCCAGCTCCTCGTAGACCGGGAAGATCTCGATCGTGTCGCCGCGGACGCGGAAGGTGCCACGGGTGAAGGCCATGTCGTTGCGGGTGTACTGGATGTCGACGAAGCGGCGCAGCAGCTCGTCCCGGTCGATCTCGTCACCGACCCTGAGGGGGACCATCCGGTCCACGTACTCCTGCGGAGTACCCAGGCCGTAGATGCAGGACACCGAGGCGACCACGATGACGTCACGGCGGGTGAGCAGCGAGTTCGTCGCCGAGTGGCGCAGCCGCTCGACCTCCTCGTTGATCGAGGAGTCCTTCTCGATGTAGGTGTCCGACTGCGGGACGTAGGCCTCTGGCTGGTAGTAGTCGTAGTACGAGACGAAGTACTCGACGGCGTTGTTCGGCAGGAGCTCGCGGAACTCGTTGGCCAGCTGGGCGGCCAGCGTCTTGTTCGGCGCCATCACGAGCGTGGGCCGCTGGAGCTTCTCGATCATCCACGCCGTGGTGGCGGACTTGCCGGTGCCGGTCGCGCCCAGCAGGACGACGTCCTTCTCACCGGCCTCGATGCGCTTGGCCAGCTCGGCGATGGCCGCCGGCTGGTCGCCGCTGGGCTGGTAGGGGCTGACGACCTCGAAGGGCGCCACCGTGCGTTCGATGTGGGAAACGGGCCGCATGCCATCAACCGTACGACCCCCCACTGACAACGGGTCCCGATCAGCGGTTCTGCGGCGCCCCGGAGGCGTGCTGCTCGGCCCGGGGCCCCTGCCGGTCGGCGGGACCGCGCTGCTGGTGGGGAGCGACGGCGCCGGCCGGAACGCCCGGCTTGTCCTCGACGGGCCGGGGGACGGGCCGCCCCATGACCAGCAGCGGGTCGAAGACCACCACGATGCCGGCCAGGAGGAGGAAGGCGAGCGGGCCGATCAGCATCGGCGCGAGGACGGACGGCTCCGGCACGTCTCCGGGGGCGTGGGACGCGCCGTCGAGGTGGACGCCGAGGGCGGCCATGCCCGTGTAGTGCATGCCACTGACCGCGAGCCCCATGACGAGGCTCGCCCCGACGCTCCACAGGAAGCCCCGCACGCGCCCGGCGGCCCACAGAGCGGCGGTGGCGGCCACCACCGCTATGACGACGGAGGCGGCGACGGTGAGCGTGTTGTAGGTGAACCGTCCGTGGAAGCGGACGCCGGCCATGCCGAGGTAGTGCATCGAGGCGACGCCCAGACCGGTGATCGTGCCTCCGGTGAACAGCGCGGTGCCGGTGGCGCCCCGATAGCCGACGATGAAGATCCCGATGCCGACCATGACGACGGCGAGGGCGAGGCTCGCGTAGGTGATCGGCTCGTCGTAGTGGATCGGGGACTCCTTGATGGCGAAGCCCATCATGGCGACGAAGTGCATGGTCCAGATACCGGAGCCGATCGCGGCCGAGCCCAGGGCCAGCCATGCGGGCCGCCAGGAGTGCGTGACCAGCAGGGACCGGGTGGTGCAGCGCAGGCCCAGGGCGCCGCCGAGGCAGGCCATCAGATAGGCCACCACCGGAGTGACGGCCCCGTAGCTGAATCCGTCGACCGTGCCTTGCATGCGCGGCTGCCCTTCCGCCTTCTTGCGTCCCGGAATCCTTGAAATGTTCCCCCCGGCCCAGGACCGCCCGGCGGTCAGGGTTTTCGCAGAGAGTATGACCCCCACCGGAACGGTCGAACGATTTTCCGGCAAAGAAACACGGCCTTGCCGCACTTGTGCGGCACCGGTGAGCGGGCTGGGACGTCTCCCTTCGGTCTGTGGCCGTCGTGCGCCCGGGTACCGTTGACCGTCTGCTGTCAGTCTGGTTGCTGTCGGTATTCGCTCGACGCGAGGAGTCTGCATGCACGCACGCATAGTCGCCGCCGCGGCTGTCGCGATCGTGGGGACGGCGGTGCTGCTGAGTCCCACGTCCGACGCCCGGGCCGGGGACGTCGGCAAGCCCACGGTCGTGGCCCACCGGGGTGCCTCCGCCTACGCACCGGAGAACACGCTGGCCTCGATCGACAAGGCCGCGAAGCTGGGCTTCTCCTGGGTCGAGAACGACGTCCAGCGCACCAAGGACGGCGAACTGGTCGTCATCCACGACGACAGCCTGCAGCGCACCACGAACGTCGAACAGGTCTTCCCGGGCCGGGCGCCGTGGAAGGTGAAGGACTTCACCGCTGCCGAGATCGCCCGGCTGGACGCGGGCAGCTGGTACTCCCCCGCCTACGCGGGCACGCGCGTGCCGACGCTCAAGGAGTACATGTGCCGCATCGAGCACAACCACGAGAAGCTACTCCTGGAGATCAAGAACCCCGAGCTGTATCCGGGCATCGAACAGCAGACCCTCAAGCTCCTCGGCAACGAGGGCTGGCTGGACCACAAGCATCTGGGGCGTCTGATCGTGCAGAGCTTCAGCGCCGACAGCATCCGGACCGTGCACGAGCTGAAACCGGCGATCACCACCGCCTACCTCGGGGCACCCACCGTGGCGCAACTGCCCCGGTACGCCCGTTTCGCGGATCTCGTCAACCCGTCGTACGGGACGCTCTCCAAGGGATACGTCTCGGCCGTGCACACCTTCGACGGGCCGCACGGCAAGCCGCTGCGAGTGTTCGCCTGGACCGTGAACGACGCGGCCGCCGCGCGCCGGGTCGCGGGCTACGGCGTCGACGGGATCATCACCAACAAGCCCGACGTGGTGCGGGCGGCACTCGGCTCGGACTGACCCGGGCGGCGTTGTCAGTGGCGGGTCGTACCGTGGGCGCATGGACAGCCATGGGCAGGATGAGCAGCGGGTCGTGTGGGCCGTGGTGGGCACGGACATCGGGCCCCTGATGCTGGCGGCGACCCCGGAGGGACTGGTCAACGTCGTCTTCCACGCCACGGACGCGGTGCGCGACCGCGCCGTGGAACGGCTGGCGGCCCGGCTGGGCACCGCTCCCGTGGAGGATCCCGAGGCGCCGGTGCTGGCGGAGGCGATACGCCAGCTGCGGGCCTACTTCGCGGGTCGGCGGCACGACTTCGACCTGCCGCTGGACTGGTCACTGATCTCCGGCTTCAACCGTCAGGTTCTGCGCGAGCTGGCGGCGGGTGTGCCCTACGGCTCCGTGGTGGGGTACGGCGACCTCGCCGGACGGGTCGGGCAGCCCGGCGGGGCGCAGGCGGTCGGCGCGGCGATGGGTGCCAACCCCCTGCCGGTGGTCGTGCCGTGTCACCGGGTGGTGGAGAGCGACGGCGGCATCGGCGGCTTCGGGGGCGGGCTGGAGACCAAGCGCAAGCTGCTCGCCCTGGAGGGTGTGCTGCCCGAGCCGTTGTTCTGACCGGGCCCGGCCAGTCGTCGGCCCGGCTAGTCGTCGTAGTGGCGGACCTCGACGACGTTGCCGTCGGGGTCGCGGAAGTAGAAGCTGCGCGTGGCGTTGCCCCGGGCGCCGGACAGGCCGTGATCGATGCCGGACATGGCGACACCGTGTTCCTCCAGGCGGGCGCGGAGCGCGTCGAAGGCGTCGGCGGGCAGGGACAGGCAGATGTGGTTGACGGGGTGGCCTGCGCTTTCGGCCGCTCCGGGCAGCATCTCCATGCGTGCGGCGAGGGTGCGCGGGGCCAGGTCGAGGATCGTCTCCTCGTTGACGCGTACGGAGGGGAAGGCCACGTCGCCCCGGGCGAACGCGCCGACCCCGATCGGTGCCAGGCCGACGGCCGTCTCATAGAAGCCGGCCGCGGCGACCGGGTCGGCCACCCACAGGACGACGTGGTCGAGGCGCGTGCTGTTCTTCGTCATGCGGCCCAGGCTGGTGGCGTGCCCCACAGCCCGCAAGCGTTTAGCGGTGGCCGGTGCTCGCCAGAGATCAGGAAAGGCCGACGGACAGGAGGCGGTGCGCGTGGTGCTGGTGGTGTCGGAAGAGGTCCGGGAAGCGATCGACGCACGGCGGCCGGTGGTGGCTCTGGAGTCCACGATCATCGCGCACGGTCTGCCCCGCCCACGCAACCTGCAGGTGGCGCTGGAGCTCGAGGACGTGGTGCGGCGTGAGGGCGCCGTACCGGCGACCGTGGCCGTGCTCGACGGCCACCCCCGGGTGGGCCTGGACAAGGAACAGCTGGAGCGGGTCGCCAACGAGGACGGCATCCGCAAGCTGGGCCACCGCGATCTGCCGCTCGCCGTGGCGGCGGGGGTGAGCGGCGCGACCACGGTGTCGGCGACGGCACAGATGGCCGCGCTCGCGGGCATCCGGGTGTTCGCCACCGGCGGGCTGGGCGGTGTGCACCGGGAGTGGACCGTGACCCAGGACGAGTCGGCCGACCTGGGGCTGTTGGCCTGCACCCGGATCACCGTGGTCTGCGCGGGCGTGAAGTCGATCTTGGACGTGCCGGCGACTCTGCAGCGGCTGGAGACGCTGGGGGTGGCGGTCGCCGGGTACGGCACGGACCGCTTCCCCGGCTTCTATCTGTCCGACTCGGGGCATCCGGTCGACTGGACGCTGGACACCCCGGAGCAGGTAGCGGACGTCATGCGGGCCCAGGACGCGCTGGACGCGCCGCATTCGGCGCTGATCGTCGCCCAGCCCGTTCCCGAGGCGGAGCAGCTCGATCCCGACGTGCACGCACGCGTGCTGGCCGACTCGCTGAGCGCGTGCGCGGAGCAAGGCGTCACCGGACAGGCCGTGACCCCGTTCCTGCTCGACTACCTGGTCCGGCACACCGGCGGCGCCTCTCTGAGCGCCAATCTGGCGGCCGTGCGCGGCAACGTACGGCTGGCCGCGCGGATCGCCACCGCGTGGACCAGGAGGTGACCGCGGGCCGGGACGGGGCCCTGCTGGTCATCGGCGACGTGGTGACGGATGTCGTCGCCCGGCACCGGGGTCCGCTCGCGGCCGGCACCGACACCGCCGCCGCGATCCGGACGCTGCCCGGCGGCGCGGGAGCGAACGTGGCGTGCTGGGCGGCGTACACGGGCTGCGCGGACGTACGGCTGCTCGGGCGGGTGGGCGCGGACGCGGCCGCGTGGCACGAGCGTGAGCTGGTCGCGGCAGGGGTGCGGCCCCAGCTGGTGATCGATGCGTCGGCGGCCACCGGGACGGTGATCTGCCTGGTCGACACGGGTGCGGCGGCGGAGCGCACGTTCCTCACCGACAGCGGGGCGGCGCTGCGGCTCGAACCCGGTGACTGGTCGGACGCGTTGCTCGACGGAGTCGCCCGGCTGCACCTGTCGGGCTATCTGCTGTTCACGGAGCCGAGCCGGGAGCTGGCCGTGACGGCGCTCGCGGCGGCACGCGCGCGTGGCGTGCCGGTCAGTCTGGACCCGGCGTCGGCGGGCTTCCTGGCGCGGCTGGGCGTGGACCGCTTCCTGGCCTTCGTGGAGGGGCTGGACGTGTTGCTGCCCAGCCGGGACGAGGCGTGTCTGCTGACGGGGCTGCCGGATCCGGCGGACGCGGCGGCCAAGTTGAGTCGTCTCGTCCCTCTGGTGGTGGCCAAGGCGGGCGCGGACGGTGCGCTGGTGGCCCGTGCGGGCAGCGCGCCGGTACGGATCCCGGCCAGGCCCGCGGTTGCCCGGGACACCACGGGCGCCGGCGACGCCTTCACCGGTGCCTTCCTCTCCGCCCTGCTCGCGGGCGCGGACCCCGAGGAGGCGGCGGCACACGGCTGCCGGGCGGGCGCCGATGCGGTGGGACGGGTGGGAGGCAGACCGCCGCATCCGCGGGGCGGCAGCTAGCCGCACCACGGTGCCCCGAAGACACCGGCAGCGGCGGCTCGACAGCCGTGAGCCGCATCGCGGACGCCTGATCACCGTGCGTCACAAAGACGCCGGTGTCCCGTCCTTCCTCCCCCACGCCGAGATCATCGGTGCGGTGGCCAGGTCCATGTCACCGGCCTCGACGTTGGCCAGGTGCCGGTCGATCTCCTCGTCGGTGGCAAGCCCCGCGGTGACCAGTTTGCCGCGGATCTGACGGACCGTCGCGGCCTCCAGGGCGGTGCACGCGGGGGACGTGATCGGGAAGAACGCCTCGGCCCCCACCTCGCTCAGTCCGGCCTCGCGGAGTAGGCGCGGGAGTTGGCGGCCGTACGACAGGTCGGCGCCACGTTCGGCGAGCAGCCTGCGGAATCCCTGGCGCAGCCGGTTGGCCAGGCGCTGCTCGGGACCGTACTCGTCGGGGCAGGTCAACGGCTGGAGAGCGGGGTCGGCGTCCTCGACCAACAGCACTCCGCCGGGCCGCAGGGCCTGGACCATGGTTCGCAGCGCCCTTTCCCGGTCCGGCACATGAACGAGGACGAGGCGGGCGTGGACCAGGTCGAAGCCCTCGCCCGGCGGTTCCTCGGCGCCCACGTCGTGCACACGGACCTCGACCGGCGGGCGGGCCACGGCGGCGAGCCGCGAGGTGTCGATGTCGGTCGCGACGACCGTGCCGGTGGGGCCGACCTTCTCGGCTAGCCAGGACACTACGGAGGTGCCCCCTGCCCCGACTTCCCAGCACCGCCGGCCGGGCCCGATGCCGAGCGCCTCGATGTGCCGGAACGTCGTCGGATCGAAGAGTCCGGCGAAGGCGTCGAAGCGCTGCCCGGCCTCGTTCTGCCGGTTGTCCAGGAGGTATCCGTCGGATGGCGTCATGCCACGATCATCCCAGTCACCCGGCTTGTCCGGAGGCGCGGACTTCCCGGACTCGGGCCTCGACCGGGGCCGGGGCCGGGGCGACGGCCGCCGATCCGACACACGCGATCCGGCACACGCGATCCGGCACACGCGACCCGACACACGCAGGGAACGAGGCCGACCGGGACACCGATGCCGTGTCCACAGAGGGGAACCAAGCGGAACTTCCCCTTCCCACAGGCTTACCCGCGCTTTGCTCTCGGCTGGCAGACTTGCCGGGCAAGGCACGGAAGCATTGCGCGAGGAGATCCAAGCGAGGAGATCCAGATGTCCATGGCGGGGAATCTGCGGAAGGTCACGGGCCTGAGCAGGGTCGGCGGCCTGCGCAAGGTGGCGCGGCTGGCCCGGCGGAGGCCGCGTGTGGACCTCAGTCATCCCGCCAGGTCGCCGCTGGGCTCGTCGGTGGTCAACTGCGTGACGTACCAGGACGGCGTGCGCGTGCCGCACTGCGCGGACCTGGTGGATGCCGTGCGGATGGTGCGCAAGACCGGTGAGGGTTTCGTCTGGCTCGGTCTCCATGAGCCGACGGACCGTGAGTTCGCGGGTGTGGCCGAGCTGTTCGACCTGCATCCACTGGCGGTGGAGGACGCGGTCGAGGCTCATCAGCGCCCGAAGCTGGAGCACTACGGCGACACGCTCTTCGCGGTGTTGAAGACGGTCTGTTATGTGGAGCACGAGCAACTGACGGCGACCAGCGAGGTGGTCGACACCGGCGAGATCATGGTGTTCGTCGGCAAGGACTTCGTCATCACGGTACGGCACGGGCGGCACGGTTCGCTGGGTCCGCTGCGCGAGGAGCTGGAGGCGCATCCGTACCAGCTCGCCAAGGGGCCGGCGGCAGTGCTGCACGCGATCGCCGACCATGTAGTCGACGACTATCTGAATGTCACGGACGCGGTGCAGGCCGACATCGACCAGGTCGAGACGGAGGTGTTCTCGGAGAACGGCGCTCGGCTCGATCCCGGTCGCATCTACCAGATGAAGCGTGAACTGCTGGAGCTGAAGCGGGCGGTGGTGCCGCTGGGCCGCCCGATCGAGGACCTGGCAACCCGGCCGATCCGGGTCGTCGCCCCGGAGATACAGGCCTACTTCCGGGACGTGCTGGACCACCTGATACGGGCGAAGGAACAGATCGCCGCGTTCGACGAACTGCTCAACTCGATCCTGCAGGCGCACCTCGCGCAGGTGACCGTCGCGCAGAACGAGGACATGCGGAAGATCACGGCCTGGGCCGCGGTGATCGCCGTGCCGACCATGGTGTGCGGGGTGTACGGCATGAACTTCGACCACATGCCGGAGCTGCACTGGCGGTTCGGCTATCCGCTGGTCATGGCCGTCATGGCGGGGGCGTGCCTGGTGCTGTACCGGGGCTTCCGGCGCAACGGCTGGCTCTGAGCCGGCGTGCGCGGCTCGGCGGACGGGCCCTTCGGATCAGCCGCTCCAGGCGGGATGGCGCGGGTCGTCGGCGCGTACGAGGACGTCCGACGTGCCGACGGGATCGATCTCGGACTCGTAGCGCTCGAAGGCGGGCAGCGTCCAGTGGTCGGCCTCGGGAGTACGGCGGCGCAGGGCACCCGGGGAGAGGAGGAGATGCACGGTCAGGTCGAAGGGGA
Source organism: Streptomyces sp. NPDC046759 (assembly GCF_040645475.1). Lineage (NCBI taxonomy): Bacteria > Bacillati > Actinomycetota > Actinomycetes > Kitasatosporales > Streptomycetaceae > Streptomyces > Streptomyces sp. NPDC046759. The sequence goes on along the minus strand of NZ_JBEYYJ010000011.1, from coordinate 25,967 downwards.
ACCAGTGGCGTAGGAGAAGGGGGCCGTGGAGCAGCAGGATGCCGCCGGGCGGGAGTTGGACGTAGGGGCTGCGGGTGGCCCGGTCGGTGGCCGGATCCCACAGGTCGGGCAGGACGCGCCCGCTGCCGCCGGGGTCGAGCGGGCCGAAGACCTCGCGCCACAGGGCGCCCGTGTCGAACCATCCGCCGTAGTACGACTCCGCGTCCCGCCGCCCGTGTTCCAGGCGCAGCGAGGCAGGACGCAGGAAGCCCTCGGCGCCGACCACGAGTGAGGGCCAGCCTCGCACCCGCAGGGCTTCCCCGACCCGCGCGGCGAGGTCACCGGGCCGGGCAGCCGGGGCCCCGTCGAAGCCGACCCGCGGCCATGCGCCTCCGTCGGCCGGCTCCAGCGCCGCCAGCCGGTCGGCGAGCAGCTCGGCGAGCCGGTCCCAGGTGATCGCTTCGAGTCGCACAGGGCCATGATGCCGGGTGGCGCGGAACGAGGTGACGCTGCCTGCCGACGCGGACGCCCCGGGACCAGGGGTGAGAGGGCCGGCCGACGACGGAGCGGCGGAGCGGCGGAGCGGCGGCGTCAGGTGCCGTCATCGGACGACTGGTGCGCGACAGAGACCGACGCCGCACTGCCCTGCGGGGAACGCGGGCGCCCCGGGACCAGGGCGAGAGGGCCGGCCGACGACGGAGCGGCGGCGCCAGGGCCGCCCCGCGGACGCCTGGTGGGCGGCTGCCCGCGGGCGAGAGAGGGATCTTGGTCCGGGTGCGGTGGGGCGGCCGCGACGGGGGATCCATGTGCGGCCGAGCCGGTGAGGGCGTACTCGACGCGGGGCGGTCCCGTCGGAAGTGGCGCGCTGATCAGGCCGTCGTGTCGGTGTCCGGCTTTCGAAGAGGAGGGAGAAAGAGGAGGAGAAGGAGGCAAAGCGTGGGGAGCCTCGGGTGGCGGCGGGGAAAGTACCGCGTATGGCGCTTCCCTCAACTCCCCACTCGCCCGGTCGGCTTGTCGTCATCCAGGCGCAGAAGCCCAAGCGATGTGCCGCTTGCCGGCGCGGACCGCTGTCGCTGCTCGTGCTGGAGGACGGGGCACCGCGCTGCCTGGACTGCGCGGACCTCGGCCACCTGGTGTTCCTGCCGCGCGGCGACACCGCGCTGACCCGCAGATCGAGGGAGGAGAGCGGGCTGTCGGTCGTGGTGGTGCGGTTCAACCGGCGCAAGAGCCGTTACGAGCGACAGGGTGTGCTCGTGGAGGAGGCGGCGCTGGCCAGGGCCGAGGCCCGCTGTCTGGCGGACGCGGAGGCGCGCCGCAGGCGGCGGGCGCGGGACGCGGGGCGCCGGGTGGTGGAGGACGAGCGGTTCGCGGCGGCCTTCGCGGCCGAGATCCTGCGGCTGTTTCCCGGCTGCCCGGCCGACCGGGCACGGGCCATCGCTGCGCACGCGTCCCAGCGGGGCAGTGGGCGGGTCGGGCGCAGTGCGGCAGGGCGTGCGCTGTCGGAGGGGGCGGTGATCTCGGCGGTGGTGGCGGCCGTGCGGCATGTGGACACGCCGTACGACCAGCTGCTGATGAGCGGAGTGTCGCGGTACGAGGCGCGGCGCCGGATCGGCCCGGCCGTGGAGAGTGTGCTGCGGGCGTGGCAGGAGGCGGGAGCGGACGTGGGCTGAACACGCCAAGGACTCAGCACAGCAACGACGGAGCGCAGCAAGGACGGAACGCAGACGGAACGCAGCAAAGACTGAGGGAGAGGAAGACGGTCGCTTATGCCGCCGCGGTCTTCGGCCATGGCCGGGGGCCTCCCTCGGGCATTGACTGAATGTGACGGTGATGCCGGGCATGTCCCGGTTGGCAACGAGACGAGAGGGGGGCGTGGAGATGATCGACGGACCGTTCTTCGTGCTGGTCGTGGCGGGGGTTCTCGGCTCCGGGCTGATGGCGGGCGTCTTCTGGGCATTCTCGGCCTTTGTGATGCCGGGACTGGCCGCGCTGCCGTCCGCGCAGGGCGTCGCGGCGATGAACGCGATCAACGCCGCCGCGGTACGGCCCGCTTTCATGACGGTGTTCACCGGTTCCGCGGTGTTGAGCGCGATGATCGCGGTGGTGACGTTCGTGGTGTGGCCGGATGAGGGGAAAGTCGAACTGCTGCTGGGCAGCGGCGTGGGCTCGTTCGGGCTGACGGTGGCCGCGAACGTCCCGCGCAACGACAGGCTGGCCCGGCTGCCCACGGGCGCGCCGGAGGCCGCCGTGTACTGGCCGGCGTACGTGCGCGAGTGGACGTTCTGGAACCACGTCCGGGCCGGCGCCTCCGCCGCGGCCACCGTGGTCTACGTGCTGGCGCTCACGTGACGTCGGTATCGATGGTCACCTTCGACCCGGCTGTGGCCGTGCTGAGCTGAGCTGAGCCATGAGTCGCGGAGTCCCAGGAGACCCGGCAGACCCGCAAGACCCGGCAGACCCGCAAGACCCGGGAGACCCGGGAGACCGGGCAGTTCCGACAGACCTGGAAGACCCGGAAAGCCCGACAGCCACGGGCGGCCCGGAGGCCCAGAGGCCCGAAGGCCCGGAGGCCCGGAGGCCCCAGAACAGCCTCTCCAGAAAGCGCTCTCCGTCACTCTGCGCGGCGGTCGGCGCGGACGTATCGTGGCCGGAAGAGTGCCGAAGAACGCCGAAGGCTGCCGCCCGATGACGTACGGCCACGTCGTACACCCGGTACCCGCGCGGTACTCGTACGCGAGGAAGACGACCATGGCCGATCCCAAGGGGTTCATGACCACGCCGCGCCGGGAGTGGCCGCGGCGGCCCGTCGAGGAGCGGGTGCGGGACTGGGACGAGGTGTACGTCCCGGGAGCGCTGCTGCCCATCATCAGCAAGCAGGCCGACCGGTGCATGGACTGCGGCATCCCGTTCTGTCACGACGCCTGCCCGCTGGGCAATCTCATCCCGGAGTGGAACGACCTGGTCTCGCGGGAGGACTGGCGGGCGGCGAGCGACCGGCTGCACGCGACGAACAACTTCCCCGAGTTCACCGGCCGGTTGTGTCCGGCACCGTGTGAGGCGGGGTGCGTTCTGGCGATCAACCAGCCGGCCGTGACCATCAAGAACGTCGAGTGCGCGATCGCCGACCGCGCCTGGGAGGAGGGTTTCACCGAGGCGCGGCCGCCGGACCGGCTGTCCGGGAAGACGGTCGCCGTCATCGGCTCCGGACCCACCGGGCTCGCCGCGGCACAGCAGCTGACCCGGGCCGGGCACACGGTCGCCGTGTACGAGAAGGACGACCGGATCGGCGGGCTGATGCGGTACGGCATCCCCGCGTTCAAGATGGAGAAGCAGCATCTGGAGCGCCGGATCGAGCAGATGCGGGCCGAGGGGACGAAGTTCCGTACGTCGACGGTGGTCGGACGGGATGTCGGTGCGGTGGAGCTGCGCGGTAGGTACGACGCCGTCGTCATCGCCACGGGTGCCACGGCCTGGCGGGAACTTCCGGTGCCCGGCCGGGAGTTGGACGGGATACACCAGGCGATGGAATATCTGCCGCTGGCGAACCGGGTGTGCGAGGGGGATCTGGAGGTGTCACCGCTGTCCGCGGCCGGCAAGCACGTGGTGATCGTCGGCGGCGGGGACACCGGGGCGGACTGTCTGGGGACCGCGGTGCGCGAGGGGGCGGCGTCCGTGACCCAGCTGGACATCTACGCCCAGCCGGGCACCGAGCGGGAGGAGGACACCGAGCCTTGGCCGACGTACCCCAAGATCTACCGGCTGTCGGCGGCGCACGAGGAGGCGCGGGATCTGCGTACGGCACCGGCGGCGGACGCGGACGCGCGGCTGTTCGCGGCGTCCACGCTCCGCTTCACCGGGGACGGCGCCGGGCGGGTGCAGTCACTGCATCTGGTCGAGGTCGACCAGGCGCGGCGCCCGGTGCCGGACACCGGGCGGACGCTTCCCGTCGATCTCGTGTTGCTCGCCCTCGGGTTCTCCGGGCCGGACCAGGAGGACGGGCTGATCGGTCAGTTGGGGCTGGAGCTCGAACCGCGCGGCACACTCGCACGGGACGACGGCTTCGCGACCAACGTCCCCGGGGTGTTCGCCGCCGGGGACGCGGCGCGCGGGCAGTCGCTCATCGTCTGGGCGATCGCGGAGGGGCGGGCCGTGGCGGCGGCCGTGGACCGCTATCTGACCGGGAGTTCGCGGCTGCCGGCACCGGTCTCTCCGAGGGATCGCCCGATGAGGGTGTAGGTGGGGGCCGACGGGTTCATCGGCGGCCGTTCGTCGTCCCGGCCGGCGGCTTGCCGACGATTCGGCGCCTGTTCCGCTGCCCTGAAGCGTGGCCTGTTCCGCTGCCCTGCAGCGTGGCCTGTCCCGCTGCCCTGGAGGCGCGGGCCTCCCCCGCTGCCGCGAAGACGCGGCCTGTCCTGCTGTCCTGAAGGCATGAGGACACGGATCCGGGTCCTGCCGGCTCGGATCAGCCCTTCCTCTCGTCCGCGCCCGCCACCTTGCCCGTCGACAAGGCCACCCGGTTCCACGTGTTGATCGTGCAGATCAGGGCGATGACCTGGGCCAGTTCCTGGTCGTCGAAGTGGGCTGCGGCCTCGGCGTAGACGGTGTCGGGGACGCCCGCGTCGGCGACCAGGGTCAGCGCCTCGGTGAGCGCGAGGGCGGCCTGTTCCTTCGGGGTGAAGAAGTGCGGGGCCTCACGCCAGACGGCCACCATGTGCAGCCGGTCCTCGCTCTCGCCGGCCTTGCGGGCGTCGTTCGTGTGCATGTGCAGGCAGTAGGCACAGTGGTTGAGGTGCGAGGCGCGGATCTGGATCAGCTCGACCAGCGCCGGGTCCAGGCCCGAGCGGGCGGCGGCGTCGAAGCCGATGAGGGCGCGGAAGACCTTCGGGGCGGACCGGGCGAAGTCCAGTCGGGTGCGGGCGGCCTCGGCCTCGGTGAGCGCGCTGGTGAAGTCGGCTGCGATGGCTGTCGTGTGCGTCGTCATGGCTCCAACCTACGAGCCCGACAGACCGGCGGTAGGGTGCATTTCCATGACCGAATGGTGGGTCAATTCCGCGGAGCGGATCGGCGCCGATCTGTATCTGGAGCTGTCGGGTCCGGGCGGCCGGCGGGCGGCGCTGACCCGGGCGCTGCGGGAGGCGGTGCGCAGCGGCCGGCTGGCGCCCGGCACGCGCCTGCCGCCGTACCGGTCGCTCGCCGCCGATCTGGGCGTGGCCCGCAACACGGTGGCCGACGCCTACGCGGAACTGGTCGCCGAAGGGTGGCTGACCGCACGCCAGGGGTCGGGCACCCGGGTCGCCGACCGAGCGGACCACCGGGCGGACCACCGGGCGGACACGTTGCGACGCGCCGTACGAACGCCCGCGAAGGCACTCCTGCGCGCGCGTGCCCCGCGGCACGATCTTCGGCAGGGAAGACCGGACGCCTCGGCGTTCCCGCGGGCGGCGTGGTCGGCCTGTTATCGGCGGGCGCTCCAGGCGGCGCCGAGCGAGGCGTTCGGTCCGGGGGATCCTGCCGGACGCCGGGAGCTGCGGGAGGCGCTGGCCGAGTATCTGGCACGCGCGCGTGGCGTGCGCGCCGAACCGGACCGGATCGTCGTCTGCTCGGGCTTCGCGCACGCGCTGCGGCTGCTGTTCGGTCAGGGCGCGGGCGGGGTGCTGCGCGGCCCGCTCGGCCTGGAAGCGTACGGGCTCGGTTTCCACCGGGGGCTGCTCGGCACGGCCGGGGTCCGGACGGTGCCCCTGCCGCTGGACGAACACGGCGCGCGGGTGGACCTGCTCGGGCGGGAACGGGCCGTGCTGCTCACGCCGGCCCACCAGTTCCCGACCGGCGGCCCGCTGCACCCGGAGCGCCGGGCGGCGGTGATCGACTGGGCACGCGCGCGTGGGGCGGTCGTACTGGAGGACGACTACGACGGCGAGTTCCGGTACGACCGCAAGCCCGTCGGCGCGCTCCAGGGCCTCGATCCGGAGCGGGTGATCCACCTCGGCTCGGTCAGCAAGAGCCTGTCTCCGGCGCTGCGGCTGGGCTGGATGGTGCTGCCGGAGCGGTACGTAGAGCCCGTGCTCGCGGCGAAGGGCGAGCGGGAGGGCTGGGCGAGCGTCCCGGACCAGCTGGCTCTGGCGGAGTTCATCGTCTCCGGGTCGTACGACCGTCATGTGCGGCGCATGCGGCAGCGCTACCGGCGGCGGCGTGACCGGCTCGTCGCCGCGCTCGCCGAGCACGCGCCGCACGTCGAGGTGACCGGCATCGCGGCCGGGCTGCACGCGGTGCTGCGACTACCGCCGGGCACCGAGCAGTCCGCGTTGAAGGCTGCCGCGTGGCAGGGCGTCGCCGTCGACGGACTCGCCGCGTTCCGGCATCCGGAGGCGGAGACGACAGCCGGTGACGGACTGGTCGTGGGTTACGCGGCCGCCGCCGAACACGCCTACGGCGCGGCCTTGGAGGCGTTGTGCGCGGTGCTGCCTCCCGGGTGAGGAGCGGGGGTGCGGAGTCCGGGACCGGTCCACTGCCTGCGGGGCGGCAGCGCGCCGGCGAGGTTGAGCAAGAAGCAGCTCATGTGCGTGGTCAGGACAGCAGGAAGTCGGCCTCCCCCGCCTTGGCACCCTCGATGAACGCGGTCATCTCGGCGGCGGTGTAGATCAGCGCCGGCCCGTCCGGGTCGGTGGACTGGCGTACGGCGATCCGGCCGTCGGCGAGCTTCATCGCCTCCAGGCAGTTTCCGCCGTTGCCGCCGCTCCAGGGCTTGTGCCAGCCCTCGCTGCCCAACTCCCGCGCGGGCATGCCGTTGTAGACGCGTCCGCGCGGCTTGATGCGATCCATTCACAGCTCCTTGCGGAGATCCCGGAGGATCTCCTTCGTGCGTTGCGCCGTAGCGGCCTGCGCCGCCATGCGGTCCATGACCTCGAGGTGGGTCGCCACCTCGGCACGCCCGTCCAGGTAGACGGCGCCAGTCAGGTACTCGCTGTAGACCATGTCCGGCAGCTCCGGCATGGCGAATCGGAACAGCACGAAGGGTCCGTACGTCCCCGGGTGCGGCCCGCTCGCGAACGGGGCGACCTGGAGCGTCACATGGGGCAGCTTCGTGGCCTCGAGCAACTTGTCGATCTGCGCGCGCATCACCTCCGGGCCGCCGACCGGGCGGCGCAGCGCGGTCTCGTCCATCACCGCCCAGAAGCGGGGGGCATCGGGGCGGGCGAGCAGTTGCTGGCGTTGCATGCGCAGGGCGACGTGCCGCTCGGTGTCGTCCGGGCTGGTCTGGCCGATGGCACCGGACCTCAGCACAGCGCGGGCGTAGTCCTCGGTCTGGAGCAGGCCGGGCACGAAGTGCGGCTCGTAGGAGCGGATGAGAACGGCCGCACCCTCCAGGCTGACGTACATCGAGAACCAGCCGGGCAGGATGTCGTGGAACCGCTGCCACCAGCCGGGCCTGTTGGCCTCCTCGGCCAGCTGGACGAAGAGTTCGGCCTCCTCGTCGGGTACGCCGTAGGCCTTCAGCAGCAGTTGCAGATACGGGATCTTGAGGGCGACCTCGGCCATCTCCATGCGGCGGACGGTGGCGGGCGCGACACGCAGGACACGGGCGGCCTCCTCGCGCTTCAGTCCGGCGCGTTCCCGCAGGTCCAGCAGGCGCCGGCCGAGGACCACCTGGCCCACCGTCGGCGCGGACCGCGGTTCGCTCACGCTCTCACCTCCACCGAAAGCCACCACCGAACGGTTGACGGATGTTTCCCGACAGCCCTGCGGCGCCATCGAAGGTGCATTCGAAGATCGGGCCGGACCTCCGATGACCCCAATTGGCGCCGCTCGACGTGCTGTTGCGAGCAGTGTGCCACGGCCTCTCACCGCGTCATACAGCACTCTGCAATTTTCAGAGTGACACTTGCCAAGTGTTCACGGCGGGGAGATAGTGGCAAGCGTGATTCCGTCCGCGCCCTTAGGAACAGACGCCGCCGCAGACCGTCCGGGTCTCGGTGCCACCACGGGAGCATCCCTCGACGGGGCCGCTGCCGGGCGCCGGTTCCGCTTCGAGCTGGCTGCACATCCGGGTTCCGTCGCCCGGGCCAGACGCCTCGCGCACGCCAGGCTGACCGGCTGGTCGGTGTGTGCGGACACGTGCGACAGCGCGGCCCTGGTCATGTCCGAGCTGGTCACGAACGCCATCGTGCACACGGCGAGCACGCGTGTCGTGTGCGAGCTGCACGACCACGACGACACGGTGCGCATCGCCGTGCGCGACGAGGGCTGCGCCCCCGGCGAACCCCACCCGTCCCCGCAGCGGCCCGATGAGGAGCACGGGAGGGGATTGCTCCTCGTCGACGCGCTGTGCCGGTCGTGGGGAGTCCAGGAGCGCGGCCCCGGCCTGCTGGTCTGGGCCGAGCTGGACCGCCGGGGCCACGCGGCCGACGACATCCCCGCTCCGTGCAACGACCTCGGCTGGGGTGCCCGCCCCAAACCCGGCCGCCAGGACGACTCGGACTCGGACGAGGCGCCCAAGGGCCGGCACGGGTCCTCGGGGCAGCCCTCGCGCCCGGCACCGGAGCACCACCACCGCCCCGCGGCACCGGAGCCCCATCGGCACCGGCCCCTGGACCGGCCCCCGCACCAGCCCTCACACCGGGTCCCCGAGCAGCATCGCTCCGGGGAACGCCCGTGACCGGCGGTTACGACTCCGACCGGCAGGACGTCACCGGCTCCGACCCGAACGGTCCGGCCGCCCTCTCCGGCAGGCTCGAGGCCCCCGGCAGGCTCGGGGCCTTCGGCTGCCTCGAGAGCTCCGGTTCGGGCGAGAACAGCCCCGCCCGCACCGGCCCGCAGACCACCGGCGCCCCCGTCCGGCCCGCCATCGACCGGCACCACACCGGCAGCGCGCTCCGGCCCGGCACCCCCGACGCCGGCGAGCACGGCCTCGGCAGGGCGGAGCACCGCGGCCAGGGGCCTCGGCCGCACCGTCCGGTCGACAGCGAGGGGCAGCACCCCAGGGGACCCTTCGTGCCCGGCACCGCCGACGCCGTCGGCCAGGGCGCCGAGCGGCCCCTCGCACTGGACACCCTGGTGCGGCTGCAGCGTCTCAGGTCCGTCCCGGACGCACCCCGTCGGCTCACGATGCCGGACGGCATGACCGCACCGCTCGGCTGCGACGCCGTGGCCGTTCCCGACCGGCTCGGCCCCCTCGTCGTCCCCCGGCTGCCCCGGCTGGGCTGTGTGTACACCGACGGCTCCCGCTGGTGGTGGATCGTCCCGTCGGACTCCGACTACGCCCTGCCCTGGCCGTCACCGGCGCACTACGCCCCCGGCGCCCGGGTCACCGGCACCGCCCGGCTCATCCACCGCCCGGAGGGCACGGTCCCGTACACCCCGCCGATCCCGCTGTATCTGGCCCTGTGCCGGGTGACCGGGACGACCCCTGACTGGTCGCGGGCGGTCTCGGCGTAGGCGCTGCGTTCGCTTCGGTCGTGGGGCCGTGCCAGCGACCCGGTGTGCGGTTGCCGGCTGCGGGCCGTCCGTGGCGGGGCGCGCCCGGGCGGCGCAGCCGCCCAGAGACGAACTGGAGCACGGACGGCCGGAGGAGTCCCGCACAGCGGAGGGACCTTCGGCCGGGGCCGGAGACACTTGTGATGATCGTGGCGATGTGTACGCGCTCCGAGAGGAGCGGTTCAAGGCGTGGACACCGGCGGCGGAGCCGGCCCGAGCCGACCGGGGGGCGCCGGTCGTCTCACTCGGCGGCGTCGGGCCCGCGCACGATCACCAGGAAGGCGTCCGTCGCGAGGTCCATGACGACCTCGGCGGGCAGGCCTTCCAGCCGCCGCGCGTGAGCGAACTCCTCCGCGGGCCAGGATCCCCGCGGGCCACCAGCGGGAAAGCGTTCGAGCACGGTTCGCCCGTTCACCATCTCGCACCTCCAGAAGCGTCGTACTTGTAGGAGTTAACGCTTCGGAGAACGCAATCGCCTCGCTCGGTGACGGGACTGAGACATTACCTACACCCGTTCGGCGCGGACCGTGAGGATCCGTTCACTTTGTGACACGGATCGGAGGGTCCGTGTCAGTCCTCGTACTCGTCGTGAAGGCGTAACCGGTCGCTGCCGGAGGGGCTGCGGCCGAGTGCGGTGAGGTCGAGCAGACCGGCGAGGGTGCCGAGTCCGCCCAGCCCGTCGTCGTAGACCGAGTAGGTGTGGAAGACCCGGTCGTGGTCGCGCAGGAAGCAGCTGAGGCCCGGGCGCTCGACCAGGCCTCCGCCCTCCTCCACGGTCGCCTCGAGGTCGAGGTTGAAGTCGCACGGGGACGAGGAGTACCAGGGCACCACCCAGCCCATCCGCGCCTTGAACGGCAGGATGCGGGTGAACGGCGCCCGGGAGACGGCGGCGAGGGAGGTGTTGCGGGCGCGCAGGTGGGCGAGGTGGCCGAGCTGGTCCAGGAAGGCCGAGCAGCACGGGCACCCGGTCTCCCACTCCGGCGCGAAGCGGAAGTGGTGGACGACCAGTTGGGACCGGCCCTCGAAGAGGTCCAGCAGGGTGGCCTTGCCGTCGCCGCCCTCGAAGACGTACTCCGCGTCGACCTCGACCATGGGCAGCCGCCGCCGCTCGGCGCCGAGCGCCTCGCGCGCCCGTCCGACCGCCTCCTCCTTGCGCAGCAACTCCTCGCGCGCGGTGCGCCACTGCCCGCGCGAGACGATCTCCGGAAGCGACATGGACCCTCCTGTCCGACGGTCGTTCGGGGTGGTGACCGTCGCGGTGAGCGGAATTCATCGCCGCGCGCGAAGATTCTTTTTCCGGCACAGCAGCCGCCCCCCGACGATCACCGTGCGGACGCCGGAGGTTCGTGTCCACAGGAGCGGCGGGGCGGAACGGGCATACGCCCGGGCTCGCCCCGCCGGTCGACCGTCAGTGCCCGGGTTCGCAGCTCAGGCGGGCCAGCAGCAGATTCGGGTCCCGCTGGGTGAAGTACGCGGCGCTGTCGACGTAGAGCGTTCCGTCGTGCACGGCCACGGAGGTCGGGTTGGACAGCCCGTCCGCCTGTGTGAGGACAGTGGTGTGGGTACCGTCGGGGTGCACCTCGGCGACCTCGTTGTCGCCGATCAGGGCGGCGAAGGCGGTGTCGCCGTCCGGTGCGGCGAAGGTGAAGTCGTCGACGTGGTCGAGCCCGGTGGCACGGGTCTCGACCGGCCCCGCGGAGCCGTTCGGCCGTAGGGGAATGCGCAGCAGCGTCCCCCGGTCGCTGTTGGACACCCATACGGCACCGCCGTGGATCTTGACACCGTTGGCGCCGAAGCCCGCGCCGGTGACGGGGACCGGGGCGAGGGCGGTGTCCTCGGCCCAGACGGCCGGCGCGCCTCCGGTCTGCGGAACGCGCCACACGATCCCCTGCACCGAGTCGGCGGCGTAGAGCACTCCGTGGCGTTCGTCGAGGGCGAGGCCGTTGGGCAGCGCGGTCGCGGGCAGCTGAGCGATCTGCCGGGGCGCGCCGCCGTCGGGGGCGATGCGCCAGATGCCGGTCTTGCCGGTACCGGTGGCGTAGTCGACGTAGAGGGTGCCGTCGTGGGCGCGGGCGATGCCGAAGACCGTCGGGGCCTTCAGCACGGGGGTGCCGGCGTTCGGCTCGTCGGGCAGGGTCGCGCGGATGGTCGTGTGCCCGTCCCGGCTGACGTGGGCGACCTGCCGGGCCGAGGCGAAGGTCAGGTCGGCGGAGCCGTCCGGCTCGACCGTGAGGTTCTCCGGCGACTGTCCGGCCGCGAGGTCGAAGTGGGCCACTATGTGCGGCTGGGTCACGGCCGGTTCACCGGCGACCGCGGGCGACGCGGCGAGCACGACGGCGGCGACGACGGCCGCGGCGGCGCCGGTCGCGAGTCCGAGACGTGTGAGTCGGGACATGAACCTCTCCCTGGGCGGGGAACATGGGACCTCTGTCTTGGACGCAGGCATGCCACGCGGGGTTGACTCCGTCTCCAGGAGCAGAACTTGACGAGCCGTCATCTAAGGAAGGGCTCCGAACGCCCCCGAGGTGACTCTGAGCTCGTCGGCGCCCTCCGAGTGCCCGGCGGGCGGCGGGAGTTCGGCGGCGGCGAGGCCGTCGCTCATGAATCCGACCGTCCCGGCCGGGCTTCATGAGGGCGGTGCCCCCACGATCCGCTCCGCCTCGGCGACGGCACGGACCAGTGCCCCGGGCTCGGCCCGCAGCGCGCCCACCACCGTGTCGATGCCGCGCAGTCCGGCCCGTTCCAGCAGCCGCTTCTCGTTCGTCACCCACTCTCCGCGCGCCGCGAGCACGCCGTGGGCGGCCTGCGCGGCGGCCGTGGCGATGGCACCGGCGGTCTCGGTGAGGCGGCCGTGCGGGGCGTGGTAGTTCCTGGCGTGGTCGAGGGTGGCGCGGGCGGTGCCGTGCCAGCGTGCGGCGGCGGTGACGCGCAGCTTCGCGGGGTAGCCCGCGGGGCGCGGCAGGGTGCCCTCGAGCGCCTGGTTGACGGCGAGTTCGGCCACGACGAGGTAGCTGGGGATGCCCGCGAGGTGGAAGAGCAGCGGCTCCACCCGGAAGCGGCCCTCCTCGGCCTCGGCCAGCTCGTGTTCGACCACGTCCAGGTCCCGGTAGTGGACGTCGACCCGGCGGCCGTCGATGGTCAGCCAGGCGCCGCCGTTGAAGACACCACCGCCCCACCCGCCGATCTCGGAGACCTGGCCGGGCCAGCCGAGAGCGCGCAGGTCATCCGGGTCGAAGGCGCCGCGGTAGTAGACCGCCAGGTCCCAGTCGCTGTCGGGGCGGTGGGTGCCCTGGGCCCGGGAGCCGCCGAGGGCGACCGCCTCGACCGTGGGCAGCGAGGCGAGGCGCTCGGTGACGGTCCGGAGGAAAACAGCGTCGTCGGTCATGGTTCTCGCGGGAGCGTCCGCCGGGCGCGGCGCGGCAGACCGCAGGATCTACGCGCGCCCGCTCGCGCTCCCCCACCCCTCTCGTCACGGCTCGTTGTCAGTGGCGCGCGATATCAAGGAATCGTAACGCGGTGTGACGATGAGGGAGGCTGTCGTGACGATGCAGGACAGGGCACGGACACCAGTCATGGTCCGCGGACCGCTCGGCTGGCCTGCGGCGGCGAAAGGCGGCGGTGCGGATCGTGGCGAAGCCCCTCGACGTGCCGCCTGTGGCTGTCGACGTCCCGTCGCCGCGAGAATTCGGATGCGGAGAGGGCCGACGGGAGCCGACCATCGGGAGGTCGTCCACTGCCGTCGGAGGAGCAGACCTCATGATCCAGCGCGTGACCGCCCCCACCCTGTTCCCGCCGCCCACTTATGCGCACGCCTCGGTGGTGGAAGCGGGCACCGGGCTCGCCTTCCTCGCCGGGGCCGTGCCGCTCGACGGGAAGGGGGAGATCGTCGGCCCGGGCGACCCGGTACGGCAGGCCGAGCAGGTGATCGCCAACCTGGAGGTACAACTCCGGGCCGTCGGAAGCGACTTGGCGCATGTGCTCGCCACGGACGTGTACGTGGTGAGCGACGAGCCCTCCGTGCTGTCCGCGGTGTGGGAGGTCGTCGAGGCCTCCGGGTTGAGCGCGGGCCCGCACGCGTCCACGCTGCTCGGTGTCGCCTGCCTCGGTTACACCGGGCAGCTGGTGGAGATCACGGCCACGGCCGTGGTGCCGGAGCGCGAGGAGAACCGGTGACGGACGAGGTCGTGCTGCGCCGGGCCGTGCCCGCGGACGCCTGGGCCGCCGCCGATGTGTATCTGCGGTCGTTCGACGCCGCCCTGCCCACCGTCACCCGGGGGCACACCGACGACGAGGTGCGCGCGTACATCCGGGATGTCGTCGTGCCGTTCCATGAGACGTGGGTGGCGCAGGACCGGGACGGAGCGATCGTCGGACTGATGGTGCTGCAGGGCGAATTGCTGTCCCAGCTCTATCTGGACCCGAAGCGGCGGGGGTGCGGCATCGGCGCCCGGTTCGTCGCGCTGGCCAAGGAGCGCAGCCCGGGCGGGCTGAGCCTGTGGACCTTCCAGGTCAACAAGCCCGCCCACCGCTTCTACGAGCGACACGGCTTCACCGCCGTGGAGTTCACCGACGGCAGCGGCAACGAGGAGCGGGACCCGGATGTGCGCTATGTCTGGCGGCCCTGAGCCCCGCGGCCGGGTTCGCCCGACGGCCGGCCCCACAGACGGGCCTCGGGCAGCGGCCTGCCGTAGCCGCCCGCCCGGCTGGTGGCCGGCCCCAGGGTGACCGGGGACTCCGCGAGCTTCACCGCCGCCCGGACCCCGTCGACCACCGGCAGCCCGAGCTTCCCCCACCGCCCGCTGCAGTCCCGTCCACCGGCAGCCCCGGCTTCTCACTCACCGCCCGCTGCAGTCCCGTCATCCCGGCGCAGCCCACGACCAGGACCTCGGTACCGGCTTCCCGGGCCCGCTCGGCCGCCGTCAGGAAGGCGGCCTCGGTGCGGCCCGGGCAGCTTCCGGCCGGGATCCGGCTACGGCGCCCCGGCCGCGTCCGCCGCCCTGTGCAGCACCTCGCGGAGCATCTCCGCGGTGAGCCGGCCGGTGAAGGTGTTGCGCTGGCTGACGTGGAAGCAGCCGAAGAGGTCCAGGCCGTCCAGCGCGACCCGGGTGCCGTGCCCGAAGGCCGGGCGGGGCCGGGGCACCGCCCAGCCCGCCTCGCTGAACGCGGGCAGTGCGGCCTGCCAGCCGAAGGCGCCCAGCACGACCGCGGCCTTCAGCGTGGGGCGCAGCAGCCTCAGCTCCTGGACCAGCCAGGGCCGGCAGGTGTCGCGCTCGCCAGGGGTCGGCTTGTTGGCGGGCGGCGCACAGTGCACGGGGGCGGTGACCCTGACGCCGTACAGCTCCAGCCCGTCGTCGGCGCTGACGGAGGTGGGCTGAGACGCGAGTCCCACGTCGTACAGCGCCTGGTAGAGCACGTCTCCGGAGCGGTCGCCGGTGAACATCCGGCCGGTGCGGTTGCCGCCGTGCGCCGCGGGGGCCAGCCCGATGATCAGCAGCCGGGCGTCGGCGGGGCCGAAGCCGGGAACCGGCCGCCCCCAGTAGGTCCAGTCGGCGAACGCGGCCCGTTTGGTACGGGCCACCTCCTCGCGCCACTCGACCAGCCGTGGACACGCCCGGCAGTCCGCGACACGCCGGTCGAGCCGGGCCAGGGCGCTGCTGCAGTCCATACGGCCACCGTATGCCCGGTCCGGCCCGGGAAACGCCTCGCGAGCAGGAGGACTACCGACCTCACCGTCACCGTGACGTCCGTCCTGGCCGGCCGCCGTCAGGCCCCGGGCGGACCCCCAGCTCCGGCCCGGCGGTTCCCCGCCGGCCGCGGCCGCCTCGGTCATCCGTCCGCCCTCTCCCGGACACCTGCCCCACCACAGGCATCGGCCCCGTCACGGACGACCGTCCCGCCACGGACCTCGGCCCCGTAGTGCGCGTACTTCTCGGTGAACGCACACATCGCCACCACCGTGTTGCGCAGTTCCGACAACAGCACACGCTCGTTCGGGGCGTGCAGAGCGCACATCTTGTCCTGGGCGCCGAAGATCAGCACCTCCGCGTCCGGTACGGCCCGGGCCAGCCCGTTGACCAGCGGAATCGAGCCACCGGTCGCGATGCACGACGGCTCGGTGCCACCTGCCTGCGCGAGCGCGTCCAGCGCCGCGCGGTAGGCGGGACCGCCGGTGGCTGCCTCGTAGCCGGGGCCGGCATCGCCGGGTGTGACGGTGAGCGGAACACCGAAGGGCCGCAGCGAGCTCAGATGCTCGACCACCGCCGACTGCGCCTCGTGGGGGTCCTGCTGGGGGTGGAAACGCACGTTCAGCTTGGCGCGGGCGTACGGGACGACGGCGGAGGCGGCGTGGTCGACGCTCGGTGCGTCCAGCCCGATGACCGTGATCGCCGGGCCGCTCCACAACCGCTCCCCCATGGTGCCGCTGCCCATGAGCGGCACGCCCTCCCGCACCCCCGCCAGCTCCCGGAACTCCGCCTCGGTGTAGGAGGCGCCCGCCCACTCGTCCCTTCTGAGCCCCGCTACGGCGACGTCGCCACGCACGTCGTGCAACGTCGACAGCGCCTTGAGCAGCACCAGCAGCGCGTCGGGCGCGGCGCCGCCGAACTCCCCGCTGTGCAGGGCCTGTTCCAGGGTCCGGACCTCGACCGTCACCTCGGCGGCGCCCCGCAGTCCGGTCGTCAGGGAGGGGGTGCCGGGCCGCAGGTTGCCGCAGTCGGCGATGACCATGGCGTCGCACGCGAAACGCTCCGGTTCGGCCGGCGGATACTCCACGAAGGGGCTGCCGTACTCCTCCTGCCCCTCGAACACGATCTTCACCCCGACCGGCGGCCGCCCCTCTGACTGCCGTGTCCACGCCGCCTCCTGCCCGGGGCCCGTCCTCGCCGCCTCGCTGCCGCCTTCGGGTTCCACGGATCGCCGCGCTCAGACCGGTGCCGGGGGCCGATCCGCCGTCGCCCCGGGCCCGGCGCCGGACGCGATGCCGAACACCCAGGTGGTGCGGAGGTACGGCGCATCCGGGGCGCGCGGGCAGGGTGCGGCCGGTCCTCATCGGCGCCCGGGCTCCTCGGCGTCGGTCGGGCACGGCAACCCGGGAAAATCGCCCCCGGGGCACCCGGCCGGGAGGGTTAAGGTCGAGGACATGGCTTGCGAGGATGCGGACGAGAGTGTGAACCGCGAGACCGGCGGACCGGACGGCACCGGCCCCGCCCCGGACACCCAGGTCGCCGAGGGCTCCCAGGACGCACAGGACTCCCAGCAGACCCAGGTCGCCCACGGCTCCGGAGCCTCCGCCGGCCAGCCCCTCGAGCCGAAGGTCGCCGCCGCGGTGGCCGCCGCCGAGGCCGCGGGGCCGGCCAAGGGTGAGACGGTCCGGATCGACAGCTGGATCTGGGCCGTGCGGCTGATCAAGACGCGTTCCCTCGGTGCCGCCGCCTGCCGCGGAGGCCACGTCCATGTCAACGGCGAGCGGGTGAAGCCCGCCTACTCCGTGCGCGTCGGCGACGAGGTGCGTGTGCGGGTCGAGGGCCGGGAACGGACCGTGATCGTCAAGCGCCTGATCCGCAAGCGGGTCGGCGCCCCGGTGGCCGCCCAGTGCTACATCGACAACTCGCCTCCGCCCCCGCCCCGCGAGGCCGTCGCCCCGGCCGGCATGCGCGACCGAGGTGCCGGCCGCCCGACCAAACGGGACCGCCGCGAGATGGAACGCCTCCGCGGCTTGGCAGGCCCGGGGCTTCCGGGTGGTCTCGGCGCCCTCAACGGCCCCGGAGACGGTTTCGCCGGACCAGTCGGGACCGGCGGGACCGGTGGGACCGGTGGGACCGGTGGGACCGGTGGTCCTGGAGGAGCCATGGGCCGGAGCACATCCGGGTCCGGGTCCGGCAAGCGCGGCGAACGCGGTGGCACCGGCGCGTCCGGCAAGCGTGGCGGCACCGGATCCGGCGGGACCGGTGGGCGACCCCGGGGACGGTGACCGGAAGTCCGGGCGCGAGCCGCCACTTCGACCCGGACGCCCGCGCCGGGCGACGGGGCCCCCGCGCCCGGCCGCCGGCGTCGGCGCCACGCGACCGGGTCACGACCGCCGCACCAGCCGCAGCAGCTCCGCGTTGTGCCCTCGCCGGGCCCAGGCGATCAGGGCGAGCGGCACCATGAGGATCAGCGGCGTCGCCGCGTTCTGCCCGTCGAAGACCGTGAGCTGGACGATGAACGCGCCCACCATCAGCGCGCTGAGCGCGATCGCCGCCACGGACTGCAGCACAGGGACCAACAGGGCGACGGCTCCGGCGAGTTCGAGCGCACCTATGGTGTACATGGCCCCGCTGCCCCAGCCGATCCTGTCGAAGGACTCGACGGCCGAGGGGTGCGCGATGAGCTTGGGCAGCGCGCTCGCGATGCCGTAGAACAGCGCGAGCAGCACCTGCACGCTCCGCAGCGCGACCCGGGCCGCCCGCCTCCGGCCGCCGGCGGAGCCGGCCGCGGCGACGGAAGCGGCGGGAGCGGTGGTCTCGGACATGAGGATCTCCTGGGGGAAGCGATACCGATTGCTTTCACCGAGGAAGACCCGACGCGGTCCGAAAACTCATCGCTCCTCGGCCGCCGGGCGCGACCGAGCGCCGGCTATGCCACGGACACCGCCCGCACCCATGTCCGGTCGGGCGTCAGGTACGCGTCCACCTCCAGTCCCGACTCCTTTAGGGCCGACTCGAACTGCTCCTCGGTCAGCGGGCGGGCCAGGAATGTCTGGGTCCACCGGGCGTCCTGGAAGTCGTACTCGACGTGGACCGAGTTGGCTCCGTTCCCCATCGGCTCCGACGACACGATCCGCACGGTGAAGCCCCTCGGATCGGCCCGTTCCCTGGGCACGTCGGTGTGGTAGTCCTCGCCCTCCCGCTGGATGAGCACGCATCCGCCCTTCGCCACATACCGGGCGCAGGTGCGCAGCATCCCTCTGCGGACCTCCTCGTCGCCCGCGTGCACCAGGAACGACGCGAGCATCACCACGTCGAACTTCTCCCCGCCCAGGTCCAGGTCCTCGATGGGGCTGCATATCGTGCGCGCCCCGCGGACCCGGCTCAGCATGTCGGCGGACTCGTCCACCGCCGTCACCGCGAAGCCCCGCTCCAGCAGGGGGTGGGTCATCCGGCCCACTCCGCTGCCCAGTTCCAGGATGTGCGCCCCGGCCGGCACCGCCGCGGCGACGATGTCCGGCTCGCCGCCCACCGGCAGCCGCCCGTACAGCTCCACCGCGCAGCCGTCCGGGGTGATCGCACCGGGTCCCGTGCCCTCGTATCCCTCGCGCATTTCGACCGTCATGCCCGAACAACGGCCGACTGCCGCACGGCCGTTCCCATTCAACCGTGGTTCACCCGTTCGAGTTATTCCACGCTATTCGGCCGGGAACGGGAACCATCCGTGGCCTATGTACCAGTGGCCGCCGGCCCGCAGATGGTCCCCCACCGCCCGCTCCACGGACGTGCGCCGGGGCAGCTGTGCGACCGGCAGGCCGGGGTCGCCGAAGACGAACTGGACGGGTTCGGTGTCGGCCGGCTCGGTGTCCTCGCGGGCGGTGCGGAAGCGGTCCTGGAAGCGGACGATGTTGGAGTCGGCCGGCAGGTACCGCCTCAACTGGGGGTCGAGCAGCCAGGAATGGCACAGAGCTGCCGCCGGCCGCTCCTCGGGGAAGTGCCGGGCGAAGAACTCGCGGGCCCACGCGAGGGAGCGGTCGCAGGCGGCCGGGGTGAGCGGGCCGTGGAAGTCGGGGATGTGCAGGTTCAGACAGGGGGTGCCGGGGGCCGCGTCCAGTCCGGCCGCCGTGAGCGCCAGTGCCGAGCGCTCTCCGAGCCGCGCCCGCTCGAACTGGAGCCGGCCCAGCTGGAACAGCTCACCACGGAAGTGGCGGACGAGCCAGCGCCGCGCATGCACGCCGGTCGAGCCGTACCGTCTGCGGTGGACCGCCATGTGCCGGCCCAGGTCGGCCAGGGTGCGCCGGGTGACCTCGGCCGGGATGCCGCGTGCGCGGTGCCGGGCCAGGGTGCGCGGGACCGCGGCGGCAAAGACGTACACCGCGAAGGTGCCGCTCAAATCGGCCGGCACCGCGTCGAAGAGTTCGGCGAGGTCGGGTGGGTGGCCGGTCCCCTCCGGCCCGCGGAACAGTTCCTCGACGCACTCCCGCAGGAGCCCGAGCGTGCCGGGGTCGTCGGTCACCCTGCGCCGCCGGGCCACCAGTTCGTTGACGTCCTCGTGCGGCACGGCCAGGTCGAGGAGCAGTTCGGGCAGGTCGTCGGTGTCCGGCAGCAAGAGATCCCCCTTCGACGAGCGGCGCACGGCAGCCGTTGGTGGACGTCGTCATCGAAGAGTACGTTGCAAGGAGGAGTGGTGATCCGATGCGTACGGGCAGTGAACCGGCGACCGCGCGCAGTGCTCTGCGAGCGCGGTTCTGGCTGTGCGTGTGGGGACTGGTGTGGGCGGCCTTCGGCACGGTGGCGTTCGCGCTGGTCGGGCGCCCGGGCTGGGCGGCGGCCTGCGGGGTGCTGTGGCTGGTGGTCACCGCCGACATGACCATGGTCCTCCGGCACATCCGGCAGGGGCCGCACTACCAGCCGGGCCGTGACGTACCGCCGTACCGGCCGTCGGACGACGGGCCGCCGTTCCCGCGTCCACCGAAGCACCGGCATCCTTGACCGGACCGGCCCCACCCGCACCGGACCGGCCATGGGCGCCCGCGGCCGGCCGCTCCCCGAGGCGCAACCACGGTCGAAGTGGAGGCTCGGTGGCACGCGTGGGCACCCGCCGCTCAGTCGTCGAAGCGTGCCGCCTTCAGATAGCTCGGGTTGGGGTCCAGCGCCGCTGCGAGGCGGAAGTGGCGTTTGGCCTGGTCGGGGCGGCCCTGACGTTCGTAGGTGCGGGCCAGTGCGAAGTGCGCGAACGCGTTGTCCGGCTCACGCTCCAGCACGATCGTGAACTCGAGCTCTGCGGGCCGCAGTTGCGCCGCGGCGAAGAACGCACGAGCGCGGAGCAGCCGGGCCGCGGTGTTCTCCGGGTGTGCGGCGATGACTGCGTCGAGCAGCTTCACCGCGCCCCGCGGGTCCCGTGAGTTGAGCAGCTGCTCGGCTGCACGGAAGTCGATGACATGCGTTTCCGGAGTACGTCCGGCGGAACCGCTGGTCTCGGGCACGGCAGAGTCCTTCCCTCGCTCCGGCCTTTCAACGCCTCCGGAGGGGGCGCTATTCCGCGGAACCCTCATGCGCCCGCCGCACGAGGCTCTCCCACACCTCGGCGACGCGCTTGCGCAGTGCGTCCAGGGGCACGTCGTTGTCGATCACAATGTCGGCGATGCGTCTGCGCTGCTCGCGGGTGGCCTGCGCGGCCATACGCGCGCGTGCGTCCTCCGCGGTCATCCCGCGCAGCCGGACCAGCCGGTCGAGCTGGGTCTCGGGGTCCGCGTCCACGACGATCACGAGGTCGTAGAGCGGCGCCAGGCCGTTCTCGGTGAGGAGGGGCACGTCGTGGACCACGACGGCGTCGGGGGCCGCCGCCTCCTCCAGCTCACGGGAGCGGGCGCCCACCAGGGGGTGCACGATCGAGTTGAGGACGGCCAGCTTCTCCGGGTCGGCGAAGACGATCGAGCCGAGCCTGGGCCGGTCCAGGCTGCCGTCCGCCGTGAGCACGTCCGCGCCGAAGGCCTCGACGACGGCGGTGAGACCGGGGGTGCCGGGCGCCACGACCTCTCGCGCGATGCGGTCGGCGTCGATCAGCACGGCTCCGTGCTCCACGAGCAGCCGGGACACCTCGCTCTTGCCGGCGCCGATCCCACCGGTCAGGCCCACTTTCAGCATGCCCCGAAGCTTAGGCCCTGCCACTGACAGCGGGACCGGCGGAGGTCAGACGTCGCCCTCACGCTCCGCAAGGAACCGCTCGAACTCGCGCCCGATCTCGTCGGCCGACGGAATGTCCACCGGCTCGGCGAGCATGTTGCCCCGGGTCTCGGCGCCCGCGGCGGCGTCGTACTGGTGCTCCAGGCCCTGGACGAGCGCGGTGAGTTCCTCGTCGCCCTCCTGGATCTGCCGGTCGATCTCGGTCTGCGTGCGGTGCGCGTCCGTGCGGAGCGAGTGGGCGACCGCCGGAAGCACCAGTCCGGTGGCGGCCGTGATGGCCTCCAGGACGGTGAGGGCGGCGTCCGGGTACGCGGAGCGGGCGATGTAGTGCGGGACGTGGGCGGCGACACCGAGAACGTCGTGCCCGGCCTCCATCAGGCGGTACTCCACCAGCGCCTCGGCGCTGCCGGGCACCTGGGCCTCGTCGAAGGGGCTGCGGTGGCCCGGGACGAGGTCGCTCCGGTTGCCGTGGGGGGTGAGACCCACCGGGCGGGTGTGCGGGACGCCCATGGGGATGCCGTGGAAGTTGACGGACAGGCGCACGCCGAGCCGCTCCACGATCTGCCGTACGGCCGCCGCGAACCGCTCCCACTCCACGTCCGGCTCGGGACCGGACAGCAGCAGGAACGGTGCGCCGGTGGTGTCCTGGACGAGGCGGATCTCGATGGCCGGGACCTCGTAGTCGGTCCAGCGGTCCCGCTTGAAGGTCAGCAGGGGCCGACGGGCGCGGTAGTCCACGAGCCGGTCGTGGTCGAACCGGGCGACGAGCTGGTGGGGCAGTGAGTCGAGCAGCCGGTCGACGATCTGGTCGCCGGTCTCACCCGCGTCGATGTATCCGTCGAAGTGGTAGAGCATGACAAGGCCCGCCGACTCCTGGGCGAGCGCCATGTCGACGACGGCGAGGCCCTTCGGCTCCCATGCGTACAAACCCTGCGGATCAAGCACTGTGACCGCTCCTCCTCGTGTTCGTCGGTGACAACGCGCCTTGGTGCGTGGGCATTCCCGCATCAGGCCGCTGATCGGGCATCTCTCCTCCGGCATCTTGACGCCCCGTCAACTGGTCCGTACCTCCACGGACGGGGTGTTCATGAACGAATCTGTCATTCAGGTACGCGATCGATGTGACTGTGTCCGTACGACAGGAAGGCCCCCCATGCGCACACGCCCGCGGCTCACCTCCCCCTCCTCCCCCCCTCCCCCCCCACGCCAGCCGTCACCGGCGGCGTCCTCCTCGCCGTCCCGGGTCCGGTCTCGGCCGTCACCGGTTCCCCCGAGGCCGCACTGGCCGCCGACGGCGGGCACAGGCTGCATCTGAACGGAGCCTCCTACGGGACGATCAGCCGGCTGACCGTCACCGGCGGCCAGAAGGGCATCGTGATCGACTCGGCCAAGGGCGTGCTCGAGCAGCGGCCTGACCGGGGCCAACTACGACGACTCCTGGGTCGGCGAAGGGCGACGACGTCATCGTCCAGGACAACACCGGCAGGAACACCAGCAACGACGACGGCTACCAGACCCGCACCCAGCAGCCGGGCTGGGGCTGCGGCACGGTCTCCAAAGGCAACAAGTCGACATTGACGGGCGCGGGCGGCCCGACCCAGCCGGCCATCGACGTCACCAACCAGAGCGCGAACTGCATGCAGGACGACCGCGTACGGCAGCAACACGGTGACAGGCGGCAAGGGCCTGACGGACATCCCGGTGACTGCCTGAGGGAGAAAAACCCTGAGGGGCCGCACCTCGAAAGGTGCGGCCCCTCAGTCGGCTATCGGTCAAGCCTCAGCGGCAGCGCTCAGCTCTGGCCGCCGGCCAGCTTCTCACGCAGCGCGGCGAGCGCCTCGTCCGAGGCCAGGGCACCGGAGGTGTCCGCGCCCTCGGAGGAGTACGAGCCGCCGGTCGCGGCCGGAGCCGCAGCCTCGCCGCCCTCGGCCGCGGCAGCGGCGTCGGCCTCGCGGGACTTGATGACCTGCTGCTGGTGCTGCTCGAAGCGCTGCTGCGCCTCGGCGTACTGGCGCTCCCACTCCTCGCGCTGCTTCTCGTAGCCCTCGAGCCAGTCGTTGGTCTCGGGGTCGAAGCCCTCGGGGTAGATGTAGTTGCCCTGGTCGTCGTAGGACGCGGCCATGCCGTACAGGGTCGGGTCGAACTCGACCGAGGCCGGGTCGGCACCGAAGGACTCGTTGGCCTGCTTCAGCGAGAGGCTGATGCGGCGACGCTCGAGGTCGATGTCGATGACCTTGACGAAGATCTCGTCGTTGACCTGGACGACCTGCTCCGGGATCTCCACGTGGCGCTCGGCCAGCTCGGAGATGTGGACCAGACCCTCGATGCCCTCGTCCACACGGACGAACGCACCGAACGGCACCAGCTTCGTGACCTTACCGGGCACGACCTGGCCGATCTGGTGGGTGCGGGCGAACTGCTGCCACGGGTCTTCCTGGGTCGCCTTCAGCGACAGGGAGACGCGCTCGCGGTCCATGTCGACGTCGAGGACCTCGACGGTGACCTCCTGGCCGACCTCGACGACCTCGGAGGGGTGGTCGATGTGCTTCCAGGACAGCTCGGAGACGTGGACCAGACCGTCGACGCCACCCAGGTCCACGAAGGCACCGAAGTTGACGATCGAGGAGACCACACCGGAGCGGACCTGACCCTTCTGCAGGGTCGTGAGGAACGTCTGGCGGACCTCGGACTGGGTCTGCTCCAGCCAGGCGCGGCGGGACAGGACCACGTTGTTGCGGTTCTTGTCCAGCTCGATGATCTTGGCCTCGAGCTCCTTGCCGACGTACGGCTGGAGGTCGCGGACGCGGCGCATCTCGACCAGGGAGGCCGGAAGGAAGCCACGGAGGCCGATGTCGAGGATGAGACCACCCTTGACGACCTCGATGACGGTACCGGTGACGATTCCGTCTTCTTCCTTGATCTTCTCGATGGTGCCCCAGGCACGCTCGTACTGGGCGCGCTTCTTCGAGAGGATCAGGCGGCCTTCCTTGTCCTCCTTCTGGAGGACCAGGGCCTCGATCTCGTCGCCGACGGCGACGACCTCGTTCGGGTCGACGTCGTGCTTGATCGAGAGCTCGCGGCTCGGGATGACACCTTCGGTCTTGTAACCGATGTCGAGCAGGACCTCGTCCCGGTCGACCTTCACGATGACGCCGTCGACGATGTCGCCGTCGTTGAAGTACTTGATCGTCTCGTCGATCGCTGCGAGGAAGGCTTCCTCGTTACCGATGTCGTTGACCGCTACCTGCGGGGTGGTGGCGGTGGTCTCGGTGCTGCTCGTCATGTGGGAAAGGGCTCCGGTACGGACATTGAAGTCGTAGGTACTGCTTACGCCGGGAGCCCGTTTCGCTCTGCAGAAGCCGGACAGCCAAGGAAGCGCCACCTTATGGACACCGGGTGCCCGGTGGCGCCTCGACAACCGAGGGGACATACAACAGATGCGAGCGCAGCCTGCTACGTCTGAGGTGCGCAGGCCCGCAGCGCAACTTGTAGCATACGGGGGCAGCCGGACAGGGTCAATGCGCGAAGGCGCACACCCGGGGCGGATCGCCCCATAACCGGCAGAAGAAACGTCCTTTCAGGCCACGCAGGCCCAGGGGGCCGCCTCCGTGAGGACCCCCGGCGGGTTGGACGGAAGAGTACGACGAGGGAGCCGATCATCCAAGAGCCGGAAGCGCACGAGCCCGAAGGACCCGAGACGGACGAGCCCGAGGCCACAAGGCGTGACGCCGGTGTCGCGGAGAGCACGCGGGCCAATCGGGGCTGGTGGGACCGCAACGCGGACGAGTACCAGGTGGAGCACGGCACGTTCCTCGGCGACGACCGCTTCGTGTGGGGTCCCGAGGGCCTGGACGAGGTGGAGGCCGAGCTGCTCGGCCCGCCGCAGGAGCTGAAGGGCAAGGACGTCCTGGAGATCGGCGCGGGCGCGGCGCAGTGCGCGCGCTGGCTGGCCGCCCAGGGCGCCCGCCCGGTGGCCCTGGATCTCTCGCACCGCCAGCTCCAGCACGCCCTGCGGATCGGCGGATCGTTTCCCCTCGTCTGTGCGGACGCCGGCGCGCTGCCCTTCGCGGACGCCTCCTTCGACCTGGCCTGCTCGGCGTACGGGGCGCTGCCGTTCGTCGCCGATCCGCGGCTGGTGCTGCGGGAGGTGCGGCGGGTGCTGCGGCCGGGCGGCCGGTTCGTCTTCTCCGTGACCCACCCGATCCGCTGGGCGTTCCCGGACGAGCCGGGCCCCGAGGGGCTGTCGGTGTCCTCCTCCTACTTCGACCGCACGCCGTACGTGGAGCAGGACGAGGAGGGCCGCGCGGTCTACGTCGAGCACCACAGGACGCTCGGCGACCGGGTCCGCGACATCGTGGTCTCCGGCTTCCGGCTGGCGGACCTGGTGGAGCCGGAGTGGCCGGCGTGGAACACCTCGGAGTGGGGCGGGTGGTCGCCCCTGCGCGGGAACCTGGTCCCGGGGACGGCGATCTTCGTCTGCGAGCGGGACTGAGCATGCGAGCGTAGCGGGGTTGTCCACAGGCCCCGCGGGCGCTGCCGGGGACGTACGACACTAGGGCCTGTGTGATGTTGTGATCAGCCAGTTTCCTTCAGGAGGTCGTTGATCCAGATCATCGAGGCACGGAGGTGGAGGCCGGCGAGGTAGCT
>NZ_JBEYYJ010000010.1:0-246140 GCF_040645475.1 Streptomyces sp. NPDC046759 | reverse complement strand
CGCATGACGAGGGCCCCGGAACCGGCTGGGTTCCGGGGCCCTCGTCATGCGCGGAAGGGGAGCGGGGGCCGCACGACCGGCCACGGCGGCGCCGCGGACTCACGGCGGCAGGTCGCGGCGATCCCCGCGCAGCGCTACGCCTTGGTGAGGTCCTCGAGCTCCTCCTCGGGTTCGCGGCCCGGGGTGGGAAGGTTGAACTTCGTGATCGCGAAGCGGAAGACCACGTAGTAGACCACCGCGAAGGCGAGGCCGACGGGGATCAGCAGCCAGGGCTTGGAGGAGATGCCCCAGTTGATGAGGACGTCGGTCAGACCGGCCGAGAAGCTGAAGCCCATGTGCATGCCCAGCGCCCAGGTGACCGCCATCGACACAGCGGTGAGCACCGCGTGGATGGCGTAGAGCAGCGGGGCGATGAACATGAAGGAGAACTCGATCGGCTCGGTCACACCGGTGACGAACGAGGTCAGGGCCAGCGAGATCATCATGCCCAGGACCGCCTTGCGGCGCTCGGGACGGGCGGAGTGCGCCATGGCCAGGGCGGCGGCCGGCAGGCCGAACATCATGATCGGGAAGAAGCCGGTCATGAACATACCGGCGTGCGGGTCACCGGCGAAGAAGCGGGGCAGGTCGCCGTGGAAGACCGTGCCGGCGTGGTTGGTGTAGTCGCCGATCTGGAACCAGGCCACGGAGTTGACGAACTGGTGCATGCCGATCGGGATCAGCGCACGGTTGATGAGGCCGAAGAGGGCGGCACCGAAGGAACCGAGGCCGGTCATCCACTCGCCGAAGTTGGTGATCTGGTCACCGATGGGCTGCCAGCCGACGACCACCAGAACACCGAGCGCGGCGCCGACGACGGCGGTGATGATCGGCACCAGCCGGCGGCCGTTGAAGAAGCCGAGCCAGTCGACGAGCTTCTTGCGGTGGTAGCGCTGCCACAGCACGGCGGTCAGCAGACCGATGATGATGCCGCCGAGCACACCCGGGTTCTGGAAGGTGGCGGTCTGCGCGGCCTCGTGCCCCTTCTGCCAGAAGCCGCCGAAGGGGGCGACCGGGGTGTAGGTGGCGCCCTCGTGCCCGTCCTTGATGGGGAACTGGTGGATCACCGCGTAGTAGGTGAGGAAGGACACCACGGCGGCCAGCGCCGTCGAGCCGTCCGCCTTCTTGGCGAAGCCGATCGCCACGCCTATGCAGAACAGCAGCGGCAGACCGAACGAGCTGTCGAACAGGACGCCGCCGGCACCCGCGAACACCTTCGCGACGTTCGTGGGAAGGTGGAGTTTGTCCTGGACGTCCGGCTGGCCGAGACGCATCAGGATGCCCGCCGCCGGCAGCACGGCGATCGGGAGCTGCAGGCTGCGGCCGACCTTCTGCAGACCCTGGAACAGGCCGGATCCCCGCTTCTTCGCGGGAGCCGCCGTGGCTGTGGCGGTGCTCATGGTGGGTTCCTCCATCGGTGGTGGTCTACACCACTACTGGTGTAGACCTGTTGTACACGATGAAGGCGGGATAAAGGAACCACGAAATCCGCTACGAAAGGGCTACGCCCTGTGTGCCCTCAGACCTTGGTCACGTCCTCGACCTCGTCCTCCGCCTCACGGCCGGGAGTCCTCAGGTCGAACCTGGTGATGGCGAACCGGAAGACGGTGTAGTAGACCGCCGCGAAGCACAGGCCGATCGGGATGATCAGCCAGGGTTTCCTCGCCAGGTGCCAGTTGATGAGGTAGTCGATGAGCCCGGCGGAGAAACCGAAGCCGTCGTGCACCCCGAGCCCCCAGGTCACCGCCATCGACACACCGGTGAGCACCGCGTGGATCGCGTAGAGGAAGGGGGCGATGAACAGGAAGGAGTACTCGAGCGGCTCGGTGATGCCGGTGACGAACGACGTCAGCGCCACCGACAGCATCAGGCCGCCGACCTCCTTGCGGCGGTGCGGTTTGGCGCAGTGCGTGATCGCCAGCGCCGCGGCCGGCAGCGCGAACATCATGATCGGGAAGAAGCCCGAGGTGAACTGGCCCGCGTGCGGGTCGCCCTCCAGGAACATGGTGATGTCGCCGTGCACCACACGGCCGTCGGGCGTGGTGTAGCTGCCGAACTGGTACCAGATGGGCACGTTCAGGAACTGGTGCAGACCGATGACGAGCAGCGCGCGGTTGGTCACGCCGAACAGTCCCGCGCCCCAGGAGCCGGTGTCCCGCAGCCAGCGGCTGAAGCTCTCCAGGCCGTCGCCGACGGGCGGCCAGACCCACAGGCACAGGACCGCGAAGACGATGGCGACGAACGACATGATGATCGGCACCAGGCGGCGGCCGTTGAAGAAGCCGAGCCAGTCCACCAGTCTGGTGCGGTGGAAGCGGACCCAGAAGAAGGCCGTCAGAAGCCCCATCACGATGCCGCCGAAGACGCCGGGGTTCTGGAAGGTGAAGGCCGTCACCGATCCGTCCGCGACCTGGCAGCCGATCTGCGGAATCGTCTTCGAGCCGACGGGGCAGTCCGCGGGGAACTGGTGCAGTACGCCGTAGTAGACGAGGAAGCCCGCCACCGCCGCGAGCGCCGTCGAGCCGTCGGACTTCTTCGCCATGCCGATCGCGACGCCCACGCAGAACAGCAGCGGGAGCCCGAGAGAGCCGTCCAGCAGGGCGCTGCCCGCCCCTTTCATCACCTCGGCCACGGTGGTCCAGCCCAGGCCGCCCGCCCCGATCACGTCCGGCTGGGACAGCCCGATCAGCAGGCCCGCGGCGGGCAGTACCGCGATCGGCAGCTGCAGGCTGCGGCCCATCTTCTGCATGCCCTGGAACAGCCGGTGCCGGCGGGCCCGCGCGGGGTCGACCGTGCTCTCGGCGCTCATCGGCGTCCTCCCTGAACCGCGCGACCCGGGGGCGGTTTGGCGACCGTCCTGCGGGTGGTGTAGACCAGTCGACGGACGGTTCCGCTGTCGTGATCGCCATCATTGGGCACCCACGGCACGACCGCTCGCGAAGATGGGCCAACTGTGGGTTACTGCGACAAAGCGGTTCGGATCAGGGAGAAGGAACATGGCCAGCAAGGCTGAGAAGATCGTCGCCGGCCTCGGCGGCATCGACAACATCGAGGAGATCGAGGGCTGCATCACCCGGCTGCGCACCGAGGTGTCCGACCCCTCGCTGGTCGACGACGCCGCCCTGAAGGCCGCCGGCGCCCACGGCGTCGTGAAGATGGGCACCGCCGTCCAGGTCGTCATCGGCACCGACGCCGACCCGATCGCCGCGGAGATCGAAGACATGATGTGAGCCGACGGGCTCACCGGCAAGGGGCTCCCCGACTCGGGACGAGCCCCTTCCGTATGTACGGCTAGGCTCATCGGCATGTCTCGCATCGACGGCCGTACTCCCCAACAGCTCCGCCCGGTCACCATCGAACGCGGCTGGAGCAAGCACGCCGAAGGCTCCGTCCTCGTCTCCTTCGGCGACACCAAGGTGTTCTGCACCGCCTCCGTGACCGAGGGCGTCCCGCGCTGGCGCAAGGGCAGCGGCGAGGGGTGGGTCACCGCCGAGTACGCCATGCTGCCCCGCGCCACCAACACCCGCGGCGACCGGGAGTCCGTCAAGGGCAAGATCGGCGGCCGTACGCACGAGATCTCCCGGCTCATCGGCCGCTCCCTGCGTGCCGTCATCGACTACAAGGCACTCGGCGAGAACACCATCGTCCTCGACTGCGACGTCCTCCAGGCCGACGGCGGCACCCGCACCGCGGCGATCACCGGCGCGTACGTCGCCCTCGCCGACGCCGTCGCCTGGGCCCAGGGCAAGAAGCTGATCAAGGCCGGCCGGCAGCCGCTGACGGGAACCGTGAGCGCCGTCTCGGTCGGCATCGTCGGCGGCGTGCCGCTGCTCGACCTCTGCTACGAGGAGGACGTGCGCGCCGAGACCGACATGAACGTCGTCTGCACCGGCGACGGCCGCTTCGTCGAGGTCCAGGGCACCGCCGAGGCCGAACCCTTCGCCCGCGAGGAGCTGAACGCGCTGCTCGACCTCGCCGTCACCGGCTGCGCCGACCTGACCGCCCTCCAGCGCGCCGCCCTCGAGGCGACCCCCGCCGAGTAAAGGCAGCCTCAAGGGCGGTGGGTGCACCGACGCAACCCCCGCCCCCCTCCCGGCGTCCTACCGGTACGGGCGCACGGCCACCGCCGTGCGCTCGGCCAGTCGTACCAGGGGAGGAAGACCACCATGGCCGCCAGCCGACGCCGAGGCCGTCTCACCGTGGTCGTAGCGACCGCGGCGCTCGCCGCCGGACTCGTCAGCGGCTGCGGCACCGTCGGCAAGGCCCTGGACTGCGTACAGACCGCCGACTCCATCGCCGACAGCGTCACCGACCTGCAGCAGGCCGTGGAGAACGCCGCGGACGACCCGGCCCGGGCCGACTCCGCCCTCGACAGCATCCGGAAGAACCTGCGGAAGATCGGCGACAAGACCGACAACACCGACGTCAACAAGGCCGTCGACCACCTCGGCAGGGCCGTGGACCACGTCCGCACGGCGATCAGGAACGGCGACCGCACCCCGGACGTCAGCCCCGTCACCGACGCGGCCGGCGAACTGACCAAGGTGTGTACGAAGTAGGCCCACCACCTCCGACGGGGCCCGGCCGGGCAGGCGTCGAGGGGGGATGGCGCCCGGGAGGGCCGGGCACCATCATGGCTCCGGCGCCACGATCACCACCGCACGCCCGACCCACCGGCACCGCCCAGGCAGCATCCGCACGCCGCACTGACAGGCCGTACCCGCAGGCAGCATCAGCACGCCGCACCGCCAGGCCGTACCCGCAGGCAGCATCAGCACGCCGCACCGACAGGCAGCACCCACCGGCCCCACCCAAGGAGCGGACATCGCCATGACACCCAGCCGACACTTACGCCGAGGTTTCGTCACCGCTGTCACCGCCGCGGCGGCCGTCGCGCTCACCGTCGCCCTCACCACCGGCTGCGACGCCGCGCACAGGGCGCTGGACTGCGCGCGGACCGCCAACGCCGTCGCCGACGACGTCGGCAACCTCCAGAGCGCCGCACGGGACGCCGCGCTCGACCCGTCCAAGGCCGGCACCTACTTCGACCCCATCGAGAAGGACCTCGAGAAGATCGGCGACCAGCGCCACAACGTCGACGTCGGCAAGGCGGTCGACGACCTCGCCAAGGCCGTGGGGAACGTCCGTACGTCCGTGCAGAACGGCGACAGGGACCCGGACCTCACACCGGTCGGGAACGCGGCGGGCGAGCTGACCAAGGCCTGCACCCGCTGACCGCCGCGCCGCGGAGCACCCGGCGCTCAGGACCCGTCGTACCGCCGCCGCTCCCGCTCGTCGCGCCGTTCCTCGCGCCGCTCGCGCAGCAGCTCGTGCCGCTGCTCCCTGCGCTCGAGCTTCTCCTGGCGGCGCCGCTCCGTCAGCCGCTGCTGCTCGGCGCGGGTGACCTTGCGCGTCACGTCGACCCCGCCCCAGAAGGCGACCCCGCCGATGATCACGCGCGGAGCACCCGGCTCGGGCGACCCGTCGTCCCTGGGATGGTCGAAGCCGCCCATGATGCCGATGCCACGGACGACGACCTCGACGCCGGGCGGCACGATGACCTGCACACCGCCCATGATCGCCACGCAGTTGATCTCGACCTCGCGATCCGCGAAGTCGGCCTCCCGCAGGTCGATCTCGCCGCCGCCCCAGAAGGCGAAGCAGTTGAACTGCTTCGGCACGGTCCAGTGCCCCTTGCGCTGGAACCCCGACATGATGGCGACCGCGCCCGTCGAGGACCCCTGGCCGCCGACGATCCGGCCGGCCCAACTCCCGCCCGGTGCGGGCTCCTTGGTGAAGGACACGGCAGCGGGCGACGCCGCGGTACCGGCCGTCGGCAGGTCGCGGGTCAGCGGTGCCAGCTCGCCGTACGTGCGCGCCTTGTACAGCGCCTCCAGCCGCTCCTCGAACTCCTCCATGTCGAGCCGGCCCTCGGCCAGAGCGTCCCGCAGGACCTCGGCGACCCGTTCACGGTCGGCGTCGGACGCCCGGAGCTCCGGACTTGCGTCGTCGGTCATGGCAGAAGCCTACGAGACCGCCTTCTCCGCGTACATCTTCGCGATGACGGCCTCGATGTCCGGCTCCCGCACCGACAGGTCCACCAGCGGGTACTCCGCCGCGAGACGCGCGACGAGCGGCGCCGCCGACTGACCCGCCGGGAACGCCAGCCACTGGCGCGGCCCCTCCACCCGCACCACCCGCGCCGACGGCACCCGGACCGGCGGGAGTTCGCGTTCCAGGTCCACCACCAGGGTGCGTTCGCTCTCCCCGGCCTCGTGCAGCCCCGCCAGCGGGCCGTCGTACATCAGCCGGCCGTGGTCGATCACCATCACCCGCGAGCACAACTGCTCGATGTCCTGCAGATCGTGCGTGGTCAGCAGCACCGTCGTGCGGCGCTCGGCGTTCAACTCCCGCAGGAATCCACGCACCTTCGCCTTCGACACGACGTCCAGGCCGATCGTCGGCTCGTCCAGGTACAGCACCTCCGGGTCGTGCAGCAGGGCCGCCGCGATGTCCCCGCGCATGCGCTGCCCCAGCGAGAGCTGCCGTACCGGCACGTCCAGCAGGGCGGCCAGATCCAGGAGTTCCACCATCCGGTCCAGGTTCTCGCGGTAACGGCCCTCCGGGATCCGGTACATGCGGTGCGCCAGCCGGTAGGAGTCGATCAGCGGCAGGTCCCACCACAGGGTCGTGCGCTGCCCGAACACCACTCCGATCCGGTGCGCCAGCCGCCTGCGCTCGCGCGACGGGTCGATGCCCGCCACCCGCAGCCGGCCCGCGCTCGGCGTCAGGATGCCGGTCAGCATCTTGATCGTGGTCGACTTCCCGGCGCCGTTCGGCCCGATGTACCCGACCATCTCCCCGCGCGCCACGGTGAACGAGAGCGAGTCCACCGCCCGCACCTCGCGCCGCTCCCGCTTCAGGAACCCGGTCTTCCTGCGTACCTCGAAGACCTTCTCGACCCGCTCCAGTGTGATGAAGCCGGCGTCGAAGTCCGCGATCACATCAGTCACGCTAACTCCCTGTGCTCCGGTACGAACGAAGTCCCGCCCGCCAGGCCAGCCCCGCCAGCGCACAGCACCCCACCGCCACCAGCGGCGAGGCGAACGCCGTCCACCGCGGCAGCCCCAGCGGATACGGCCGCCCCAGCACGTACGTCGCGGGCAGCCAGTTGACGAAGGCCAGCGGCAGCACGAACGTCACCCCGCGCACCAGGTCCTTCGCGAAGACCGTCGGCGGGTACTGCAGCAGCGCCGTGCCGCCGTAGGTGAAGGCGTTCTGCACCTCGGAGGCGTCCTGCACCAGGAACTGGAAGGCGGCCCCCGCCACGAACACCGCACAGAAGATTGCGCAGCCGCTTACCACGATCACCGGCATCAGCAGCAGCTTCAGCGGCGTCCAGCCGATGTCGAGCCGGACGACCGCCCATCCCAGCACCAGCAGCCCCTGCGTCACCCGGCCCAGCCGCCGGAGCGCGAACCGGTCGGCCGCCATCTGCGCCAGCACCGGCGCCGGACGCACCAGCAGCGTGTCCAGCGTGCCGTCGCGCACCCGGCGCCCCAGCCGCTCCATCGACCCGATCACCAGGTCGGCAAGGCCGAAGGCCGTACCGGACAGGCCGTAGAGGAAGGCCACCTCGGGCAACGACCAGCCGCCCAGGGCGTCCACCCGGGAGAACATCAGCATGATCGCCACGAAGTCGAAGAAGGTCGTCGCGAAGCTGCCGAACGTGGTCATCGCGAACGAGGCGCGATAGGCCATCGTGGACCGCACCCACATCCCGGCGATCATCAGATACGTTCGTACGCCCTCCCGCACCCGGCCGGTGCCCGCCTCACCCACCCTGGACCACCACCCGCCGCGTCGCCGCCGACTGCATCAGCCGCCCGGCGCCCAGCAGCACCACCGCCCAGGCCCCCTGGAACACGTACGTGCCCAGCGGATCACCGTGGCCCAGCAGGATCTGGGCCGGCGCCTGGAGCAGCGAGGACCAGGGCAGGGCCCGTACGACCTCGCCGAGCGTCCCCGGGAAGATGTTCAGCGGCAGCAGCATGCCCGAGCAGAAGTAGCCGACCAGCCACGACATCTGCGTCACACCCGTGCCGTCC
Source organism: Streptomyces sp. NPDC046759 (assembly GCF_040645475.1). Lineage (NCBI taxonomy): Bacteria > Bacillati > Actinomycetota > Actinomycetes > Kitasatosporales > Streptomycetaceae > Streptomyces > Streptomyces sp. NPDC046759. Next base: position 237,993 of record NZ_JBEYYJ010000010.1, on the reverse strand, counting down.
AGGAACCAGAACGTGCTGAGCGCCACCAGATACCGGATCCCGAAGCCGACGAGCATCGCGAGCAGCACGGCGACGAAGAAGGCGACCCAGGTGCCGGCGTCCGTCGGCAAGTACGCCGGAAAGCACAGAGCCCCGAAGGCGAAGGGGATCAGCCCCCGCCCCAGCAGCTGGAAGAACGCCCGGCCCAGGTCCGTCGCCAGCCACCACAGCTGCAGATCGGCCGGCCGGTACAGGTCGGTCGCCACGTCCCCCGTACGGATGCGTTCCATCAACTCGTTCTCGACGCCCCCGCCGCCGATCGCGAGCGTCGCCAGGAACGCCTGGCCCAGCCACACGTACGTCACGACCTGCGCCTGGTCCCAGCCCCCGAGGTGCGGCCGCTCGTCCCACAGCGCGCGATACGTGTAGACGAGGATCAGCCCGAAGGCCGTGTTCGTGAACACCCCTGCCGCAGTGGCGGCCCGATACGTCGCGTACCGTCTGAATCCCCCCACCGCGACGGCCACGTACAACCGTCCCGCGCCCACGCCAGTCAACCTCCCGGGACCGCTCGACACCGAAGCGCAGGAGCCTAGTCCCGGAGCCCGGCGGCCGGCCACGGATTATCCGTGCCGGAAGAGTGCCGGAAGCCGGGAACGGAACGCCAGGTGCGAGAGTCTTCAAACTGGGGGCGCAGAAGCGTACGAGGCGTACGGGAACGTACGACGCGAAACAGGAGTCCGTGCACGACATGAGCGACGAGCCGCAGCCGCAGCAGCCGAACGAAGGCGAGCCGCCGAGAGAGCCGCTGCCGGCTGAAGGGCCCGGTGATCCCGGGGGCCGCGAGGAGACGCCGCCCGCCACGGTCACGGGGACCGGCAAGCCGACACAGCCCGAGGACACCGGCCGGCCGGCCGGCTCCGAGGGGTCCGGCACCCCGGGCAAGGACGGCGGTGAGACCCGTTCGGCCGAGCTGGGCCGAACGGGTGACCGTGCGTCGTCCGAGAACCCGGCGACCCCGGCGGCGCGGCCGGCTTCGGCGGAGCGGTCCACCTCGGCAGAGCGGGCGACCGTGGACCGGACGGTGTCCATGGCCCGGGCCCGCCAGGCGGCCCAGGGTGGCCGCAGCGAGCGGCAGAGGACTTCGGCGGCCGGCGGGGGCGCGGCTTCCGGCGCGGCTCCGACGGGTGCCGGCACCGGTCGGCCGACGGCCTCTGCGGGGCCGGCGTCCGGTGGGGGCAGGGGCGCCGGTGAGGCTTCCGTGGCTGGCGGGGGCTCACCCTCCGATGGAGCCTCGCGCTCCGCTGGGGGGTCGGCGTCCGGTGGGGCCTCGGGCTCTGCTGCGGGGTCGGCGTCCGGAGGGGCTTCTCGCTCCGCTGCGGGCTCGGCTTCCGGCGGTGGGCCGGCGTCTGGGGCTTCTCGCTCCGCTGGGGCCTCGGGCTCTGCTGGGGGCTCGGGCTCCGCTGGGGGCTCGGGCTCTGCTGAGGGTTCGGGGTCCGCTGGGGCAGGCGGCTCCGGTGGGGGTTCCGTGGCTGACGGGACCTCCGTTTCGGGCGGTGCTGAGGGTGATGCTTCAGCGGCACGTGGGGGCCGTGCGTCCGCTGAGGCCTCTCGGCCCGCTGGGGCGTCCGGTGGGGGCAGGGGCGACGGTGAGGCTTCCGTGGCTGGCGGGGGCTCACCCTCCGATGGAGCCTCGCGCTCCGCTGCGGGCTCGGCTTCCCGCGGTGCGCCGGCGTCCCAGGAGGCCGATCCGGCCGGCCGGCGGCATGACGGGTCCGGGAAGGCGCAGGTGCCGGGGGCCCGGGGCGGCTCCGAGCAGGCGCAGTCGGCCGAGAGCACGCAGGTGCTCCGGCGGGTCACGCCGCCCCGGGCGTCCCAGGAGGACCGGTCCGGCACGTCGGCCGGCGACGCCGGTGGGACGGGGGCACCGGAGACCACCCAGGTCCTCCGGCGGGTCAACGCATCCCGACCGGCCGAGCCCGGCGAGCCCGCCGGGCCCGACGCCACCGGCGGTACATCCCCGGTGACCGGATCGAACGCCGCCGGCCGAACCTCTCGTACCACCGCTCCCGGCTCCGTCCCCGGGCCCGCACGCCCCGGCGGCGGGGCGAACCGCGCCACCCAGGCGGCCGGAGCGGCCGCAGCGGTCGGCGCCGCCGCCGGTGCCGCGAGCGCCGCAGGCCAGGCGTCCCAGGCCGGCCCCGCCGGCGCCGCAGCCGCGCTCGGCGCGGCCGGAGCAGCCACCCGCGGCCCCGGCGGCGGCCCCCGGACCGGCACCGGCACCACCGGCACCGGCACCACCGGCACCGGCACGAACGCCCGCTCCGCCACCGGCCCCACCACCGCATCCCCCTCCGAGAAGGACACCGGCCTCCTCGCGGACACCCCCGGCGGCCCTCAGCCCGCCGGAGGCGAAGGCAACGGGAAGAAGACCAAGCGGCCCAAGCGCACCGGGTGGCGGCGGATCGTCCCCACCTGGCGCATGCTGCTCGGCACCTTCATCGTCGGCGTGCTTCTGCTCATCGGCCTCTTCTTCCTCGGCTACTCGCTGGTGAAGATCCCCCCGGCCAACGCCTTGGCCACCAAGCAGGCCAACGTCTACCTCTACGCCGACGGCTCCCAGATCGCCCGCGACGGCCAGATCAACCGGGAGAACGTCAGCCTCGCCCAGGTCTCCAAGGACGCGCAGCACGCCGTACTGGCCGCCGAGGACCGCGACTTCTACAGTGAGTCGGCCGTCGACCCCGCCGCGATGCTCCGCGCCGCCTGGAACACCGCGACCGGCAAGGGCAAGCAGTCCGGCTCGACGATCACCCAGCAGTACGTGAAGAACTACTACCTGGGCCAGGAGCAGACGGTCACCCGCAAGGCCAAGGAGTTCTTCATCTCGATCAAGCTGGACCGCAACAAGACCAAAGACGAGATCCTCGAGGGCTACCTCAACACCAGCTACTTCGGCCGCAACGCCTACGGCATCCAGTCCGCGGCCCAGGCCTACTACGGCGTCGACGCCAAGGACCTCGACCCGGCCCGCGCCGCCTACCTCGCCGCCCTCGTCAACGCGCCCAGCGAGTACGACGTCGTGGCCCACCCCGAGAACAAGGCCGCGGCCGTCGCCCGCTGGAACTACGTCCTGGACGGCATGGTCAAGAAGGGCTGGCTCAGCCCGTCCAGCCGCGCCGGCATGAAGTTCCCCATGCCGAAGGAACAGACGGTCTCCACCGGCCTGTCCGGCCAGCGCGGCTACCTCGTGGAGGCGGTCAAGCACTACCTGACCACCAACAACATCCTCACCGACGACCAGCTCACGGCCGGTGGCTACCGGATCACCACCACCATCCAGAAGAACAGGCAGGACGCCTTCGTCAAGGCCGTGAACGACCAGCTGATCTCCAAGCTGGACAAGAAGAACAACAAGGCCGACCGCTACGTCCGCGCGGGCGGCGCCTCCGTCGACCCGAAGACCGGCAAGGTCGTCGCCATGTACGGCGGCATCGACTACGTGAAGCAGTACACCAACGGCGCGACCCGCGGCGACTTCCAGGTCGGCTCCACCTTCAAGCCCTTCGTCTTCACCTCGGCGGTGCAGAACGGCTCGTCCACCCAGGACGGCCGCACCATCACCCCGAACACCGTGTACGACGGCACCAACGAGCGCCCCGTACAGGGCTGGAGCGGCGGCGCCTACGCCCCGCAGAACGAGGACCAGAAGTCGTACGGCCAGATCACCGTCACCAAGGCGACGGACCTGTCCGTCAACGCCGTCTACGCGCAGATGGCGGTCGACGTCGGCCCCTCCAAGGTCAAGCAGACCGCGATCGACCTCGGCGTCCCCTCCGACACCCCGGACCTCCAGCCGTACCCGTCCATCGCCCTCGGCACCGCCACCGCCAGCGTCCTGGACATGGCGGAGTCCTACGCGACGCTCGCCAACCACGGCAAGCACGGCGCCTACACCCTGATCGACAAGATCACCAAGGACAACTCCGAGGACGTCAGGCTGCCCGACCAGGAGGTCAAGCAGGCCGTCAGCCGCGAGGCCGCCGACACCACCACCTCGATCCTGCGGAGCGTGGTCGACAACGGCACCGCCACCGCCGCGCAGAACGCGGGCCGTCCGGCGGCCGGCAAGACCGGTACCGCCGAGAACGACACGGCCGCCTGGTTCGCCGGTTACACCCCCGACCTGGCCACGGTGGTCTCCGTGATGGGCCAGGACCCGGTGACGGCCAAGCACATGCCGCTGTACGGCGCCCTCGGCCAGGCCCGCATCAACGGCGGCGGCCCGCCGACCCAGATCTGGGCCCAGTACACGCACGACGCTCTGCAGGGCACGCCGTCCTCGGACTTCGACCTGCAGCTGCAGCAGGGAGCCGACCAGCCGCAGCCGCCCAGCGCCACCGGCTCGGCCCAGCCGGGCACGACCGGTGAACAGAACAACGGCGGCACCACCGGCACCCCGACGAACGGCGGTGCGACCACCAGCCCGACCGTCGGCGGCACCACCGGCACCCCGACGAACGGCGGCCCGACCACCGGCGGCGACACGAACACCACCGGCGGCGACGCGACCGGCGGCAACACGAACACCACCGGTGGTGACGCCACGGGCGGAGGCGTGAACGGCGGCGGAGATCCCACGGGCGGCGGCACCAACGGCGGCGGCACCGACGGGGGCGGCACAGCCACCGGCGGCGGGACCGACGGCGGAGGAGTCACCGTCGGCACGGCCGCCGGCGCCCAAGGAGGCGACCCCGGCGCCTGACGGCCCAGTGACGCCCCCATGACTCCTCAGTGACCGCTGGTCGCCTTCAGCCCCACCACGGCGACCAGCAGCAGGCACACGAAGAAGATCCGGGCGGCGGTGACCGGCTCACCCAGCACCACCATGCCGAGCACCGCCGCCCCGGCCGCCCCGATGCCCACCCACACGCCGTACGCCGTGCCGATGGGCAGCGACTTGGCGGCATACGACAGCAGCACCATGCTGGCGACGATCCCGGCCCCGGTGAACAGACTGGGAACCAGCCGGCTGAAGCCCTCGCTGTACTTCATCCCGATCGACCAGCCCACCTCGAGCAGACCGGCGACGACAAGCAGGACCCAGGCCACGACGAACACCTCCGGAAGACATCTCTGAACGGGGGTGCGTCGTCTTTGCCTGAGGGTCGGGGATCCCGGTACGGCGCGTCTCGTCGGGCTGGCCCTCCCGAACCTAGCAAAGACACGGAAAAGGGCTGGTGACGACGGTCACCAGCCCTTTTCCGGGCGCTGAGTCGGATCAGCGGCGCATCACAGGTACAGGCCGGTGGAGTCCTCCGACCCCTCGAAGCGGTCCGCGGCGACGGCGTGCAGATCCCGCTCGCGCATGAGCACGTAGGCCACGCCCCGCACCTCGACCTCGGCCCGGTCCTCCGGATCGAACAGAACCCGGTCACCCGGTTCCACGGTCCGTACGTTCTGCCCGACCGCGACGACCTCGGCCCAGGCCAGCCGCCGTCCGACCGCAGCGGTGGCCGGAATCAGAATGCCGCCGCCGGACCGCCGCTCGCCCTCGCCCGTCTCCTGCTTGACCAGAACCCGGTCGTGCAGCATCCGGATGGGAAGCTTGTCGTGCCGGGGGGTGCTGTGCTCGTTTCTGTTGGCGCTCACGTCTCGAACCTACCTGCCTTCGCCGTGCTCGTCCCCGCCCGGGTCAGCCCTTGCGCCGCTTCCTGCCCACGGCGAGCAGCCCGACGACACCCACGGCGAGCAGCGCCACGGGCACGACCCGCTCCATCCGGGGCCGGCCCTCCTCGTCGACGAACTGGGCCCGCACCTCACTCACCACCCGGTTGACCTGGACGTACGCCCGGCCGACCGTGTGATCGAGATTGGCGACGACCTTGGCCTTCGCATCCCCGATGATCGTCTGCGGGTGCACCCGCACCCCGATCTCGTCGAGCGTCTCGGCCAGCACCTCGCGGCGGCGCTTGATGTCCGCCTCGATCTGCGCCGGGGTTCTCGTGTCCGACGTCTCCGCCACCGTACGGCCTCCGAAATCTCCTGATGCTGTTCCGGACAGTCTGTCAGCTTCTCCTCGCGGTGCACCGCAAGGCCCCCCGGTTACGCTGGCCCGATGAGCGAGCGACTCCAGCCGGGGGACGTGGCCCCCGCCTTCACCCTCCCGGATGCCGACGGCACCGAGGTGTCCCTTTCCGCCCACAAAGGCCGCAAGGTCATCGTCTACTTCTACCCGGCCGCCCTGACCCCAGGCTGCACCAAGCAGGCCTGCGACTTCACGGACAACCTGGAGCTCCTGGCGGGCGCCGGCTACGACGTCATCGGCATCTCCCCGGACGCCCCGGAGAAGCTGGCGAAGTTCCGCGAGAAGGAGTCCCTGAAGGTCACCCTGCTCGCCGACCCGGACAAGAAGGTCACCGAGGCCTACGGCGCCTACGGCGAGAAGAAGAACTACGGCAAGACCTACATGGGCGTCATCCGCTCCACGATCGTCGTCGACGAGGAGGGCAAGGTCGAACGAGCCCTCTACAACGTCCGCGCGACCGGCCACGTGGCAAAGATCATCAAGGATCTGGGTATCTGACCGTCGGGCCCCGCTGCCCGGCCGCTAGCATGGCCGGGCAGTACCACGCGGCCGTGGTGGAATTGGCAGTCACGCTGGGTTTAGGTCCCAGTGGGGTAACTCCCGTGAGGGTTCGAGTCCCTCCGGCCGCACGAGAGTTCAGCCGAGCAGCTCCCGCACCACCGGCACCAGCGCCCGGAACGCCACCCCCCGATGGCTGATCGCGTTCTTCTCCTCCGGGCTGAGCTCGGCGCACGTCCGCGTCTCGCCCTCCGGCTGGAGGATCGGGTCGTAGCCGAAGCCGTTGGTGCCCGCCGGGGCGTGCCGCAGGGTGCCTCGCAGCTGCCCCTCGACCACCCGTTCCCTGCCGTCCGGCAGTGCGAGCGCCGCCGCGCAGGCGAAGTGGGCGCCCCGGTGCTCCTCCGTGATGTCGGAGAGCTGGGCGAGGAGGAGGTCGAGGTTGGCCTTGTCGTCGCCGTGGCGTCCGGCCCAGCGGGCGGAGAAGATGCCGGGGGCGCCGTTCAGGACGTCGACGCAGAGGCCGGAGTCGTCGGCGACGGCCGGCAGGCCGGTGGCCTGGGCGAGGGCGTGGGCCTTGAGCAGGGCGTTCTCGGCGAAGGTGACGCCGGTCTCCTTGACGTCGGGGATCTCCGGAAAGGCGTCCGCGCCGACGAGTTCGTGGCTGAGTCCGGCCTCGGCGAGGATCGCCCTCAGCTCGGTGATCTTTCCGGTATTGCGGGTGGCGAGGATCAAGCGGGTCATGCCCGCCAGTATTCCCCGCCCCCGGATCGGCGGTCCGCCCGCCCCGCTACAGCTCCGCCTGCCCCGCGCCCCTGAGCGCGCTCAGGTCGAAGACCTGGGCCATCCGGCTGAAGCCCAGGTCGCTGGGGTGCAGGTGGTCGCCGGAGTCGTAGTCGGGGAGCAGCCGGCGCGGGTCGTAGGGGTCGCGCAGGGCCTTGTCGAAGTCCACGACGGCGTCGTAGACCCGCTCGGCGCGGATCCGGGCGTTGATCTGCTGCCGTACCGCCTCGCGGGCCGGGGTCCAGCCGCGGTGGCCCCGGAAGGGCGTCAGCGTGGCGCCGACGACCTTCAGGCCGCGGGCGTGTGCCTCGCGGACCAGGGTGCGCAGGCCGGCGGTGATCCTGTTGGGGTCGGCGAGTCCCGGGTTGCGCAGGATGTCGTTGATGCCGAGGTCGATGACGACGACCTTGAGGTTCGGGTGGGAGAGCGCGTCGCGGCCGAAGCGGCCGAGGCCGCTCTGGTTCTCGGCGGGCCGGCCGAGTCCGTCGGCGAGGACCTGGTTGCCGCTGATGCCCTCGTTGACGACGCTGTAGCGCGGCAGGTGCTGGCCGCCCTCGATCGCGGTGCGCAGGCGGCGCGCGAGGATGTCGGGCCAGCGGTGGTTGGCGCCCGTGGTGGAGGTGATGCCGTCGGTGATGGAGTCGCCGAAGACGGCGACGGTGCCGTCGGCCTCGTTGCTGAGGACGTCCAGACTCGTCAAGTACCGCCAGTAGGGCGTCTGTTGGGTGTAGGGGGTGCCGGTGGCGTCCTCGGTGCGGTCGCCGGCCGCGACGTAGGAGATCTGCCGGGCGTGCGGGTGGTAGGTGACCGGGCCGGACGGGGTGGGGGAGTAGGTGGTGACCAGGACGTCGCTGTCGTGCGGGAGGGCGAGGTGCACGGCGTCGCTGACGATCTGTTCGCCGGCCGGTATGACCACGGTGGTGGAGCCGTCGAAGGTGAGCCGGCGCATGGAGTCCGGGTCGGCCGCCGCGGTGCCGTCGCCCGCGGAGAGCGCGATCGAGGCGTGGGTGATGGTCAGCGGGGTCTGGCCGTAGAGGTTGGACAGCGTGATCCGGGCGCTGGTGCCGCCGGGGCCGGTGTGGACGACGTTGCGCACCGAGCGGCCCGTGAGGCCTTCCGTCCCGGTGCCGGGTTCGCCGCCCACGGGGGAGGCGGACCAGGCGCCGACCCAGGTGCCGGTGGAGGCGGGGGCGACGGAGGCGCCGTGGTGGGGGCGGTCGTCGGTGAGGGCGCCGTGCGGGGTGCCGTCGCCGGACACCGTGGTGAGGTAGATGGCGGCGGACACGGCCAGGACCAGTGCGACGAGCGCACTCAGTACCGCATAACCACGACGTCTGGTCACGCTTGTGTTGTTCTCCTCGAGGATGGGAGCCCGGGCTCCGATCTTGGTGCGCCCATGATGCGTCATGGGTGGGGGAGGGCTGTCAGGGCCCTGCCCAAAACCCCCCGGGGAGATAGACGCCGGGAACTCTTGTTCCGTTCCGGGAGTCGGTCAGGAAGGGACAATTGTGTGCGGGATCACCGGGCGGAGCTGAACGGGTGGAGCTGATGGGACCTACGGAGACCGGAACAGCGCCGGGACGGGGCGTGTCGTACCGAACGATGACCGCCTTCACGCCGGCCGACGAGGAGCGCCGGCGCGGAGTGCGGCGGATGAAGCTGACGGCGACGGCCATGCTGCTGTTCGTGGCGGTGGTGTACGTCCTGGCGAAGCTCGCCTCGCACGAGGGGGCCGGAAACTGGGCGGGCTATGTCGCCGCGGCCGCCGAGGCAGGCATGGTGGGCGCGCTGGCCGACTGGTTCGCCGTCACCGCGCTGTTCCGGCACCCGCTGGGGCTGCCGATCCCGCACACCGCGATCATCCCGACCAAGAAGGACCAGCTGGGTGTGTCGCTCGGGGAGTTCGTCGGTGAGAACTTCCTGTCCGAGGACGTCGTACGGCAGCGGCTGCGCGCGGTCGGGATCGGCAGCCGGCTGGGGGCGTGGCTGGCCGAGCCGGGGCACGCGGACCGGGTGACGGCGGAGCTGGCCACCGCGCTGCGCGGTGCGCTGACGGTGCTGCGGGACGCGGATGTGCAGGCGGTGGTGAGCGAGGCGATCACCCGGCGGGCGAACACCAAGGAGATCGCGCCGGCGGTCGGCAAGATGCTGGAGGGCGTCGTGGCCGATGGCGGGCACCGGCGTGCGGTGGATCTGGTGGTGGCACGTGCGCACGACTGGCTGGTGCTGCACCGGGACGACGTGATGGTCGCGGTGGAGGGCGGCGCGCCCGGCTGGACCCCGCGGTTCGTGGACCGGAAGGTCGGCGAGCGGGTCTACAAGGAGCTGCTGCGCTTCGTCACCGAGATGCGTGACATGCCCTCTCACCCGGCGCGTGGCGCGCTGGACCGGTTCCTCACCGACTTCGCCTCCGACCTGCAGTCCGACACGGACACCCGGGCGCGGGTGGAGCGGCTCAAGGGGGAGGTGCTGGGCCGGAGCGAGGTGCAGGATCTGATCGCGTCCGCCTGGACGGCCGTACGGTCGATGGTCGTGGCGGCGGCCGAGGACGAGCGCAGCGAGCTGCGGACGCGGGTCCGGGCCGCGCTGCTGTCGCTCGGCCGGCGGATGGCGACCGAGCCGAACGTGCAGGAGAAGGTCGACAGCTGGGTCGAGGGCGCGGCGGTGCACGTCGTGACGACGTACCGCAAGGAGATCACCTCGCTGATCACGGACACCGTGGCGAGCTGGGACGCCGAGCACACCACCCGGAAGATCGAGGCGCACATCGGCCGCGACCTGCAGTTCATCCGGATCAACGGCACGGTCGTGGGCTCGCTGGCGGGACTGCTGATCTATGCGGTGACACGGACGCTCGGCGCCTGAGCCGTTTCGAGCGTTCCCGGCTCTTCCGCGTGTTTCCGCGGGTCGGGGGCACCCGACAGCAGTCCCCCCGCTGGGTGCCGGGGGGCGTCCTTCGACGTGGAGGGAGCCCATGAGCGCAGCCGAGACACCGGTGCCGTCCCCGCGGACCGGCCGGACCATCACCACCGACATCCCCGCCCGGCTGGACCGTCTGCCCTGGTCCCGCTGGCACTGGACGATCGTGGTCGGCCTGGGGACCGTATGGATCCTGGACGGTCTGGAGGTGACCGTCGTCGGCAACATCGCCAGCCGGCTGGCCGAACCGGGCAGCGGCCTCGCGATCTCGTCGGGGCAGATCACCGGCACCGCCGCCGCGCTGTATGTGGCCGGTGCCTGTCTGGGTGCCCTGTTCTGGGGCCGGCTGACCGACCGTTTCGGCCGCAAGAAGCTCTTCATGATCACCCTGGCGGTGTATCTGGCGGCGACGGCGTTGACGGCGGTGTCGTGGGAGGCCTGGTGGTTCTTCCTGTTCCGCTTCCTCACCGGTTTCGGTATCGGCGGCGAGTACGCGGCGATCAACTCCGCGATCGACGAGCTGATCCCGGCGCACTACCGCGGCCGGGTCGATCTGATCATCAACGGCAGTTTCTGGCTGGGCGCGGTGGGCGGCTCGCTGCTGTCGATCGTCGCGCTCAACACGAACCTGCTGGCCGCGAACGTCGGCTGGCGCCTGACCTTCGCCCTGGGCGCCGTCCTGGCCCTGGTCATCCTGCTGGTACGGCGCCATGTCCCGGAGAGTCCGCGCTGGCTGCTGATCCACGGCAGGGACCGGGAGGCGCAGGAGATCGTCTCCGACATCGAGCGCCGGGTGGAGGGGGAGAAGGGCGTACGGCTGCCCGAGCCGGAGGGCGAGCTGGAGATCCACCAGCGCAAGAGCGTGACGTTCCTGGAGATCGCGCGCACGGTCTTCGGCCGGTACCGCCGGCGCGCCGTGCTCGGCTTCTCCCTCTTCATCGGCCAGGCGTTCTTGTACAACGCGATCACTTTCGGCTTCGGCGCCATCCTGACCAAGTTCTTCGACGTGCCCTCCGACCACACCGGCTACTACTTCGCGGTGATCGCGGTCGGCAACTTCTGCGGACCGCTGCTGCTCGGTCACCTCTTCGACACGGTGGGCCGCCGGGTGATGATCTCCTCGACGTATCTGCTGTCGGGCCTGCTGCTGTTCGGTACCGCGTGGTTGTTCGACCGGGGTTCGCTGAGCGCGGACACGCTGACCGCCTGCTGGTGCGCGGTCCTCTTCTTCGCCTCGGCGGGCGCCTCCAGCGCCTACCTCACCGTCTCCGAGATCTTCCCCATGGAGACGCGAGCGATGTCGATCGCCTTCTTCTACGCGCTGGGTACGGCGGCCGGCGGCATCAGCGGCCCGCTGCTGTTCGCCGACCTGACCGGCACGGGCAAGGTGGGCGACACGGTGCTGGCCTTCTCCATCGGCGCGGCCCTGATGTGCGCGGCGGGCCTGGTCGCGGCGGCTCTCGCGGTACGGGCCGAACGCCGCTCCCTGGAGGACATCGCCCGCCCGCTGACGGCGGTGGCGAGCCGGGCCAGGGAGGCGACACGGGGTGCCAGGCCCGCTCCGGGCACCCAGGAGGGCCGGGGGCCTGCGGCTCCGCCGGCGCCGAGCAGGCCGTGACGGCCGAGCCGTGAGGGCGGCGAGGGTCAGGCGCCGGTGGTGGATCCCGGCCGCACGATCATCAGGACGGTGACGGTCGCCCACAGCAGGTTGAACATCCCGGTGAACATGGCGAGCCGCGCGGGATTCGCCTCCCGCCCTTCCACGAGGGCGCTCTGGGCGGGAAGGACCAGCGCGGCCAGGACGGCGGCGGCGAGAGCCGTCAGCCCGATGGACACGATCAGCCAGGCGCTGCCGAGCACGCCCATCCCGCTCGCGGTGGCGAACCCGAAGACGGGGACGACGACGCCGACGAGGGCGTACACCCGGCAGATCCGGTGCAGCAGCCGCAGCGTCCCGGCGGCGCCCTCGTCCTGTGGGGCGCGGAGCGCTCGCCGCGCGGCGGGCGGGAACATGCTGGCGGCGACGGTCACGGGGCCCACGGCGACGATGGCGGCGAGGACGTGGACGGCGAGGAGGAACTTGTTCACGCGGTGACGGTAGGCGGGGGAGGGATCTTGCAGAAGTGGCGGGACTGCCGACATTCAACGGATTCCCGCCAGTGCGACGAGCAGCCGCCGGTGCCCTATGGCCCTGCCCAACCCCGTCGGACGTGGTTGGCGGGAACCGGTCGCACACAGGTGTTCCCGCCCGGCCGCAGGTCAACGATCCCGGCCGTGGGCCTACGATCCCGCCATGCACACCGTGGCCGTACTGGCGCTGGAAGGCGTCGTCCCGTTCGACCTCTCCGCCCCCATCGACACCTTCGGGTGGGCGCGGCTGCCCGACGGCCGGGCGTCGTACCGGGTGCGGGTGTGCTCGGTGCGGGAGGAGGTGAACGCGGGCGCCTTCACGGTGCGGGCGCCGTACGGCCTTAGGGCGCTGGCCGAGGCGGACACGATCGTCCTGCCGGGTGTGGCGGAGCCGCCCCAGCAACTGCCGCCCGGTGTCGCGGAGGCGTTGCGCGAGGCGGCGGCGAAGGGCACCCGCATCGCCTCGATCTGCGTCGGCGCCTTCCTCCTCGCGGCGACGGGCCTGCTGGACGGGATGCGCGCGACGACGCACTGGTACGCGGCCGGCCGGCTGCAGGAGAGACATCCGGAGGTGACGGTCGACCCGAACGTGCTGTACGTGGACAACGGTCAGTTCCTGACCTCGGCGGGCGCGGCGGCGGCCCTGGACATGTGCCTGCACATGATCCGCAAGGACTTCGGCTCGGCCGTCGCCGCGCACGCGGCCCGGATGTCCGTGATGCCGCTGGAACGGGAGGGCGGGCAGGCCCAGTTCATCGTGCACGACCTGCCGCCCGCGCCTTCCGGTGCCACTCTGGAGCCGCTGCTGCACTGGCTGGAGGACCACTGCGACCGTGACCTGACGGTGGACGAGATCGCGGCCCGGGCGGGCATGAGCACCCGCACCCTCAACCGCCGCTTCCGCGAGCAGACCGGCACGACCCCGCTGCAGTGGCTGCACCGGGCCCGGGTACGACGGGCCCAGCACCTGCTGGAAACCACGGCTCACCCTGTCGAGCGCATCGCCGCCCAGAGCGGCTTCGGCTCGCCCACGGCGTTCCGGGAACGCTTCCGGAGGGTGGTGGGCACGAGCCCGCAGGCGTACCGGCGGTCGTTCCGGGCGGGGGCGCTGTAGGTGCCGTCGGTGGGCCGTCAGGCCTTGCGGTCGGCGACGGCCCAGGAGGCGAGGGCGACGGCGCCGGCGACACCGAGCACGGACGGCCAGGCGCCGATCTTCTTCGCCAGCGGGTGGGACCCGGCGAACGCGGCGATGTACGCGGCGCTCAGCGCGCCCGCGGCCTTCCCGCCGGCCTGCGCGCGCCACTGCTGAGCCGCGGCGGCCCCGGCGACGGCCAGCACGGCCCCGCCCAGCTGCCGCTTCTTGGTCCAACGGGCCACGCCGTACCCACCGACGAGCCCGGTGGCGGCGACGACCGCACTCGGAACCCTGGCCATGCTGCCTCCTCTTCGCGCTGTGCCCTGTCTGCGCTTGTCCTGCCTGCTGTTCGTCCGGTCCTGAGGCTAACGCGCAACCGAACGCGCTCCCCTAACCTGAGTCTCGGCTTGTCAAGTTTCCCGCGGAGAGCTATATAAGAAGCCGTAGGGCATCGCCTCCCAGCCCCTGGAGAGAGGAGTGACCTGTGATGCTCATGCGCACGGACCCCTTCCGTGAATTCGACCGTCTGACGCAACAGCTCTTCGGAGACGCCACGCGCCCGGCCGCGATGCCGATGGACGCCTACCGCGCCGGAGACGACTTCCTCGTCCACTTCGACCTGCCCGGCATCGACCCGGAGACGATCGAGCTGGACGTCGAGCGCAACGTCCTCAACGTCCGCGCCGAGCGCCGCAACCCGGCCCCCGAGAACGCGGAGGTGCTCGTCGCCGAGCGCCCCAAGGGAACCTTCACCCGTCAGCTCTTCCTCGGCGACACCCTCGACACGGAACGCATCGATGCGTCGTACGAGGCCGGCGTCCTGACGCTGCGCATCCCGGTGGCCGAACAGGCCAAGCCGCGCCGCATCCAGATCACGGGCGGCACCGGGGACCGTAAGCAGATCGGCAGCTGACCGTCTGTCAGGTGACCTCTGTGTCTGCCCGTAGGCGCCCGTCACCGTTCGTCGGCGGGCGCGCCACGGCCGGCGCCACCGTCGTCGCCACGCGTCCCGGATCTCCGGTCACGGGCCCCGCCCGCGCTCCGGGGCGCGTGGCGCGCCGAACCCACCCATCACACAAGACGGCTTTCGCACTGCATGCCACCACATGCCACACATGACACGAACTCCCGCTCATGGTCCTCGCATTACGGGGTACCGGCCTTCCGGTGCCGGAAGCGGCGGACTGCCGCACTGCCGAGCCGGAGAACCGGAGAACCGACGATCTGCCGAACGTCGAACGGTCGCACCGCCGATTGGCCGAGCCGGCGAACTGCCGAAGCGTCCTGGAAGAGGAGCCACCACGATGACGGTGACGACACCGCAGCCGAGAACGACGATCCCCGCGCCGCCGGCCCTCTCACGTGACGCCGACACCGCACGCTGGGACGAACTGACCGAGAAGGTGCGCGAGGCGGGCCAGTACCCCACGAAGGCGGAGGCGGAACACGTGACCCGCACCGTCCTCTCGGCCCTGGGCGGCCACGTGACCGGTGACGAACGCGTCGCCCTCGCCCAGTCCCTCCCCCTGGAGGCGGCCCGGTTGATCGCCTCCCAGATCCCCGCGACCCACCCCCTGACGGCGAGGGAGTTCGTGGAGTCGGTGGCCACCCGCATCGAGGGCTCGACGCCCGCGACGGCCCGCTGGCACGTCAGCTCCGTCCTCGGCGTCCTGGCCGACTGGGTCGGCGTCCCCCTGACCACCCACCTCCTCGCCCAACTCCCCCCGGGTTACGCCCTCCTCTTCGGCCGGGCGGACCTGGCGCGGACGGCGTAAGCGCGGTTCGCGCACGAGGACCGGGCGTCGCCGGCCATCTCCCCCCCCGCCCCGCCCCGCCCCGCCTCGAACCAAGCAGAGAAGCCACCGGCTGCGGGGGCTTCTCGGTGTGCTCCGTCGTTCACCGGGGATGCGCGTGCGGGTTCACGCCGGGATGTGTCCGTGCGCGGGTTAAGTCACCGCGCATGTCCCGTACCGGCGGCGGGCAGGCCGACCCACCGGACGGCCGGCCTGCCCCCGCTTGCCGCAGTCAAGGAACGCGAACCGACCTCTTAAAAGGCCTTGTTGCTGCAGCCCATCGTCGAGCCGATGTGGGTGTCCTGCGCGCCCGGGTTGCCCTCACCGTTCAGCGCGTTGCCCAGCACGCCGTTGGCGATGCCCACCTCGCCGAGGATGTCCAGGTTGAGGTCGTGCGACCTGCAGTTCGTGCTCTGCAGGACGCTGCTGCCCCCGCCGCCCTCACCGCCGGCGTAGGCGGTGCCGGAGGCCAGGAACCCGACACTGCCGAGGGCTGCGACCAGGACGGCAGTCTTGCGAAGCGTGTGCATGTCATCTCCATGGTGCGAGTGGTGTGGATGCGGTCGGTGACAGTTCGACCGCTTGCGGTTATGGAGGCTAGTGCGAAAATACCCCAAACCGGACAGCGGCGCGCCGACCTTGTGAGGGGGTTCGGGGCGACTGTGGCGACCTGTCATCCGCTGCCGTTCCGTCGATCGGCGGGGCGAGAGAGCTCCCGAGGTGTCGCGGTCGGCGGGCAGGGCGCCTGTCTTCGAGGCCAGGGGCTGCTGGCGTGGCGCGTCGTTGGCGGGGTGCATCAATCGTCCGGAGTAGTGGCGCAAGGCAATGGTGCGGTGTCGCCATGGGGCGCGGGAGGCGCACGGCCGCCGCGGGGCCAGGCCAGTGGGCGGAGTCCACGGAGGAAGAGGCGAGCCCCTCAGTGCCCAGAACCCTCATTGGGCCTGCCGCACCTCCGGCACTGACACGGCGGCCACTCGGCAGTGATCAGGGGCGGTAGACCAGCCGCGGCGAATACAGCCCGGGTAGGTCCCCATGTCTTGCCGGAGTCCTGCGAGACACGAATGGTCATGAGCGGACTATCGGTAAAAAGCCCAGCCTTCTCGCCGTGGCTCACGATGCGTACACCTCTGCCTGGTGCCAAGACGGCCGCGCTTCAGCCTCCTTCAGCGTCTTCTCCACGAGCATGGCGACCCATCACCGCCCGGCGTTATGACGCGTGCGAGCCGTCTCAATGAGAGTGATGATCGACCGCGGCGTGCATAGGTCACCCTCGTACCGGGGTGGGATCACCCAGTACGTCCCCGGCGGCTGTTGCTGGTCTAGTCGCGGCACTCCGAGGTACGTCCCCTCACCTAGACACGCGACGATGTCTCCATACGCCCAAGCCAGACCGGTGTGCGCCTGGATCAGTGCGTAATACGTCTCGCCGACGGCACGACGGTCGTAGATGATCGAGCCTCCCAGAGACGCACCAAGTGCGGGTGCCACTTCGTCGGGCTCACGCGCGCCCACAGCGGCGTGTACTACCTCTCCGGGCATGCGTACGGCAGCGAACCGAACACCGAGAGGCAGTAACGCAACGCCTTGAGTCGCCCACTCTGCCCGGGCCCGCTCCGGTGACGGGTGAGCGCGGACCAGCCATTCGCCCACCGCTTCGTCCAAGGCCTCTTGCGTGTCCAACGGACCACCTCCAGTACTGAGCTTCGGTCGAGCGTGCGCTAAGCGTCTAGCAACTCGGTGGCACAATCGAGGACTTATCAAGGCCACTAAAAGGACTCTAAGAGGGCGTACTTGACGCCCGGCGAGGGAAGGGTGCCGAACAGAGGACGGATGTGGGAGTGTTGAAGGAACCGCAGCAGGAGGTGTCCACGTGTCCAGGCCCAGCGGCAACGTCCGACTCAAGGCCGCTCGAGTAGCCGCCGGGTTCAACTCGCAGCAAGACCTGGCAGACGCCCTGACCCGGCATGCCGAGGACATGGGCCTCCGAGGGCTGTCGATCGGCGTGCGACAGGTTCGTCGCTGGGAGTCAGACACTCCGCCCTGGCCACAGCCGGACTGCCAGCGGATGCTTGTCCACCTGCTGGGGCAGAGCATGGAGGCCCTTGGCTTCACGCCTCCGTGGGCCCCTGATGGTGTGCAGCACGCGGAGCCAACGCGGCGTGCTGTGGTCGCAGGGGGAGCAGCGG
Source organism: Streptomyces sp. NPDC046759 (assembly GCF_040645475.1). Classification (NCBI taxonomy): domain Bacteria; kingdom Bacillati; phylum Actinomycetota; class Actinomycetes; order Kitasatosporales; family Streptomycetaceae; genus Streptomyces; species Streptomyces sp. NPDC046759. Next base: position 220,485 of record NZ_JBEYYJ010000010.1, on the reverse strand, counting down.
CTTTCGGCGTGGCATCCCTGCCGCCCCGAGCTGCCGCGGCACCACAGCCCTCGACTGCTGGGACCGACTTTCAGGCAGTCACTCGGTCCCACCGAAGGCTCTACTGGTCTGTCGCCCCGCCCCAACTCCACCCCGCCGTCATCGCTCACGCGAGGCTGGGTTGCGCCTTGCTCCCGGACACCTCGGACTCGACGCGTCGAACGGTCGCCGCCGCGCTGGGGGAGACGTACCTCTTGGCAGGCCGGATTGAGTTCTTCGACCTTCGTGAACCGAGTGCCGCCAACGCTACGCTCCTCCTGGCACTGCAAGCCGCGGGTGAGGCCGATGATTCACTGCTTGGCTCGGCGATCCTCGCGCACATGGCTTTCATTCCTGGCTGGTTGGCGGATCGTGACGGCGCCTTGGAGCGGATGACGGCGGCCCGCACGTACGCTCGACGTGCCGCGGCATCAGCCGAATTCCTCGCCTGGCTCGATGCGGTGGAGGCTGAATGCGAGACCAGGTGCGGCAACACGCGCACCGCGCTGCATCTGATCGGGCATGCAGAGGACGTCCTGGCGGCCGGCAACGGACATTCGTCCCCAGAGTGGATGGACTGGTTCTCCCCGGGCCGCTTGGGTGCTTTCAAGGGAAACACACAGATGATCGCGGGCCACCTCCCCCAGGCTCGCGAGAGCCTGCTCCGAGCTTTGACATCCATGACGCCAGCCGAGGACAAGCAGCGCACGGTGGTCTACGGCGACTTGGCAGCAGTGGAGGCGGCGTCGGCGAATCCGGAGGGGGCCTGCGAGTACGCGGGTAAGGCCCTGGATCAGCTAGCCGTCACCTGGTACGCCACCGGTATGGAGCGAGTACGCGAGGTCCGTCGTGCGCTCGCGCCCTACCAGCACGAGCGCTGCGTACGTGACCTCGACGACCGGCTGTACGACTGGGCTACGACGCTCAGCGCACTGAGTCGTTGAACTCACGGATCAGTGCCGGCAGTTCCAGCAGGCTCTCCACTCGAAAGGTGGGTAGCTCACTGGCCTCGGGGGAGTGCCACTGAATCGTGGCCCAGGGGCCTCGATGCACGAGCGCAGTGTGCATACCTGCAAGGCTGGCCGGGCGGATGTCGTTGTCGCAGCGGTCTCCGACGTAGAGGATCTCATCGACGTCGAAGGGCACGACTTCGGCGACGCGTTTGAAGAACGCTGGGTCAGGTTTGCTAGCGCCCCAGTCATCCGAGGTACCGATCAGATCCACGTCGTTCGAGAACAGTTGACGCAAGATGCGCCCTGCTCGAACGGTCTGGTTTCCAGCGATGCCAAGCCACACTCCGTCGACCCGGAGCCGCGCCAGGGTGGGGCGGACATCGGCGTACAGGTCCTGCTCCCCAAACGTCTCCGGCTGTCCGGCTGCGGCACGCTTCTCCCGCTCCTGGTAGAGGTCGAACCCCGCACGGAACTCCTGGAAGACCTCCCGGTAGTCACGCCCTTGCGCGACAACAGCGCCGAACATCGCATGGAAGGTGTGCCGAGGCACGCCCATCCAGTCAGCCCAGGTCCCGTACTCCCGGGTCTCGTCTACCAGGCACTCACCGACGTCGAAGACCACTGCGCGAATCATGGGTGCAGCGTATCGATGGCCCCAAGTGGCATTGGCGGATGCGTCCCGGGCACCGATGACAGACCTACAGGTCCGACGGGTGCAGCCAGATTCGTGCAACCTCGTGACACGAGTGATCATCTTGCGCCACCATGGGGCGATGACAGAGCGAGTCATCGGTCACATAGATGGGGTAGTTCCAGGGGCGGTGTTCCGGCGCCGGACGGACGTGCTTCACGCCAAACTGCATGGCGACACACAACGAGGCATCTCTCGGCTAAGGGACACTGACGGCAGTTACGTAGCGGATGCGATCGTCTTGAATGGCGGCTACGAAGACGATCAGGATGATTGGGTTCGAGTCAAGTACACCGGCGCCTCGCCAAACAAGGACAAGACGCAGGACGGTAAGAGGCTCCTGCAGAGTCAATCTTGGGAATACCGGGATAATGCTGCACTCAAGCTCAGCTTCGAGCGAAATTACCCCATCCGCATCATTCGTGGTCCAGACGGAGACGAACGCTATTCACTGCCGGACGCGTACAGATACGACGGACTGTACGCGATCACGGAGATCCGTACAGCCTCCTCTATATCACCAGCTTCAGATGGCTCGCCGCTAAAGATATGCCAGTTCGAACTGGAGAGGCTTCCTCTGCCCGAGCAGGAGCAGACACCCGTAGAGCGGGAAATCGCATCTGTATTGATGGAGCAGCAGGAACTGTTGAAAGGCCAAGAAGCTGCCCCTGAGCTTGGTGAGCGTGCGTGGACGGACGGGGAGAGGTTCCCCGTGACGCGCGCTACTTCCATTCAACGAATCGTCCGCGACGCTGCCGCCGTACGTCGAGTCAAGGAGTTGTACGAGCATGAGTGTCAGATTTGCGGGGTGCGCTTGCTTGGGGCGGACGAGAGGCCCTACAGCGAGGGTGCTCACATAAAGCCGTTGGGAAAGCCGCACAACGGGCCGGATGTGGAGAGGAATATTCTCTGCCTCTGCCCCAACTGTCATGTGCGTCTTGACCTTGGGGCTGTCGTCATTGAAGATGATTGGTCGATCGTCCTGCGCGCCGGCATGTTTGGTGAAAACGTCCGCGCAAAACTGAAGCGACACAAGAAGCATAAAGTGCACGAAGAGTACGTGCGTTATCACCGAGATTGGTGGCGACTTGAGGGTGGCCCCGGCCAACCGTAAGGCCGGGGCTTCACGCACGTAGCACTGATGTCGCGGACCGAGTCACCTACTCAACCCGTGGCAGTCCGCGTACGTCCGCTCTGTTCCACACCAACACCCAGCCCCCCTCTGCGGCGGCCACCCCACCGCCCGCCCCCGTGCCGCCAAGGTCGTCGCGTACTGGGGGAGCAGGGTGGTGTCTGCCGGGGAGGAGCCCTCCGACGCGGCGAAGGCCTCGTACGACGGGACCGTGCCCGTGACGATGCCGAGGTTCGGCGTGCCCGAGGACGACAGCTCGCGCAGCGACGACTCTATGGTCGACAGGTGCGTCTCGTGGGACGGGTACTCCGAGGACAGGGCCGGATACGTCGAGAGCAGCTCGGTGAGCTCCTCGGCCGGCCAGTGGAGGACCGCCACCGGGAAGGGGCGGGAGAGGGCCTCGCGGTAGGCGCCCAGTTCGGCTCGCAGGCGGGAGATCTCCGCCGCCAGCTCCGCCGGGTTGTCCGAGCCCAGGGACCAGACCCGCTTGGGGTCGTGGAGTTCGTCCAGCGATACGGGGGACGTGTGGAGCGAGTCCGCCAGGGTGTCCCAGGCGTCGTGCGGGAGTCCCAGCATGCGGCGGACGCGGTGGCGGCCGTAGAGGAGGGGGTGGGTGGAGGGGGCGGGGTCAGGGCCGGCCTCCGGGCCCTCCGCGGGCGGCAGGAGCAGGCGGGCCCCCTCCGTGAAGGTCTCCGCCGCCGCCTCCAGTTCGTCGTGCGACTCCAGGGACTCGGCGATGATCACCCAGGGGGCGGGGTCGCGCGGGGCGGTCACCCGGATGCCCTCGATGATCGCCCTCGCCTCCGCCTCGTGGCCGTATTCCCAGAGGTTGGAGGCCTTCAGAGCCCTCACCAGGGCCGGGCTCTCCAGGCCGGCGGCGGACGACAGCAGGCGGTCGTAGAGCGCGGTGGCCGAGGGGCGGTCGCCGGACAGTTCCAGGTGGGCCGCGGCGCGGAGCAGCAGGGCCTCGGCGTCCTCGGGATACAGTCCGGCGGTCCGCTCCAGGCGTGCCGCTTCGGCGGTGTGGTCGACGTTCTCGGCAGGCGTGTCGGGGCGCATGGGGGACACCGTACTGCCGAGCAGTGACGGAAGGGAGCAAGTCCTGGTCAGGCTCCCCTCAAGATCCCCGATTGCACCGTCACCCCGTCCACCTGCGGCGTCTGGACCGATTTCGCCGCGAACGCGACCGACAGCGCGACCGACAGGAAGTTCCGGGAAAGGCGGGGGCCCGTGGTTTCTCGGCCTCGTTGAGGAAGTCGTACGACGTTCCCGGTCCCCCTCGGCTATGGCCAGTTGTACGCGCTGCGCCTACCCTGCGGGCGGCTCCCGTGGAGGTGGGTGCGGATGCTTGCGTCGTCGGGCGTGCGGGTCGTACGGCACACGGACCGGCGTCGGCGTGCCCGACGCCGGCGCGTGCTGTGGGGCGGGGCCGAGGCGCTCGTCACCGTGGGGGTGCTGCTCCTGCTGCTGGTCGTGCACCAGCTGTGGTGGACCAACCGGGAGGCCCGGCGCGGGGCCGAGCGTCAGGTGGAGGCGCTGGAGCGGGAGTGGGGGAGCGGGGGGTCCGGTAGGGGCGGCGGCGGCCCGGGGGCCGCGGAGGCTCCGGCCACCGCCTCGCCCGCGGCTCCCGCGTCGGTCCCTGGTGCGTCCAAGTCCCGTGCGCCGCAGCGCTCGTACGTCCCCGCCGCCCTGCCCCGGCGGTCCCAGGCGTACGCCGTCCTCATCATTCCCCGGCTGGGTCTGCGGGTGCCCGTCGCCGAGGGCGTGAGCAGGACGGATGTCCTCGACAAGGGGTACGTCGGGCATTACCGCGGGACCCAGCAGCCGGGCCAGGCGGGCAACTTCGCGCTCGCCGGGCACCGGAACACGCACGGCGAGCCCTTCCGGTACCTGCCCCGGCTGCGGCGCGGGGACGACATCGAGGTGGAGACGCGGACGGCGACGTACACCTACGACGTCGACCAGATCCTGCCGCAGACCTCCGCCCTGGACGCGGGGGTCGTCCGGCCGGTCCCGCGCTCCCTCGTCCGGCCCCGGTACGGGTACGACCGGCCCGGTTACTACATCACTCTGACCACCTGCACCCCCGAGTTCACCTCGCGCTACCGCATGGCGGTCTGGGGCAAGCTGGTCTCCGTGCGGCCCCGCTAGTGCTGCCCCCGCTCCCGCAGGGCCGGCACGGTCACCGCCCCGGCCGCCGCCAGCCCCGCCGACACCAGCAGGGCGATGTTCGCGCCGTCGGCCAGGGTGCGGGCGGAGGTGGCGAGGGCGATGGTCAGGGCCACGCCGGTGCAGGAGCCGATGTAGCGCAGGGTCTGCTGGGCGCCGGAGCCCATCGCGGCGCGCTCGCGCGGGACCGACTCGACGGCCAGCGACGGCAGCGCGCCGTTGAGCAGGCCGCTGCCGATGCCGCTGATGACCAGGCCGGGCAGCAGGCGGGTCCAGGACCCGGAGGCGACGGCACCGAGCATGGTCAGCACGGCGACGGTGTGGAGGGCGAAGCCGACGGCCAGCTGCGTGCGCGGGGCGATACGGCCGGCCAGGTGCTTGACCTGGAGGGCCACCGTGAAGCTCAGTCCGGACCAGATCAGCAACAGCCAGGCCGTGGCGAGCGGGGACAGCCGGAGCGCCTGCTGGAACAGGGCCGGCAGGAAGCTGAACGGGCCGATCACCCCGAGGCCGGTGAACAGGCCGCCGGCGGCCGAGGCCAGGAAGGGCGCCCGGCGCAGCAGGCCGAGGTCGATCATGGGGGTGGCGGTGCGGTGTTCGACCGCGGTGAACAGCGCGATCAGGAGGACCGCGGCGGCGAGGAGCAGGCCGACGGGGGCGCGCAGCCAGCCGTCGCGGCCCAGGGTCAGGGCCGCGACCAGGGCGACCAGGGCGAGGCCGAAGGTCAGGGCGCCGAGGACGTCGGGCCGGCCGCCGCGCGGGGCGCGGGACTCGGTGAGTGCCCGGGCGCCGAGCGCGGCCACCAGGAGCGTGGCGGCGCCGAGGACGCCGTACGCGATCCGCCAGCTCGGCAGCGCGCCCGCGATCAGCGGCCCGACCGCGATGCCGCCGCTGACGAAGGCGCCCCACACTCCGGTCGCGTGCAGCCGGCCGCGTGGTGAGGGGAAGGCCGCCACCAGCAGACCGAGGCTGCTCGCCAGGATGGCCGCGCTCGCCGCGCCCTGGCCGATGCGGGCGAGAGCGAACTGCCAGGTCGACGTGGTGAGGGCGCCGAGGGCGGTGGTGAGACCGAGGGCCAGCGTGCCGCCGAGGAAGATCCGGCGGCGGCCGTAGTCGTCGGCGAGACTGCCGACCACCAGCAGCAGGGCGGCGAGGCCGAGCGGGGTGCCGTTCAGCAGCCAGGCCTGGGCGGAGAGCGGGGTGTGCAGGGCGGCCGCCGTGTCCGGCAGCGTGACCATCGGGGCCGTGTACGTCATCAGGGCCACGGCGGTGGCCGCGCTGGTCAGGGCGAGGGTGGCCCGGGGGCGTACGGGGGCGTTCCGGACGGTCGCGGCGCGAACGGCTGCTGCGGTGGGGGTGGGGGTGGGGGTGGGGGTGGCGGTGGTGGTGGGGGAGTCGAGCCCGGTCATGGCGTGGTCCTGTCCTTCCGGGGCCTGCGGTGACGTGCGGGTCGGTCGTGGAATCCGGCACGTAGGTTCGTTCATTGAACTGACGTGGCCTCTTCACCGTAACACCATCGGTTCAGTGAATGAACTCAGGTCGGGAGGGTGGCTACAGTGGACGGCATGGCACTGGGCAAGGACTATGCGACACAGCAGTGCTCGATCGCCCGCGCGCTCGAGGTCATCGGCGAGCGCTGGACGCTGCTCGTCGTCCGGGACGCGCTGTACGGCGTGCGGCGGTACAACGACTTCCTGGTCCACCTCGGCATCCCGCGCGCCGTCCTGGCCGCCCGTCTGCAGACCCTGACCGCAGAGGGCATCTTCGAGAAGCGCCGGTACCAGCAGTCGCCGCCGCGCGACGAGTATGTCCTCACCGAGCGGGGCATCGCCCTGTGGCCCGCCCTGCGCGCCCTCGGGCTGTGGGGCCGCGAGCACCTGGGCGAGACGCAGCTGCGGTACTTCCGGCACGCCGCATGCGGCACGGAACTCGGCTCGTACGGCGAATGTGCCGCGTGCGGGGTCGTCGTACCGGTCGAGGACGTCGTCATGGAGCCCGGCCCCGGCCTCGACCACGACCCGGCGGACCCGGTCAGCCGGGCCCTGCTGAAGCCCAGGCGGCTGCTGGAGCCCCTGGAGACGGAACCCGCCTGACCACCCTGACCGCGCGGGCGGTCGGCTCAGGGCCCCGGGGTGCTCAGGCTGGTGTCCCGTGGTACTCAAGCGGGCGTCCCGTGGTGGTCAGGCGGGCGTCCCGTGGTGGTCAGGCGGGTGTCCCGGGGTGCTCAGGCGGGTGTCCCCGGGTGGTCAGGCGGTCCGTGAGGTGCTGCCCGTGAGCAGGTCGACGCCCATCCGGTCGGTCTGCTCCGCCCGGCCGCCCAGCCGGTGGACGACCACCCACCGGCCGTCCTCCACGGCTCCCGCGAAGAGTGAGGCGTGGCGGGTCGCGCCGTTGTGCCAGTGCAGCTCCCCGGTCTTCTGCCACGAGGGGGCGGGATCGCCCAGCCGGCGTTCGATCACCAGCCGGACCAGCAGCTCGGCGACCGCCTGCGGGGTGGCCCACAGGCCGCCCGCCGGAAGGATCGCCCCGTCCATGGTCCACGGCCTGCGGTCCCTGCCGAAGAGACCCGGCGCGAGCAGGCGCCGGGCGGCGTCGGGCCGTGCGCTCACCTCGTGGACGTCCAGCGGCCGCAGGACGTGTTCCGCGAGCAGTTCCTCGTACGGCCGGCCGGCCGCGGCGACCAGCGCCGCGCCCAGCACGGCGTACCCGAAGTTGGAGTACTCCTCCTCCTCTCCCGGCGGCCGTACCGCGACCTCGTCCAGCCGGCCGAGCGACCGGCGCAGAGCGTCACCGTCGAACGCGGCGTACGGATCGCGGCCCGCGACGCCGGGCGGGAGGCGCGGCAGTCCGGAGGTGTGCTCGGCCAGGTGGCGCAGCGTGATACCGGTGCCGGGGGCGGCGGGGAGCCAGTGTTCGACGGGGTCCTCGGTGCCGAGCAGGCCCGCGGCTGCCATGCGCATCAGGGCCGTACCGGTGAGCACCTTGGTGAAGGAGCCGATCTCGACGAACCGGTCCGGCGCGTGGCCGTCCTCGGCGCGTGCGGAGGACGCGTCGCTCAGGACGCAGGTGGGAGTGCGAGGCACGAAAGGGCGCCCTTCGGCTGCGGCGGTCGGTGTCGTCGGCGGGGCCGCTCGGCGAAGGGGCCCCGCTCATTGTCCGTCAGGTGCACGCGGCGGGAGCGGGTTTCGGTCATCCCCGGCCGCCGTGTTCGGTGTTCCGCATCCTCGCTGCTCAGGTATAAAGGGCAGGTAGACATGGGCGGTTGGCCGTGGGGAGGGGGGCGAGTGGTCCGCAGGCTCGCGCGGTCGCGTGCGTTCGCCCCGCTGCTGCTTCTGCTGCTGCCGGTCGTACTGCTCGACACCGGCAGCCTGTTCGCGGCCGTGGCGCTGGCCGCGACCGCCGCCGGTTCCGCGCTCGCCCTCTGCTCCCTCCTCGCCGCCCGCTCGGCGCCGGCCGTCCCGCCCACCCGGGTGCGCACGGCGATGCGCGACCGGGCCCGGCGCACGGCCTTCCTGCCGCAGCGCGATCCCGACGCGCCCGGCCGTCGCCGGCCCAGGGCACCCGGACGCGCCCTGCCGGCGACCGCCGCGTAGGGCACGCCCCACCGCACCTCAGCTGCGCGCGTGACCCGCGCGGGTCGTCATGCCGTTCTCACCTCTTCCGGCACGACGAGACCCCCGGAGGGCTCACCCATGTCCGTCTTCTCCGTCTTCGCCCACCTGGTCGAGCAACTCGCCGACCTGCTCCAGCCGCTCTTCCGCGGCTCAGCGGCCGCCGCCGCGATCGTCCTGTTCACCGCGCTCGTACGACTCCTCGTCCACCCCCTGTCCCGCGCCGCCGCCCGTGGCCGGCGTGCCCAGGCGGCGCTCCGGCCCCGCATCGCCGAACTGCGCGGGAAGTACGCCAGGGATCCCGAGCGGTTGCAGAAGGCGGTGCTGGACCTGCACGCGAAGGAACGGGTCTCGCCGCTCTCCGGCTGCCTGCCCGGTCTCCTGCAACTGCCCGCGTTCTTCCTGCTCTACCACCTCTTCTCCAGCCCCACGGTCGGCGGCCGAAGCAATGAGCTGCTGGCGCACCGGCTGTTCGCGGCGCCGCTCGACGGACGGTGGGCCGACGCGCTCGGCGCCGGCGGAGTGTTCGGGGACGCCGGGCTGGTCTATCTCGGGCTCTTCGCGATCGTCTTCGCCGTCGCCGCCTTCAACTACCGGCTTGCCAAGCGGACGAGGGCGAACAACCCGGTTGCGGTGGGCGCCGGGGGCGGTGAGCAGGTGCCGGGGCTCGGCGCGGTCGCCAGGGTGATGCCGTTCATGTCCTTCTTCACGCTGGTCACCGTGGCCGTCGTACCGCTCGCCGGCGCGCTCTACGTCCTCACCAGCACGGCCTGGACCGCGGTGGAACGGGCTGCGCTGGACCGGTGACCGGGTGCGGTTACGGTCCAGTACGTGAACAGGGTATTGCGGAGTGGACAGCGTGATTGGAGGATCGACCAGTCCTCCGATGGCTGCACCCATCGGTCCGGGCGCCCGCGATCGAGGGAGACGGTGACCATGAAGCTGCTGCGAGTCGGTACGGCGGGGGCGGAGCGGCCCGCGCTGCTCGACGCCGACGACACCCTCCGGGACCTGTCGGGCATCGTGGACGACATCGACGGCACCCTCCTCGCGGACGCCGCCGCGCTCGGCCGGGTACGGGCCGCGGCCGAGTCCGGCGAGCTGCCCGCGCTCGACGCGGCCGGGCTCCGCATCGGACCGCCGCTCGGCCGCATCGGCAAGATCGTGTGCATCGGGCTCAACTACCACGACCACGCCCGCGAGACCGGTGCCGAAGCGCCCGCCGAGCCGGTGGTCTTCTTCAAGGCGCCGGACACCGTCGTCGGGCCCCACGACACCGTGCTGGTGCCCCGCGGGTCGGCCAAGACCGACTGGGAGGTGGAGCTGGCCGTCGTGATCGGGCGCACGGCCCGCTATGTGGAGTCGGCCGAGGCGGCGCTCGCGCATGTCGCGGGGTACGCGGTGGCCCACGACGTGTCCGAGCGCGAGTTCCAGATCGAGCGGGGCGGCACCTGGGACAAGGGCAAGAACTGCGAGACGTTCAACCCGCTGGGTCCGTGGCTGGTGACGGCGGACGAGGTCGCCGACCCGCAGAACCTGTCGCTGAGGCTGTGGGTCAACGGGGAGCTGAAGCAGAACGGCACGACGGCCGAGCAGATCTTCCCGGTCGGCGAAGTCGTGCGGTACGTCAGCCAGTTCATGACGTTGTACCCCGGGGACGTCATCAACACCGGAACGCCGGCGGGGGTGGCCATGGGGCGCCCCGAGCCGAAGCCGTATCTGCGGGCCGGGGACGTGGTGGAGCTGGAGATCGAGGGGCTCGGCCGGCAGCGGCAGGAGCTGAAGGACGCCTGAGCGCCGCACCGACGGGCCGCTCCGCCCGGCCGGGCGGAGCGGCCGGTCCGTCATGGCCGGGGTGCCGGGCCCGGGCCGGCCGGCCGCCGTGAGCAGGGCGTCAACCGCGGTCCGCGTGGCGCGGCGGGCCGTTGCGGCGTCGGTACCCCGCTGCACCAGTGGGGCCGGCCGGCCGCCGCGAGCGGGCGTTGAGGAGAGCGGACCTCTCCTCCTCGCGCAGCCGGTCGCGTTCGGCGGAGAACACCCGGCGATCTGGTGCAGCCGTCGCTCCGCGGGCGCGTCGGCGAGGGCCGGGACGCGTCGGCGAGGGCCGGCTTGTCCGCCGAATGATGCAGCACCAGGCGCCTTGGCGCCCCGGCCCGTTGGGTGCCCTTCCCGGCGTCGATGATCTCTCGCGGGTACGCCGGCCGTGCGCCGCGGGGCCGCTCGTGGCAGGGCCGCTCGTGACGGGGCCGCTCGCGGCGGCCTGGCCCTGCTGGGCCGGGCCGCCTGATGGCCGGCGAAGGACCTGGACCGGCTGCCTCCTCGTGCCGCCGTCGAGTTGCCGGGTGAGTGAGGGGCAGGAGGTCCGCTCGCACCGGTGCTCAGGCCAGGAGAGAGGCGAGCCTGCGCCATCCTTCCCTCGGGAGGGCGTCCCTGTCGCCGCCGGTGATCAGCTGGAGGGCCACATGGTCGGCGCCCGCCTGGTGGAACGTGTCGATGCGGGACCGGACGCGGTCCTCGTCGCCCCAGGCGAACACCGAGTCGACCAGGCGGTCGCTGCCGCCGTCCGCCAGGTCGTCCTCGGTGAAGCCCAGGCGCAGGAAGTTGTTGGTGTAGTTCGGCAGGGCGAGGTACATCGCGAGGGCGCCGCGGGCCAGGGAGCGGGCGCGGACCGCGTCGGTCTCCAGGACGACCTTCAGCTCCGGGGCGAGCAGCGGGCCGGCGCCGAGGATCTCGCGGGCCCGGGCGGTGTGCTCGGCCGTGACCAGGTACGGCACCGCGCCCGCCGCCCTGTCGCGGGACAGCTCGAGGGTCTTCGGGCCGAGGGCGGCCAGCAGCCGGCGGTCCTCGGGCACCCCCGCCGCGTCGAGGGCGTCCAGGTAGGCGACCAGGGCCGAGTACGGGCGGCGGTACTGGTCGGCGAGCTTGGCGTGGCTCACGCCGAGGCCGAGCAGGAAGCGGCCGGGGTGGGCCGCGTCCACCTCGGCGAAGGCGGCCGCGCTCGCCACGGCGTCGTACTGCCAGATGCTCTGGATGCTGGTGCCGACGGTGAGGGAGCGGGTCTCCTCCAGGAGCGGCACGGCGTGCCGGGCGGCGCTGCTGCCGCCGAGCCAGACGGCTCCGTAGCCGAGTTCCTCCAACTCGGCGGCAGCCTCGCCGAGTTCGCCGCGCCGGCCGGGTTCCTCCGCACGCAGGCCGATGCTCCAGATGCCGTAACGGCCGATCCTGTCCTTCGAAGCGCTCATGGGCCGATCCCTCCGGGTGGGGCCGTGATCTTCACGTCTGCAGGCATTCCCAACCGGAGGGACCGCGCACGTCATTCCCGCGGGGCGATCCCCGCGTCACACCTTCAGGAACCGCTCCAGCGCCTCCACCACGAAGCCGTGGTCCTGCAGCTGAGGCAGGCCGGACACCGTCACCGCGCCGATGACGCCCACGTTCTCCACGGTCACGGGGAACGAGCCGCCGTGCGCCGCGTAGGTGTCGGGGTCGAGGCGGGAGGAGTCCTCGAAGGTGGTGCCCTTGGCGCGGAAACGGGCGCCGACCAGGTAGGAGGAGGCGCCGTAGCGCTCCACCACACGGCGCTTGCGGGCGATCCAGGCGTCGTTGTCCGGGCTGGCACCGGGCAGGGCCGCGTGGAACAGCTGCTGTCCGGCGCGGTGGATGTCGATGGCGACCGGAGCCTGCCGCTCCCGGGCCAGCTCGACCAGGAGCGAGCCGAGGGCCCAGGCGTCGTCGAAGGTGAACTGCCGGAAGACCAGGCGGCGTTCCTGCGCCTCCAGCTCCTCGACGGACGGGGCGAGCTCGGGGGTGGACCTGGATGTGGCCTGTGGCTGGTGCTGCTGGTGCTGCATCAGAGGGTCACCGTCACCTTCTCCGCGGCCGACTTGCGGGCCGCTTCCAGTACGTCGAGGGCGGCGGCCGCCTCCAGTGCGGTCACCGGGTTGGGGCCGTCGCCGGACAGGGCGCGGGCGACGGCCGCGTAGTAGGCGGGGTAGTCGCCGGGGAGGGTCGGTACGGCCGTGCCGCCGCCGGTCAGCGGCGACTCGCCGGCGCCGATGCGGCCCCACAGCGACTCCGGCTCCTGACCCCAGCGGGGGCCGGGGCGCAGGCCTTCGCGCAGGGCCGCCTCCTGCGGGTCGAGGCCGTACTTCACATAGCCGGCGCCGGAGCCGAGGACCCGGAAGCGGGGACCGAGCTGGGCGGTCGTCGCGGAGACGTAGAGGTGGGAGCGGACGCCGCTCGCGTGGGTGAGCGCGATGAAGGTGTCGTCGTCCGTCTCGGCCCCGGGGCGGCGGACGTCCGTCTCGGCGTACACCTCGGCGGCCGGGCCGAAGAGCACCAGGGCCTGGTCGACGACGTGGCTGCCCAGGTCGTAGAGCAGACCTCCGATCTCTTCCGGGTCGCCGGACTCGCGCCAGCCGCCCTTGGGCTGGGGGCGCCAGCGCTCGAAACGGGACTCGAAGCGCAGGACCTCGCCGAGTTCGCCCTCCGTCACGAGCCTGCGGAGGGTCAGGAAGTCGTTGTCCCAGCGGCGGTTCTGGAAGACGGACAGGAGCAGGCCGCGCTCCTCGGCGAGGGCGGCGAGGCCGCGGGCCTCGGCCGCCGTGCCGGCGACGGGCTTGTCGACGACGACCGGCAGGCCCGCCTTGAGGGCGGCGGAGGCGAGCGGGACGTGCGTCCTGTTGGGGGAGGCGATGACGACCAGGTCCAGCTCGTCCGCGCGGTCGAACAGCTCCTCGGAGCCGGCGGCGAGCGTCACGTCCGGGAACTCGGCGCGGGCCTGCTGCTGCCGCTCCGGGTTGGAGGTGACCACGGTGTCCAGGGTCAGGCCCTCGGTGGCGGCGATCAGCGGGGCGTGGAAGACGGAGCCGGCGAGGCCGTAGCCGATCAGGCCGACGCGGAGGGGGGTTGCAGTCATGCCTCCTACTTTCGCAACGCTGTTGCCAAAGTGCAAGCGCAGGAGACAATGGGGGGCGTGAACAGGACCAGGACGGGGAAGGCGGGCGCGGTGGGCGCCGGCACGGTGCCGGGCCGCGGCGGGCCGGCGGGGGCGAATCTCGGCGCCCTGCGGTCCCACAACACCGCGCTGGTGCTGGGACTGCTGCGGGACGCCGGGGCGCAGGGCGTCAGCCGGCTCGAGCTGGCCGAACGCACGGGGCTCACCCCGCAGGCCGTCAGCAAGATCACGGCGCGGCTGCGGGAGGAGGGGCTCGCGGCGGAGGCCGGGCGGCGGGCGTCGACCGGGGGCAAGCCGCGGACCGTGCTGCGGCTGGTGCCGGAGGCGGGGCATGCGGTGGGCGTGCACCTCGACCGGGACGAGCTGCGGGTGGTGCTGGCCGATCTGGACGGGGCCGTGGTGCGGGAGCGGCGGGCCGACCTGGATCTGGGGGCCGGTGCGGAGGCCGTGCTCGGCGCGGTCGGGGACGTGGTCGAGGAACTGGTACGGGACGGCCTCGGCCCGGGTGCGCAGGAGCCCGCCGGTGCGGGGACGCTGCTCGGGGTCGGGGTGGCCCTGCCGGGGCCGCTCGATCATGCGCGGGGGGTGCTCCACCGGGTCACCGGCTTCCCGGAGTGGGACGGGTTTCCGCTGCGGGACGCGCTCGGGGAACGGCTGGGCGTGCCGGTGGTGGTGGACAAGGACACCAATGCGGCGGCGCTCGGGCTGGCCGTCGGGGGCGAGAGCGGCTCCTTCGCGTATCTGCACCTCGGTACCGGGCTGGGGGCCGGTCTGGTGATCGGCGGGCGCGTGCATCGGGGGGCGCGGACCGGGGCGGGGGAGTTCGGGCACCAGGTGGTCCAGCTGGACGGGCCGCTGTGCGAGTGCGGGGACCGGGGGTGCGTGGAGGCGCTGTGCCTGGCGGCGGTGGGGCGCGGTGAGGTCGCCGAGGCGGCGCGTGTGCTGGGGGTCGCGGCGGCGAACCTGGTCGGGCTGCTGGACATCGACGTGGTGCTGCTCGGCGGGCGGACGGTCGCGGCCGCGCCGGGGGCGTTCGCCGCGGGGGTCGGCGAGGTCGTGGAGGCGCGGGCCCGACGGGAGGGGGCGCGCGGGGAGTCGGTGCCGGTGCGGGTCGCTCCACGGGGGGAGCGAGTGGTGGCCGAGGGAGCTGCGCAGCTGCTGCTGGCGCCGGTGTTCGGGCGGGGCGATGCGTGACGCCGGCGCTGTGCCCCGGCGGGCCGGGGGCGGGTTCCGTCGGCCGGTGCCGTCCAGGGCCCTGTTCCCGCAGGTGCGGGGAGCTGTGCGATCGGCCCCCACCCGTCCGCAGACGGGTGACCGGCTGTAGGCCGACGGCGGGGACTTCGCGGCTCCCACCGGCGTGGCGGAGCCGACGGGACCGGTGTGATCGGCATGGTCATGTGTTCATGCGACTGTGCACACCCCTGTCCCCCTGCGTCGCCGCAGCCGCCGCCGCGTCCGCCTCCGCCCTCGTCGTGGTCCCGGTGGGGCCGGCCGACGCCCTCGAAGACCCGCCGCCCGCCTGCGTCGGCGCCGACGCGCGGGCCTTCCCGCTGGCCACCCGGATCCGTGGCGGCCCGGACTCCTACGAGGCCGGCGGCGGATACGGCACCTGGTACATCGACCTCACCAACACCACGAACCGGACCTGCACCGGCGTCCACCCGGTGATCGTCCTGGTCGACGACAAGCGGGCGCTGCGGCCCGACCAGCCCCAGCTGGAGTTCTACGACGGCCCCACGGCCCGGCGGGTGACGTTCCAGGGCACCGACGAGCAGGAGCTGATCGGGGTGCTCGACGCCGCGGGGTTCGCCGGGTTCGCCGTACCGCCCGGCCGTACCGTCAGCATCAAGGTCAGACTGGAGCTCCCCTCCGGGGCCCCGTCCGAGCAGGTCACCGCCAACGCCGCCGTCGTCCAGCGCCGGGGCGACGACGGGGAGTGGATCGGGGAGTCCAACGCCTACCGGTTCGGGATCAGCCACGACGGGGACGAGCCGACGCCGGATCCGGACCGCACCCAGGAGGGCGGGGATGTCCGGCCCAGCCCGTCCGGCAGTGCGCAGGCCACGCCCGGCACCGGCACGGCCAGCCCCGCTCCCGACCCCGAGCCGCCGTTCGCCGTGGAGGCGGGGATGGCCGCGGAGCGGGACCGCGAGCTGGCGCGCACCGGAACCGACCTCGCCCGCGGGCTGCTCGTGGCCGGCGCGACGCTCCTCGTGGTCGGCGGCGCTGCGCTGCTGCTGGCCCGCAGGCGCCGCTGAGCCGGGGGCCGTACGGACGCCACCTGCCCGTCTGCGACGATCCCTGCGTGGACTACCCGAACGACCAGGCCCCCGGCGCCCCCGTCCGCTCCGGCATTCCCGAGCACGGGCGCGTCCCCAAGTACTACGCGGTGAAGGCACGGATCGCCGCGCTGCTGGAGGAGCTGGGGGAGGACAGTGTCATCCCCACCGAGCGGGACCTCGCCGAGCGGTACGACGTCGCGCGGGAGACCGTGCGGCAGGCCGTGCGGGAACTGGTGCTGGAGGGAAGACTGAGGCGGAAGGGGCGCGGGACCGTCGTCGCCGGCCCCAAGCTCGCCCAGCCGCTGTCCCTGGCCAGCTACACCGAGGGTGTGCGGCGGCAGGGCCGTACACCCGGTCGTACGCTCGTCTCCCTCGACCGCTTCCCCTGCCCGGACGCGCTCGCCGCCGAGACCGGACTGACCCGGGGCGAACCCGTCTGGCACCTCGAGCGGGTGCTGCTCGCCGACGAGGAGCGGGTCGGCCTGGAGAGCACGTACGTCGCCGTCGAGCGGGTGCCCCGGCTGGACTGCGACTTCGACCCCGACTCCTCCTTCTACGGCTACCTCGCCGCCCAGGGCATCACCTTCGGCGACGCCGACGAGCGGATCGAGACCGTGCTGGCCACGCCCCGCGAGGCCCTGCTCATCGGCACCCCGCCCGCCCTGCCCATGCTGCTCATCCACCGCGTCTCCCGGGACACCGGGGGCCGGCCGCTGGAGCGGGTGCGGTCGCTGTACCGGGGGGACCGGTTCTCCTTCACCGCTCACCTCGCGGGCTGAAGGACACCGGTACCGCCCCTCGGTCCAATGTCACGAAAGCATAACGGGTCTAGCCCAAAAGTGATGGGTCGTTCACGCTCTCGTTGTCAGCCGGATGTCTCCGGTTCCCCGGTCGCGAGGAGCGTTGCCGTCGTGAAAGTGACAGTCGTCGGAGCAGGCGTGGTGGGCACCATGCACGCCTGGCAAGCAGTGCAGCGGGGCCACCAGGTCGTCCAGATCGAGCGCGAGGCCGAGGCGCGCGGCGCCTCGCTGCGCAACTTCGGGCAGATCTGGGTCAGTGGCCGCGCCGGTGGAGAAGAGCTGGAGACCGCGCTGCGGGCGCGGGAGCTGTGGGAGGGCATCGGTGCGCGCGTTCCGGCGCTCGGGTTCCGGGCCAACGGGTCCCTGACCCCCCTCCGCAGTCCCCTCGAAACCGCCGTGGCCGAGGCCGCCGTGGGCCGCCCGGACGCCGCCGCCCGCGGTTACAAGCTCCTCACCCCGGGCGAGGCCCGCGCCCTCAACCCCGCCCTGCGAGGCGACTTCACCGCCGCCCTGTACTGCGAGCGGGACGCGGCCGTGGAGCCGCGCACCGCGCAGCTGGCCCTGCGGGAAGAACTGCTGAAGTCCCCGGACTACACCTTCCTGCCGGGACGGGAGGTGCGCGAGGTGGCCGGCGCCGGAACCGTCCGGGACGACCACGGGGACGTGCACCGGGCCGACGCCGTCGTGCTGTGCACCGGCGCCTGGCTCGGCGGACTGGTCCGCGAACTCGCCGGGCCGGACCTGCCCGTGCGCCGCGTCCGGCTGCAGATGATGCAGACCGACCCGCTGGGCGAGCCGCTGCCGACCTCCGTCGCCGACGCCGACAGCTTCCGCTACTACCCGGCCTACGCCTCCCCTGCCCTGGACCGGCTCAACGCCGACCAGCCCCAGCCGCAGACCGCCGCCACGCACAAGATGCAGCTGCTCATGGTGCAGCGTGCCGACGGCGGCCTGACCATCGGCGACACCCACGAGTACGAGCACCCCTTCGCCTTCGACACCGTCGAGGAGCCGTACGAGCACCTGACCGGTGTCGTCGAGTCCCTGCTCGGCCGGCCGCTGCCGCGCATCCGCCGCCGCTGGGCGGGCGTGTACGCGCAGTGCACCGAGGCCGGCCGGGTGGTGCACCGCCAGCAGGTGCGCGAGGGGGTGTGGCTGGTCACCGGGCCCGGCGGGCGCGGCATGACCTGCGCCCCCGCGATAGCCGAGACCACCGCGAACGAACTGGGCTGGTGAGCACCAGATGACCGACATCCGCAACGACATCCGGCTCGTCGTGCTGGACATGGCCGGCACGACCGTCGCCGACGGCGGCCTGGTCGAGCGCGCCTTCGAGGCCGCCGCCACCGAACTCGGCGTCGAACCGGGCTCGGCCCGGCACGCCGAGCACCTCGCCCACGTCCGCGCCACCATGGGCGAGTCCAAGATCTCCGTCTTCCGGCACCTGTTCGGCGACGAGGACCGCGCCCGGCGCGCCAACACCGCCTTCGAGGAGGCGTACGGCGATCTCGTCGACGACGGCCTGATCGCCCCCGTGCCGGGGGCCGAGGAGGCCATCCGGGAGCTGGCCGGCAGCGGCCGTACCGTCGTCCTGACCACCGGCTTCGCCCGCGTCACCCAGGACGCCGTCCTCGCCGCCCTCGGCTGGCGGGACCTCGTCCCACTCACCCTGTGCCCGGCCGACGCCGGCGGGCGCGGACGGCCCTACCCGGACATGGTCCTGGAGGCGTTCGTCCGCACCAAGGCCGCCGAGGACGTACGCCAGGTCGCCGTCGTCGGGGACACCTCCTACGACGTGCTCAGCGGGGTGCGCGCCGGAGCCGGACTGGTCGCGGGCGTGCGCACCGGCGCCCACGGCGAGGCGGAGTTCCGTACCGCCGGTGCCACCCACGTCCTGGACTCCGTGGCCGGCCTGCCCGCCCTGCTGGGAGACCGGTGAGATGAGCATCCGCTTCGACTCCGTCACCGTCGCCTACGACGCGAACGTCGTCCTCGACGCCCTCGACCTGACCGTCGAGCCCGGCGAGGTCATGGCGCTGCTCGGGCCGTCCGGCTCCGGCAAGACCACCGCGCTGCGGGCGGTCGCCGGTTTCGTACGGCCCGTGGCCGGGCGGGTGCTCCTCGGCGGCCGGGACGTGACGGACCTGCCGCCGTACCGGCGGGGCATCGGGATGGTCGTCCAGCAGTACGCGCTGTTCCCGCACATGCGGGTGGACGAGAACGTGGCCTTCGGTCTCAAGGCCCGCCGGACGCCCCGCAACGAGATACGGCCACGGGTCGCCGAGGCACTGGAGATGACCGGCATGGCCGCCTACGCCCGCCGGCATCCGCGTGAGCTGTCCGGCGGGCAGCAGCAGCGGGTCGCCATCGCCCGCGCGCTGGCCATCCGGCCGCACGTGCTGCTCCTGGATGAGCCGCTGTCCGCGCTGGACGCCCAGCTGCGGTCCGGGATGCTGGCCGAACTCGCCCGGCTGCACCGGGAGCTGCCGGACCTCACGATGCTGTACGTCACCCACGACCAGGTCGAGGCGCTGACCCTGGCCGACCGGATCGCGGTGATGGACGCCGCGCGGCTTCAGCAGTGCGGGACGCCTCGCGAGCTGTACCGTTCGCCGAAGAGCGAGTTCACGGCTTCCTTCGTGGGCGGCGCGAACCTGCTGCCCGTGACCGTCGGCGCCGCAGGCGTCGGCTTCGCGGGGACCGAGCTGAAGGTCGACACGGGGGACGCGGCCGCGGGGGCACGGGCCACGTTGTGCGTGCGGCCGCATCTGGTGGGGCTCGGGGACGGTCCCAACCGGCTCGCCGGTGTCGTCCGGGAGATCCAGTGGCGCGGGGCCACTCATCGGCTGTACGTCGAGGTCGGCGGGCACACGGTGATGGCGGACCTGCGTGAACTGAAGGATCCGCCGGCGTACGGCGACGACGTCAGCCTGCACTTCGCGGCCGAGGACGCGGTGTTGCTGCCCGCCGGAGTCGGTCATGAGTAGGCGGCTGTTGTGGGCCCTTCCCCCCGTCGCCCTCCTCGCCCTCTTCTTCCTCTACCCCCTCGCCCTCGTCGTCCAGCAGTCCTTCCAGCCGGACGGCGGAGGCACCTCCCTGCAGCCGTACGCCGACGTCTTCGCCTCGCAGGCCTTCCGGCACGCGCTGTGGACCACCGTCTGGCTGGCACTGGCGTCCACCGCAGGGTGTCTCGTCCTCGGATTCCTGCTGTCGCTGGTCATCTCGTTCGTACCGTTCCCCGGAGCGAAGGGGGTGGCCCGGTTCATCGATGTGTACCTGTCCTTCCCGTCCTTCCTGATCACGCTCGCGCTGCTGTTCATCTACGGCACGACCGGGATCATCGGCTCCTTCCAGTTCCTCACCACGCCCTGGGGCGTGCTGCTGGCGGAGGTCACCTACTTCACGCCGTTCGTGATGCGGCCGCTGCTCGCCGCCTTCTCGCAGCTGGACACCGCTCAGCTCGAGGCGGCCGGTTCGCTGGGGGCACGAGCGCCGAGGATCGTCCGGCAGGTGATCCTTCCGGAGGCGCTGCCCGCCCTGGCCGCCGGCGGGAGTCTCGTCCTGGTGCTGTGTCTGAACGAGTTCGGGATCGTGCTGTTCACCGGCGCCAAGGGCGTCACCACCCTGCCGGTGCTCGTCTACAGCAAGGCGATTCTGGAGTCCGACTATCCGGGCGCGTGTGTGGTCGCCGTCGTCAACGTCCTGATCTCCGTGGGCCTGTACGGCCTCTACCGGGTGGTGAGCCGTCGTGCTGGTGCATAGCCGCTGGGCCAGGTGGGCCGTGTGGGCGGTGTTCCTCGTCCTGTTCGTGCCGCTGTTCGCGCTCCCCCTCCTCGTCGTCCTCGGCGCCTCCTTCGCCACCCACTGGTCCGGCGTCCTGCCCTCGGGGCTGACCACCGCCGACTACCGGGCGGCGACCCGCGGCGAGGCGCTGCAGGCGCTCACCACCAGTCTCCTCACGGCCACCGCCGCCAGCCTGCTCGCGCTGGCCGTCGGCACCTGGGCCGCACTGGCCGGGGCGGCCCTGAAGGAGCGCCACCGCACGGTCATGGACGCGCTGTTCGTGCTCCCGGTCGCCGTACCGTCGGTCGTGGTCGGACTGGCGGTCCTGGTGGCGTTCTCCAAGCCGCCGATGCTGCTCAACGGCACCCGGTGGATCGTGATCCTCGCCCACGCCGTCCTCGTCACCGCCTTCGCCCACCGGTCCGTGTCGGCGGCGATCACCCGCCTCGACCCGGCCTGCGAACAGGCCGCCGCCTCCCTCGGCGCCCGGCCCTCCTACGCGCTGTGGCGGGTACGGCTGCCCCTGCTGCTGCCCTCGCTGACCGCCGCGGCCGGCCTCTGCTTCGCCCTCTCCATGGGCGAGCTGAGCGCCACGATGATGCTCTATCCGCCGGACTGGATCCCGCTGCCCGTCCTGATCTACGCGGCCACCGACCGCGGTGCCCTGTTCATCGGCTCCGCCGTCGCCGTGGTGCTGATGGCCGCGACCCTGCTCGTCCTGTTCGCCGTCTCCCGGGTCCGCACCCGGGCGTCGTACCGCTGACCACTCACTCCGCAACCTCCGTACACGCCAGGAGTTGGCCCCGCCATGCCCAGAAACCGCCTCACGCTCGCCGTAGCCCTCGCCCTGCTCGCCACCCCCGTGCTGTCCGCCTGCGGCTCCTCCTCGGCCGCCTCCGACGCCAAGGTCGTCACCGTCTACAGCGCCGACGGCCTCAAGGGCGAGAACGGTGACGGCTGGTACGACAAGGTCTTCGCCGACTTCACCAAGCAGACCGGCATCAAGGTCAAGTACGTCGAGGGCGGCTCCGGCGAGATGGTGCAGCGCGCCGTCCGCGAGAAGAGCAACCCGCAGGCCGACGTGCTGGTCACCCTGCCGCCCTTCATCCAGCAGGCCGACGGCAAGGGCCTGCTGCAGAAGTACCAGCCGAAGGACTCCGACCAGGTCAGCGGCGGCGACAAGGCCGTCGACGGCACCTGGACCTCCGTCGTGAACAACTACTTCGGGTTCGTCTACAACAAGAAGGAGCTGAAGCAGGCCCCCAAGACCTGGGACGAGCTGCTCGACGCCAAGTACAAGAACAAGCTGCAGTACTCCACCCCGGGCGTCGCCGGCGACGGCACCGCGGTCCTCATCAAGGCCGTCCACGACTTCGGCGGCAAGGACGCCGCCCTCGCCTACCTGAAGAAGCTGCAGGCCAACAACGTCGGCCCGTCCGCCTCCACCGGCAAGCTCGCCCCCAAGGTGGACAAGGGCGAACTGCTCGTCGCCAACGGCGACGTGCAGATGAACTACGCCCAGGCCAAGGACATGCCCGACCTCGGCATCTGGTTCCCGGCCGGCAAGGACGGCAAGCCCACCACCTTCGCGCTGCCGTACGCGGCCGGCCTGGTCACCAAGGCCCCGCACAGCGAGAACGGCCGCAAGCTGCTCGACTTCATGCTCGCGCAGAAGCAGCAGCAGGAGGTGAGCGAGATCGGCGGCGGCTTCGCCGCCCGCCAGGACGTCAAGGCCACCGACGCCAACGCCATCGCCCTCACCAAGATCATGGACGGTGTCGACCTCTTCCAGCCGGACTGGAACGACATCGACAAGAACCTCACCTCGTACGTCGAGGACTGGAAGTCCGCCACCGGAAGCTGAGCCGATCGGCCGCCGTACGCGCGGGTCAAGATCAGGCCACCCTGATTAGGCTGGGGGCGTCGGTACGCCGTGGTTCCGGCGCCCCCAGCCTTGTCGACCGTACGCACGCCAGGAGACGCACAACATGGCAGACCGCAAGCCGATCGAGTCGTGGCTCACCGACATGGACGGTGTCCTGATCCACGAGGGTGTTCCGATTCCCGGCGCCGACGCCTTCCTGAAGAGGCTGCGCGAGTCCGGGCGCCCCTTCCTGGTGCTGACCAACAACTCCATCTACACCGCCCGCGACCTGCACGCACGGCTGCGCCGCATGGGCCTGGACGTGCCGGTGGACAACATCTGGACCTCGGCGCTCGCCACCGCCCAGTTCCTGAACGACCAGCGGCCCGGCGGCAGCGCCTACGTCATCGGCGAAGCCGGCCTGACCACGGCGCTGCACGACATCGGCTACGTCCTCACCGACCACGAGCCCGACTTCGTGATCCTCGGCGAGACCCGCACCTACTCCTTCGAAGCCCTCACCAAGGCCGTGCGGCTGATCAAAGCCGGCGCCCGGTTCATCGCCACCAACCCCGACAACGTCGGCCCGTCCACCGAGGGCGACCTGCCCGCCACCGGCTCGGTCGCCGCCCTGATCACCGCCGCGACCAGGAAGAAGCCGTACTTCGTCGGCAAGCCCAACCCGCTGATGATGCGCGCCGGGCTGAACGCCATCGGGGCCCACTCGGAGACCTCCGCGATGATCGGCGACCGCATGGACACCGACGTCCTCGCGGGCCTGGAGGCCGGAATGCGTACCTTCCTGGTGCTCAGCGGCGTCACTCAGCCCGACGACGTCGACCGCTATCCCTTCCGCCCCTCCGAGGTCGTCGACTCCATTGCGGACCTGGTCGACCTGGTCTGACAGGCACCCGCCCCCTCCCCAACCCCGGTTCACCTGGGGTTTTCAAACCCTCATCCACCCGTTCGGAGCAATCGGGCGCCCTCCGAGGATGCGGGGGCGCCCGGGGCGGGGGAGCCTCCTGATAACTGGAGGTTCACGATGGGCTCACTACGCCTCACTCTCTGTACGGGGATCCTTGCCGTCTCCGTGTTCGCCCCGGCGGCCCACGCGGCCGACACGGGCCCGGTCTCCGTGACGCCCGCTGCCCCGGCGCCCGGCACCGACGTGTCCGTGCGCGTCCGGGGCTGCGCCGGGCAGCAGGGCACCGCCGTCTCGGCCGCGTTCGTCACCGACGCCCGGCTGACCGGCAGCCAGGGCACCCTGGACGGTGAGACCCGCGTGCGCTCCTCCGCCGCGCCGGGCACGTACGACGTCAGGATCACCTGCGGCGATTACGTGATCAACGGGAGGATCACGGTGACCGGCAGGGGCGCGGGGCAGCCCGACGAGCAGCCCGGGCGGCAGCCCGCCGATGCCGCCTCGCCCGTCGCTCCCGTGCCCGCGGGCGGCGGCGGCACCGCGCACTTCGCCACGGTGGCCACCACCGAGTCCGGCCCCGACACCGTCCAGACGGTGACCGGCCTGGCCCTCGCCGGGATCGCGGCGGCCGCAGTAGGGCTGCGCACCCGCCGCGACCGCAGTGACCGCTGACGGCGGCCCATGTCCGACGACCACGGGCACGCCACCGGCGCCGGGCGGCTCATCACCGGCCTGACCTGGGCGGTGCTGCTGCTCGGACTGTGGCTGTGGGGGCGCGGGGTGACGGGCGTACCGCACACCGCGCACGGCCCCGCCGCGGGTGACCTCTTCGCCGTCGCACCGGCCGACCCGGTCCGGCTGCCCAGCCCGGCCAGACCGCTCGGGTACGCGCTGCCCCAGCGCGTCGACATCCCGCAGCTGGGCGTGCAGGCACCGGTGGTGAGCCGGGGCCTGGACGCCGAGGGCGCCGTCGACCCGCCACCCTTCGACCAGCCGGGCGTGGTCGGCTGGTACGGCGCCGGCACCGCACCCGGCGCCGCGGGAGCGGCACTTCTGGTCGGGCACGTCGACACCGAGACCCGGCCCGCGGTCTTCTACAAGCTCAGCACCCTCGAGCCCGGCGAGACGGTCCGGGTGGTCCGCTCCGACGGCAGGGTCGCCCGGTTCACCATCGACGGCGTCCGCGTCCTGCCCCGCGCGGATTTCGACGCCCGGCAGGCCTACGGCCCGCACCGGGCCGGCCGCGCCGAGCTGCGCCTGATCACCTGTGGCGGCTCCTTCGACCGCGCCAGCCACAGCTACACGGCCAACGTGGTGGTCTCCGCGTACCTCACCGGAACCACCCGCTGACCCCCGTACGCCCCACCCCGTACGCCCCGCCGTGCGACCTCGCGGCCTCGTGACGGACCGGCCGGATATGCCACGATTGGACACCCGGACCAGTGCGCCCAGGGGGGAATCGCATGTACGACAGCAGGGGGGCCCGTTCTTCCGCGCGGGCGTCGGCGGCGGTGGTGCTGGGGGCGGCACTAGTGCTCGCCGGATGCTCCTCCGGAGGCGGGGACGAGAACGGGGAACCGTCGGCCCGGATCACCCAACAGCCCAAGGCCGCCGACCCGTTCTGGGTGAACCCGGACGGCACCGCGGCCCGCCGGCTCGCCGCCTACGAGAAGTCCGGCAAGAAGACGGAGGCCGCGCAGATCCGCAAGATCGCCGAGCAGCCGGTGGGCGAGTGGATCGGCCCGGAGAACCCGGAGCGGGAGGCCCGCGGCTTCACGGAGGCCGCCCGGCAGTCCGACCGCACGGCCCTGCTCGTCCTCTACAACATCCCGCACCGCGACTGCGGTCAGTACTCCCAGGGCGGCGCCGCCGACGGCAACACCTACCGGGCCTGGATCGACGCGGTGGCCCGGGGCATCGAGGACCGCTCCGCCATCGTGATCCTGGAACCGGACGCCGTACTCCACCTCGTCGACGGCTGCACCCCGGCCCGGTTCCAGGAGGAGCGCTACGACCTCCTCAGGGGCGCGATCGCCAAGCTGAAGTCCCTGAAGAACACCAGGGTCTACCTGGACGCCGGCAACGCCGGCTGGGGCCACCCCGACCAGATCTTCCAGGCCCTGAAGCAGGCCGGCATCGACCGGGCCGACGGCTTCTCCGTCAACGTCTCCAACTTCTACTCCACCCAGGACTCCATCGCCTACGGCAAGCAGCTCTCGTCGAAGGTGGGCGACAAGCACTTCGTCATCGACACCAGCAGGAACGGCAACGGCCCCTACACAGGCGGCGACCCGGCCCAGCGGTGGTGCAACCCGCCGGGCCGGGCCCTGGGAGAAACCCCGACGACGAAGACCGCGGACCCCTCGGTGGACGCCTACCTGTGGGTCAAGCGCCCGGGGGAGTCGGACGGAACGTGCAAGGGGGGTCCGAAGGCGGGGCAGTGGTGGGCGAGTTACGCACTCGCCCTCGCCGAGAACAGCAGGTGACTACGGAACCCTCACCCACTGCGCCTTGCTCGGCGTCCCCTGATCGTCGTCCACGAACAGCATGTACCACCCGGAGGTCACCAGGTTCCGGTTCTTCGGGACCGTCACCGTGATCTTGTTCCCGGACGTCTTGAAGTCCAGGGCGACCGACCGCTGGTCGACGTCCGTCACATGCGTCGAAGCGCTCGGCCGGATCAACCGCACCTTCTTGACACCGGCCGCGTGATCCGACGTGAACGTCCCCGAAGCGCCGCGGGCGATCGTCTGCGGACCCCCACTCAGCGTCGGCCGGGAGTCCCGGTACAGATAAGGCGGCGTGTAGATCTCGATCCGCTGCTCGAACTTCCCCGGCTTGGTGTTCGCCTTGTCCCCGTAGAGCGAGTCGGACCCGAAGAACATCACCCGCCCGTCCGGCAGCAGGATCGACCCGGAGTGGTAGTTCCGCCCCACCAGCGGATCGGCGACCCGGGTGAAGCTGTCGCTGCCGGGGTGGTACAGCCGCGCCTGGAGGATGTCGGAGTCGCCGCGGCCCCGGTAGTCCTCCGAGCCACCGGACACCAGCACCGTGTCGTCGGGCAGGATCGAGGCCTGCGGATACCGGGTGCCCTTCTCCAGCGCGGGCCCGTCCACGAACTTCGGGTTCCTCGCTTTCAGGTCGATCAGCCGGGTCCTCCTGCTCGACAGCTTCGACTCACCGACGCCGCCGCCCCCGATCACCATGAACCTCTCGTTCTGCGCCGGAGGCAGCAGCACGGTTCCGGAGGTCTCCATCATGTTCGGGTCGCTGAGCCCGGGCAGCTTCGTGAACCGGTTGGTGTCGACGTCCCAGATGCCGGGATCCCGGCCCACGTCGTCCGGGCCGTACCCCGCGTTCGAACCCGAGTAGAAGATCTTCCCGTTCTGCATCAGGAACAGCGCCGGATAGGTCGGGAACTGCCGGATCCTCTTGGTGTACGTCCACTTCCTGGTCTTCGGGTCGAAGATCTCGTTCTTGCCGGGCACCAGCTGACCGATGTCGTCGAGGCCGGAGACACTGAGAACCCTGCCGTCCGACAGCGTGGTGAGCGTCGGGTACCAGCGGGCCTCGTTCATCGGGTCGACCTTGATGTACCGCTCGGCGACCGGATCGAACTCGTAGGCGTCCTTGATCCCCTCGAAGTCCTTCTTGTCGAAGGCGAGTTTCTGCGCGATGCCGTAGGTGTTGCGCGCGTCGGCGCCGGTCAGGCCCCGGATCCGGTAGTTGTCCTGGGTGCCGGTCTCGTACTGGGCGCCCTCGGCCCGAGCCTCGACGTAGACCCGGCCGTAACCGGGGTTGTTCCGCAGCCACTTGCCGGTCTTGTCGAAGACCTTCGTGGCGCGCGGGACCAGCACCGGGTCCTGGGAGACGAACGTCCTGCCGTTCTGCCTGCCGGTGAACCGGGTCCCGGCGGGCAGTGTGATCGGTTTGTCCGGGTTCTCGTTGTAGAGGATCATGACGCCGCCGGCCTTCTTGACGTCGCCCTTGAGCTTCTCGTACCGCTTGGTCCCACCCGCGATCAGCAGGTTGCCGTTGGCCAGTTGCGTGTGGCCGGTGCAGAACAGGTCGTTGGGCGTGGGGATCTTCTTGATCGTGCCCTTGACCGGGTCCCAGATCCGGGTGTCGAACCTCTTCTTGTCGAAGTTGTCCTGGTTGTTGCCCGAGCCCGCGACGAGCAGCACCTTGCCGGTGTGCAGGAGCGCCGCATGGATGGTGTCCTGCCGGTACTCCGGCGGGAACTGGATGATGTCCCAGTGGCCGTTCCCGGCCTTGTACTCCGGTCTGTTGATCTTGTACTGGTGGTACTGCGCGGTACCGAAGCGGTAGACCCACGGCCCGTTCATCCCGGCCAGCGCGAGTACCACCGCCGTACCGATCGCGAGCCTGCGGGCGCGGCGGCGGCCGGCCTGGTCCTTCATTCCTCACGTCCCCCAAGTCCGCCAAGGGCGATCTGCATGGTCTGCTCGTTCTCCCCGTCCCGGTCCCCGTCCCGGTCCCCGTCCCGGTCCCCGTCCCGGTCCGCGTGCTGTTCGCCGGCCGCCCAGGTGGGCCGCTTGAGCGGCAGATGGGCCGCGTACGGCCCGGGCACCGCGTCCCGCGGTTCGGCGGCCGTCGCAGCCGCCGGTTTCGGCCTCCTCCGCTCCCGCCGCAGCGCGTACTGCCAGGCGAAGATCGGCGAGGCGGTGATCAGCAGGGCGACGCACGCCCAGGTGATCATCGCCGGGTGGGAGTGGCCGCACACGAAACCGGCGGCGAGCGATCCGGCGAAGACCAGGATGAAGAACCAGTGGACCCGGAACGTCCCGAACAGCGTGTCGGGGCTCGCCGACTCGCCCTTGGGGGTCACCACGAACTTGCTCTTGCGGCGCAGCACGGCGTCCATCAGGGAGCGGGCGTAGATCGGCGCGGACAGCGCGGACATCATCATGCCCGCGACACCTCCGGAACCCTCCGGCTCGTGCGGGGAGACGTTGTGCCGCCGGTTCCACACGTACAGGCCGATCTGGAGCGCGGAGGCGTTGCCGTACAGCATCAGCCACACGGTCGGGTCGATGTTCACGCCCGAGGCGCCCAGGCCGAGGAACAGCGCACAACTCAGCGCCGCGAGAATCCAGTTGAGGGCGGACATCGGATAGAAGACGATCATCATCGTGTAGTTGAAGAGCTTGCCCGGCCCCAGCGTGAACAGGCCCTTCCAGTACTGCTTGAGGATGGTCTCGTACGTCCCCCGCGACCAGCGCAGCTGCTGGGTGAAGAAGTCGGTCCAGGCGTTCGGGCCCTCGCCGACCGCGAGCACGTCCGGAGTGTAGACCGACTTCCACTTCCGGCCGGTCGCCGGGTTCTTGGCGCGGTGCATCTCGAAGCCCGTCGCCATGTCCTCGGTGATGGAGTCGTACAGGCCGCCGATCTGCTTGATGGCGCTGATGCGTACGGCGTTGGAGGTGCCGACGAACATCGGGGCGCCGTAGCGGTTGCCGGCGCGCTGGATCAGGGCGTGGAAGAGGAACTGCTGGGACTCGGCGGCCTTGGTGACGAACGTGTCGTAGTTGCCGTACACCTGCGGGCCGATGACGAAGCCGACGTCCGGGTCGCGGAAGTAACCGAGCATCCGCTCCAGGTAGTTGGGCAGCGGGACATGGTCGGTGTCGACGGAGGCGAAGAAGTCGTAACCGTCGCCGTGCGCCTCCAGCCAGGCGTTGTAGTTGCCGTGCTTGGTCCTGGCGCGGTGCGGGCCCTTCGGCTGGTTCCACCGCGCGACATCCTTGCGGGTGAAGTGGTGCACGCCGAGCCGGGCGCAGACCTCCTTGACGGCCGGGTCGTCGCCCTCGTCCAGCAGCCAGACGTGCAACACGCCCCGGTGGCGCAGCTTCACGGCCGCCTCCAGGGTCTTCGTCACCATCTCCAGCGGCTCCTTGCCGGGCACGTAGGTGGTGATGAAGGCGACTCGGGTGCCGGTCTCGGGGACCACGGGGACCGGGTCGCGGGCGACGAGTGTGGCGTGCGCGTTGGACAGCACGTTCATGCAGCGGAAGAACTCGATCAGGCCGATCGAGACGAGCATGACGACGTCGAGGGCCGGTAGGAAGGCGTGGGCGGGATAGTCGCGTTCGGTCCAGTGTCGCGGCTGGAGCAGCCAGAACAGCAGGACCAGGGAGAGTACGGGGGCCGCGCCCAGCACGAGCGCGGCGCGGATGCGGTGCGGCTCCTGCGAGAGCAGCGACCGGTACTGCACCTTGTACGGCACCGCCGGGTCGGGCTGGGTGAGGGGGCCCGCGAGTCGGCTGTAGTGCTCGTAGTCGTATCTCGGCAGGCTCTTTCTCAGCCGGCGGAACTGGCCCGTCCGGTGCCCGATCGTCCTGAGCTGTGTGGTCTGTGACGGGTCGTCGTGAACGTGGCTCGGTCCGGCGCCCCTCGGCGTCGACGTCATGAGTCATTCCCCCCACACGCAGGTCACCGCGTGTTTCGTCGGTTCCTTCCCGCCCGGCCGGCTCCCCTTGTGCCCGCACGCGCGGATCAGTGGTGGTGTGCTGTCCCCACGTCTTCCCCACGTCCATAGACACGGGACAGCGACCTTCCGGTTGCATGATGCCCCCCTCGGCATCGCTTCATGAGCGGGCCCCCTCCCGCCGTCCGGCAACCGGTTGTCTCCCCCCAACTGCCTGCAGACGGAGGCAGCTTGGGCATCCAAGGGTTCTACGGCGTTCCACGTGATCGCAAGACGCGAAACGCGGTGTTTACCGGTCAAACCCGTTCATTGCGGCGCGTGTGGGTGCCGGGAGGCGGGGGTGCGCCGGTGTCCCCGGAGGACCGGGGTGCGCCGGTGGCGGAGAGGCGGACACGGATGTTGCCGAAGTGGTCTCTTATGGCCTCCTCCGCCCGCAGTGAGTCGCCGGACCGGACCGCGTCCAGGATCTCCCGGTGCTGGCGGCAGGTGACCCTGGGGTCCTGCGGCACGTCCACCAGATCCCGCTGCACCCGGTGAAAGGCGTCCCAGAACGCCTCCAGCACCTCGCTCAGCAGCACGTTGTCCAGCCCCCGGTAGAGGGTGGCGTGAAAGGCCCGGTCGGTCTCGGCGAGGCCCGCCCCTTCGGCAGCCTCCCGTTCCATACGGTCCACGAGGGCGTCCAGTTCAACGAGGTCCGCCTCGGGCAGCCGCCCGGCCAGCCGCGAGACCAGCCCGGTCTCCACGGCCTCGCGCAGCTCCAGCAGCTGCAGCAGGGAGTCCTCGCCCCGGTAGTGCCCGGCGACGGTGCGGAAGGCCAGTCCCTCGATCATGGGTGCGAACGACATCGAGCCGACGTACGTGCCGAAGCCGTGCCGGATCTCCACGATCCCCATCGCCTGCAGTGCCTTCAGGGCCTCGCGCACGGAGTTCCGGCTCGCGCCGAGGTACTCCATCAGCTCCGGCTCCGTCGGCAGCGGGGCCCCCGAGGGCAGCCGCCGGTCGACGATCAGCTTCTTGATCCGCTCCTGAAGGTCCCGGGCTGCCATGGCCAGAGGGTATCCGGCCAAACGAGGGGATCGGCAGGGGCATGTCGGGGCGTGCAGAATGCCTCCCGCCGGCGCGCGGGGCTTTCCGGTCGGGGCGGGGGCGCGGAGCCCCCACTCCCGCGGCGCGGCCGCGCAACAACAGAGATGGCGACCCCCGTCCGCGCTTCTTGCGGACGTGGATCGCCATCGTCATCGTGCGCCGCCAGGGACTCGAACCCCGGACCCGCTGATTAAGAGTCAGCTGCTCTAACCAACTGAGCTAGCGGCGCCTGCTGACGGGGACAACTCTACCTGACCTCCAGGGGTGCCGATGACCACCCCCACGTGACCAGTGGGGGCGCAGGGGCCCGTGTACATCATTCGGACCGTCAAAGTGGCGGTCGGTTGGACAGTTGGGAAACTGACCAACGTGCACACTAGCGGACAAATCTCCCCCGAATGTGAGGCAGATCGCATGACGGTTCCGGTGTTCGTGGAATTCGACCCCGCGATCGACTGCGACTGTCCCGGTTGCGTCCAGGGCCGACGGGCGAGCCCTCGCCCGTCGTCGGGCCGACCCGGTGGCTTCGCGCTGACCTGCGGCATCGTGGCCTTGGCCGCCGCCGGCGCCGTTCTCGGCGCAGCCACCCCGGCCGTCGCCCGCACCCTGGGCCGTCCCGCCGAGGAGCGCCCGCACGAGTCCGGCGACGGTGAGCCCGCCACCCCCCAGGGCCCCAGGGCTCCGCTGTACGGCCCGAAGGGTCAACCGGCGCAGCCCCCCACCGTCCCGATCCCCGCGACCACCCGAACCAGGATCATCGACCGGGCCAAGATCTGGGTGGCCGCAAAGGTCCCGTACAGCATGAACGACTACTGGTCCGACGGTTACCGGCAGGACTGCTCGGGCTATGTCTCCATGGCGTGGGGCCTGCAGAGCAACGAGTGGACGGGCAGCCTCGACCAGTACGGCGTGAAGATCACCAAGGACGAGCTGCAGCCCGGAGACATCCTGCTGTACCACAACCCCGACAACCCTGAGGCAGGTTCCCACGTGGTGATCTTCGGCGGCTGGACGGACGACGCGCACACCTACTACACGGTCTACGAGCAGACGCCCCCGCAGACCCGCAGCCAGCCCACGCCGTACCCGTACTGGAGCAACGCCGCCAAATACGTCCCCTACCGCTACAAGGGCCTGGCCTCCGGCAGCAAGGGCGCGCAGCGGGCGGCCGCGGGGGCGAAGGTCTCCTATCCGGAGGCGGGCGGTCCCGATCGGCTCGCCGTGCAGGGGGCGCCCGCCTCGCACGGGGTGCCCGGCTATCCCGGGCGGAACCACTTCCGGCCCGGCGCGGAGAACGCGTACGTCACGCAGCTGGGCCGGCAGCTGACGGAGAAGGGGTTCGGCAGGTTCTACGCCAACGGTCCCGGTCCGCGCTGGGGCGACGCGGACCGGCGCGCGGTGGAGGCGTTCCAGCGCACCCAGGGCTGGCGCGGCGGCGCGGCGGACGGCTACCCGGGACCGGAGACCTGGCGCCGGCTGTTCGCGGACGCCGGCCCGGACCGGGTGAGCGACCTGTGACCGTCCGGCCGCCCGGTCGCCCCCCCGGCCACCGAGGCCCCTGTCCACCCCACCCCTGTCCATGACGCGTCTGGCGCGGAGGCTGGAGGCACACATGAGTACGACCACGTCACACACACCCCCCGAATCCGAGGGGCAGCCGGAGGGCACCCCGGGGCCGGGCGGGCGTCCGGCCCGGCTGATCCAGAACGAGACGACCGCCGAGATCCCGGTCCATCTGCTCTTCCGTGACGGCCCGGACCCGGGGAACCCGGTGAAGGTGCCGCTCACGCCCGCTGTGGTGGCCCGTCGGCAGGGCACCGGCGAGCAGCCCCGGCTCCGGGGCGCGCCGCCGGTGCGCCGCAGGCCGCTGCCGGAGGTCGACCCGGGCCTGGCGGAGCGCCCGGCGAGGGTGCTGCCGGGGGCGGCCGGACTGTTGGCCGGGGCATGCGGGGTCACCGGCTGTGCGGCGACCTCGTGGTGGGCGGGTCTGCTGTCGCCGGCCGTGGTGGAGACGCTGGGGCTGCCCGCGTCCCTGGGCGCGGGTCTCGGCCCGGCGCAGTGGGCGGTGTACGCCGGGGCGGGTGTGCTCGGGACGTTCGGCTTCGCCGGGCTGACCCGGGGCCGGAGCGGACAGGCCTGGGTGCTCGGCCTCTTCGGCCGCTACCGGGGGACGGTGCGGCGCACCGGACTGCTCTGGGTGAACCCGCTCCTGGCGCGCCGTCGGGTCGATGTGCGGCTGCGGCACTGGCGCAGTGAGGCGATGCCCGCGGCGGACCCCGACGGGGTGGCGCTGCGGGTGGTGGTGCTGGTGGTGTGGCGGGTGCGGGACACCGCCCGGGCCGTGCTCGGCGTCGAGAACCACGAGGCGTACTTGCGCGGGTGCGTGGAGGCGGCGCTGGCCCGGGTGCCGATGGAGCCGGCGGGCGGCACTGGCGGCCCGGGCGCTGCGGGCGACGGGGCGACGGCGGCCGGGGACGTACTGACCCGGCTGGTGGCGGAGGAGACCGCGCCGGCGGGGATGGAGGTGTTCTCGGTGCAGCCGGTACGCGTGGAGTACGCCCCGGAGGTGGCCGCCACCATGCGCCGGCGGCGGATCGCCGCGCTGGACGCGCGGCAGCGGGCCGGCATGCTCAGCTCGGTGGTGGACTCGGTGGAGGACACCGTGACCCGGCTGACCACGCGCGGGCTGGTCGAGCTCGACGACTACGAGCGGAAGGTGCTGGTGCGGGATTTGACGGTCGCCTTCTGCTCGGGGCACGGGGGACTGCCGTAGCACAGCCCGTACGGTGCGGGCGCGCTTCCTGTATGGACACAGTCAACCCACGGCAATAATCTGACACTTGGTCTAGACCTACCTGCACAGCTCACCGAACTCCCCACGTTCTCCAGGAGCGGCAGTATGCACACCAGGACCAAGCTGTCCGCGGTCGTGCTGGGCGTGGTGACCGCCGGAGCGTTCGCGCTCTCCACCGGCGGCGCCAGCGGGCACGGCTACACCGACCTCCCCATCAGCAGACAGAAGCTCTGTGCCAACGGCACGGTGACGGGCTGCGGCGACATCCAGTACGAGCCGCAGAGCGTCGAGGGCCCCAAGGGCTTCCCGGCCGCGGGGCCCGGCGACGGCCAGATCTGCAACGGCGGCCTGAGCCGGTTCGCCCAGCTCAGCTCGCCGGCCACTCCGTCCGGCGGGGCGTGGCCCACCACCAGGGTGACCGGCGGGCAGACGTACACCTTCCGCTGGCAGTTCACCGCCATGCATGCCACGACCGACTTCAAGTACTACGTGACCAAGCAGGGCTGGAACCAGAACCACCCCCTGTCCCGCTCCGACCTCAACCTCACCCCGTTCCTGACGGTCCCGTACAACGGGCAGCGTCCGTCGGCCACCCTCAGTCACAGCGGCACCCTGCCCACCGGGCTGAGCGGGCACCACGTCGTCCTCGCGGTGTGGACGATCGCCGACACGGGCAACGCGTTCTACGCCTGCTCGGACGTCACCTTCTGAGTGTTGTTGCGGTACGGCCCGGAAACCGGGCTTGTGCGAGCTGTTCTTCCAGGCCGTGCCGTGACAGCTCTCCCCATCTGACGCTACGTCAGTTAACGTGCGCCCTCATGGAGTCCAGTGCGCACACGGTCGCCGAGCTGGTCGCGGCGCGGTGGGGGGACCAGCGGCCGGGGCTGTGGTGCGGGGAGAGGGTGCTGACCCAGCACGAGTTCGCCGCGGGCGCCGCCGCCCGGGCCGCGCTGCTCGCCGACCTGCTGCCGCCGGGCGCCCCACCGCACGTCGGCGTGCTCCTGGACAACACCGAGGAGTTCCCGCTGTGGCTCGGTGCCGCCGCCCTCGCCGGCGCGGCCGTGGCAGGGATCAACCCCACTCGCCGCGGCTCCGAGCTGGCCCGGGACATCCGGCACACCGACTGCCCGCTCCTGGTCACCGACCGGGCCCACCTCCCCCTGCTCGCGGGCCTGGAGCTGCCCTGGGGGTCCCCCAGCGCGAGGGGGGCCGGGCGTGCGGCGGTGATGATCCTCATGACGGACGACGAGGAGTACGGCACCCTCCTCGCCCCCTACAGCGGAGCCGTGCCCGACCCGAGCCGCGCCGCACCCGCCGACCGGCTGCTGCTGTACTTCACCTCCGGCTCCACCGGCGCCCCCAAGGCGGCCATCTGCTCCCAGGGGCGGCTGGCGGCGGCCGGGCAGGCACTGGTCCGGCAGTTCGGGCTGCGCGCGGACGACGTGCACTACCTCTGCATGCCGCTGTTCCACGGCAACGCGGTGATCGCCGGCTGGGCGCCCGCGCTGGCCGCCGGCGCGGGGGTCGCGCTGCGGCGGCGGTTCTCGGCGTCCGGTTTCCTGGCCGATGTACGCCGGTACCGGGCGACGTACTTCACCTACGTCGGACGGGCGATCCAGTACGTCCTGGCCACCGAGGAGCGTGCGGACGACCGCGACAACCCCCTGCGGCTCGGCTTCGGCACCGAGGCCGGCGCGGTGGACGCGGCGGCCTTCGAACGGCGGTTCGGGGTGCGGCTGGTGGAGGGATACGGCTCCTCCGAGGGCGGCGCGGCGATCCAGTGGGCGCCCGGCACGCCGAAGGGCGCGGTGGGACCGGCGGGGCCGGGGCTGGTGGTGCTGGATCCGGCCACGGGGCGTGAGTGCCCGCCGGCCGTGTTCGACTCCGCGGGGCGGCTGCTCAACGGGGAGGAGGCGATAGGGGAGCTGGTGAACCGGGCGCCGAACCCCTTCGAGGGCTACTGGAGGAATCCGGCCGCCGAGGCCGAGCGGCGCCGGGGAGGGGCGTACTGGACCGGCGACCTCTTCTGCCGCGACGCCGAGGGATACCTGTACTTCGCCGGCCGCACCGACGACCGGATCCGGGTCGACGGGGAGAACCTGGCCGCCGCGATGATCGAGAACATCCTCGCCCGGTACGAGGGCGCGGTGGCCGTGGCCGTGTACGGGGTGCCGGACCCGGTGACGGGGGACCAGGTGATGGTGGCCGTCGCCGGATCCTTCGAGCCGGCGGGCTTCGCGGAGTTCCTCGCGGCCCAGCCCGATCTCGGGACGAAGATGGCGCCCCGGTTCGTGCGGGTGGTGCAGCGGATGCCGGTGACGGCCACGAACAAGATCCACCGGGCGCTGCTCAGGCGCGAGGGGTACGTGTGCGCCGATCCGGTGTGGTGGCGGCCACCGGGGGAGACGTCGTACCGGCGACTCACCACGGAAGACGCCGAAGGGCCCCTCGCCGTGGCGAAGGACCCTTCGGTCGTGGTGCGCCGCCAGGGACTCGAACCCCGGACCCGCTGATTAAGAGTCAGCTGCTCTAACCAACTGAGCTAGCGGCGCATGACTCCCGCCCGCTGCGGTTTTCGTCTTCCGCGGCTGGCGACGAAGAAAATACTACCTGGTTCCGAGGGGTGCTCGTGACCACCCCGGCCGACTAGATCGCCAGGGAGAGGAGGACCGGTGCCGCGCTCCGGTTGAGCGCTTCCGCGGCCTGCCTCAGGCGGTGTGCCTTCTCCACCGGCAACGACAGCGCCAGGCAGCCCACCGAGGAGCCGGCCGTGATCGGGACGGCCGCGCAGACCGTGCCGATCGCGTACTCCTGGAGGTCCAGCACCGGCACTGTGGGCGGCTGCGACTCCAGGCGGGAGAGCAGCAGCTTGTGGCTGGTGATGGTGCGGGAGGTGAGGCGGGCCATCCTGTGCCGGGAGAGGTGGTCGCGGCGGGCGTTGTGGTCCAGCTGGGTCAGCAGGCTCTTGCCGACCGCCGTGGCGTGGGCGGCGGTGCGGAAGTCGACCCACTCGTTCACCGCCGGTGTGGTGGGTCCGGCGGCGTACTGGGTGACCTTGACCTCGCCGTCGACGTACCGGCTCATGTAGATCGCCGCGCCCACCGAGTCGCGCAGCCGGTCCAGGGTGTGCTGGAGCTTCTCGCGCACGGCGCGCTCGCGGTCGTGCGCTGAGGTGAGACGGCGCAGGGTGTCGCCGGTCACGTACGCGCCGTCGGTGATCTGTTCGACATAACCCTCGCGGCGCAGCATGCGCAGCAGGGCGGTCAGCCGCTCGGAGCCGAGGCCGGTGCGGCGGGCCAGCTCGGTGTCGGTGACGCCGGCGGAGTGGCGGGCGACGGTCTCCAGCACGCGCAGGGCGTCCTGGGCGGAGTGGTACGGGGCGGTCGGCTCGTGCATCAGCGCCACGGTGTCCCCCTGCGCTCGCCTGTCTTGGCCGCGATTCCGGTCGGCGGATCGTTACCACGATAACGGGCAAACCCGCTGCGGGGAGAGGGGGTTGGCGAGATTGTTCCGCCCGCCAGGCCCCTCCCAACTGCGACGCAGACCCTCTGGCATATGTCAAAGTCATGACCCAACGGCCGGACCTCGAGACATTCCGCATCCAGACCCCGTCATCACAGGACCGCGCTGAGGAATTCCCGGGTACGGTCCTGCTCCGGCTCGGTGAAGATCTTCTCCGGGGAACCCGACTCGATCACCCGGCCCCCGTCGAACATGAGCACCTGGTCGGAGATGTCACGGGCGAAGCCCATCTCGTGGGTCACGCACAGCATCGTGATGTCGGTGCTGCGGGCGATGTCCCTGAGCAGGTCGAGCACGCCCGCCACCAGCTCGGGATCGAGCGCGGAGGTCACCTCGTCCAGCAGCAGCACCCGCGGCCGCATCGCCAGCGCCCGGGCGATCGCCACCCGCTGCTGCTGCCCGCCGGACAGACGCGTCGGCCGGGCGTCGCACTTGTCCGCCAGCCCCACCAGGTCCAGCAGCTCCCGCGCCCGGTGCTCGGCCTCGTCCCTGGACATGCCGAGCACCTGGACCGGCGCCTCGGTGACGTTGCGCAGCACGCTCATGTTCGGGAACAGGTTGAACTGCTGGAACACCATCCCGATCTTCTTGCGGACCTCGCGCACCCGCTTCTCCGGCGCCGGGAAGAGCTGCTCGCCGTCGACGGTGATCGTGCCCTCGTCCGGTGTGGTGAGGGTCATCAGGAGCCTGAGGATCGTGGTCTTGCCCGATCCGGACGGGCCGATCAGGGTCACGTGTTTGCCGGGGGCGACGGTGAAGCTGAGGTCGTCCAGGACGGTGTTCGCGCCGAACCGCTTGGTGACGCCGTCCAGCCGGACCAGTTCACCGCCGGCCGTGAGCGTGCCGGCGCGCGGCTCGGGTTCTTCCATCAGGGGAGTGTCAGCGGACAAGACGTCGCTCCAGGGCTCGCATGAGAAGGGAGGCCAGGTAGGAGATGAGGATGAAGGCCACGCCGATCACGGTGACCGGCTCGGTGAACTGGAAGTGCTGCTGGGAGTAGAGCCGGGCCTGGCCGAGCATCTCCAGCACGGTGATCACCATCAGCATCGGCGTGTCCTTGAGCATGGAGATCACGTAGTTGCCGAGCGCGGGCACCACCCGGCGGATCGCCTGCGGCAGGATCACCGCGGTCCAGGTCCGCCGCCGGGGCAGGTTGAGCGCCGTGGCCGCCTCCCACTGGCCCGCCGGGACCGCCTCGATACCGGCCCGGTAGACCTGCATGGTGTACGTCGAGTAGTGCAGCCCGATCGCGAAGACACCGGTGGTCAGCGCGGAGAAGGTCAGGCCCCACTCGGGCAGCACGTAGAAGAGGAAGAACAGCTGCACCAGCAGCGGGGTGTTGCGCACGAACTCCGTGACCACGCCGACCGGCCAGCGCACCCACCGGGCGGCCGTCCGCATCAGCAGCGTCCACACCAGGCCGAGGCTGAAGGACAGCAGCGAACCGAGGGCCAGGGCCTCCAGGGTGACCCGCAGCCCGTCCCAGAAGTGCGGCATGAAGCCGCTCACCGCGTTCCAGTCCCACTTCATACGAGACCACTCCCGCCCCCGTTGATGCCGACACCGGTCCTCTGCGCGCGCCCCAGCTCACGCGCCGCCGTGAACGTGCCGGCGTCCTTGCCGACACCGGCCTTCAGCCGCTTCTCCAGGGAGCGCATCAGCCGCGTCAGCACGAAGGCGATCGCGAAGTAGATCAGCAGGACGTACGTGTAGATCTCCGCGCTCTGCTGCAACGCCAGCCGGACCAGGTTCGCGCTGAACGTCAGATCGCCCATGCCCATGGCCGACACCAGCGCGGTGCCCTTGAGCAGCTCGATCAGCAGATTGCAGAAGGACGGGATCATCTCCGGCACCGCCTGCGGCAGCACGACCAGCCTCAGGCGCTGCCAGGGCGTGAGGCTGAGCGCGATCCCGCCCTCCTTCTGTGCCGGGTCCACCGCGTTCAGCGCGCCGCGCA
This sequence comes from Streptomyces sp. NPDC046759, assembly GCF_040645475.1. NCBI lineage: Bacteria > Bacillati > Actinomycetota > Actinomycetes > Kitasatosporales > Streptomycetaceae > Streptomyces > Streptomyces sp. NPDC046759. Next base: position 181,496 of record NZ_JBEYYJ010000010.1, on the reverse strand, counting down.
CGATCTCCGAACCGTACGCGCCGTACGTCAGGCCGAGCGCCAGCGTGCCCGCCCACATCGGCACCAGCTGCCAGCCGAAGGCGACCGGCAGCACGAAGAACACCCAGAAGATCATCACCAGCGCGGAGGTGCCGCGGAACACCTCGGTGTAGAAGCCGGCGACGAAACGCACGATCCACAGCCGGTGGGTGCGCGCCACACCGACGGCGAAGGACACCGCGGTGGCCAGCAGTCCGCTGAACACCAGCAGCTGGACGGTGGTCCAGACGCCCTTGAGTACCAGGTCCCACAGCCCCGAGGTCATCCGCCGCACAGCTCCTTCGCGGTGAGGCCGGTCATTTCGGCCTTGGTGAAGCCGAACGGCCTGAGGATGCGGAACAGTTCACCGCTCCTCTTCAGCTTGCGCAGCTCGACGTTGAAGGCGTCGCGCAGGTTCGTCTCGGTCGGCCGGAACGCGAACGCGCCGCCGTCGACGTGCGGTCTGCCCTTGACCAGCGGCGCGAAGGGCGCCGTGGCCTCCGCCTTGGCCGACTTCCTCACCACCTCGCGCGTGGTGAGCGCCGTACCGGCGAAGACGTCCACCCGGCCCGCCTCGACGGCGTTCAGCCCGGCCACCTGGTCCGGGACGATCAGGATGTCGCTCTGCCTGTACCCGGCCTCGACGGCGTACTGGATCTCCGCGTATCCGGTGCCGGTGGCGAACTTGGCCTTCTTCGCGACGACGTCCTTGTAGGAGTGCAACCCCATCGGGTTCCCCTTGCGGACGATGAACGAATCCAGCATCTGGTAGTCCGGATCGGCGAAGATCACCTGCCGGCAACGCTCCGGGTTGACGTACATCCCGGCCGCCACGACGTCGAACTGCTGCGAGTTGAGTCCCGGGATCAGCGAGCCGAACTCGGTCGGCACCGGCTGCACCTCGTCCACCCCGAGCCGCTTGAAGACCACCTTGGCCAGCTCGGGCGCCTCACCGGTGAGATGGCCGTCCTCGTCGATGTACCCGAACGGGACCTCACCGGCGATCCCGAGCCGTACGACGCCCTGTGCGCGGAGCCGGCCGAGCAGGTCGCCGCCCTTCTTGCCGGACGCCTCGGCCACCCGCGTGCAGCCCGCCGCGCCCAGCACACCGAGGGCCGCGAGACCGCCGAGCACGGACCGCCGGGTGCGTCTGTGTTCCGCCCGTATTGTGTGTGCGTCGTTCCCAAGTGGTGGAGCCATGGCGGCGCGGCTACCCAAGCGCACCCCGGCTATGCACCCTTGTTTTCATGGCCGATCGATTCGTCACCGTCTCGCTCGACAAGCGGGACGTGCACTGCACGGCACGACTGCTGACCGACCGCGCGCCCCTGACCTGCGCGGCGGTGTGGGACGCGCTCCCGCTCGCGGGGGACGTCTATCACGCGAAGTACGCGCGCAACGAGATCTACGCCCTCTTCGCGCCGTTCGCCTCCACGGAACCCCCACTGGAGAACCCGACGGTCACCCCGATTCCCGGCGACCTCTGTTACTTCTCCTTCGCCGGCACCGAGCTCGGCACCCGGGCCTACGGCTACGACCGCGAGGTCCGCCCCGGCACCACGGTGGTCGACCTGGCCCTGTTCTACGAGCGCAACAACCTGCTCCTCAACGCGGACGTGGGATGGGTGCCGGGAATCGTATGGGGCCAGGTGATCGACGGACTGGAGGCGATGGCCGAGGCCTGCAACGACCTGTGGCGGACGGGCGCGGCGGGGGAGACGCTGGCCTTTCGGCGGGCGTGAGGGGCCTCGCGCCCGCGCTGCAGCCGCCGTCCGCGCCCGCCGTTCAGGCCGTGCCGAGCGGGTTGAGCACGGCGAACCGCCGGCAGCCGTCGGCGCCCCGGCACGCGATGCCGGCGGTGGTGCCGGCCGGGGCGGCACGCTCGCCGTCGCTCGCCGACGCCCGAGTCGCCCCGGAGGCGCGACGCCGGCTCGTGCACGCCGGTCTGCCGGTCGCCGCGATCGGCCAAACGCCCGGCTTCTCGGAGCCCACCGACTTCGGCACGATCCTCACCCGAGAGACCGGCGAGGGGCGGGCGCCTTCCGCGCCCGCCGGCGTCGGCTACACCCCCGGCGCACGGGCGGCGCCGACCGCCGGTGCCGACGCCACGTCGGCCTCGTACAGCGCGTGCGCGGCCCGCAGCACGAGATCGTCCCGGTGCCGGGCGGCCACGATCTGCATGCCCACGGGCAGCCCGTCCCCGTCCGTTCCCACCGGGACGGTGGCGGCGGGCTGCTGGGTCAGGTTGAACGGGTAGGTGAACGGCGTCCAGCCCGTCCAGCGCCGGTGCGCCGAACCCCTCGGCGCCTCCAGGCCCGCCTCGAACGCCGTCACCGGCAGCGTCGGCGTCACCAGCAGGTCGTACCGCTCGTGGAAGCGGCCCATGCGCCGGCCCAGGTCCATCCGGACGTCCACCGCGGCCAGGTAGTCCAGCGCGCTGTACCGGGCGCCCTGCACACAGATCTCCCGCAGGCCCGGGTCCAGCAGCCGGCGCCGGTGCGGGGAGAAGCACTGGGTGAGCCGGGCCGCCCCGCTGAACCACAGGGTGTGGAAGGCCTCCACCGGGTCGCTGAAGTCGGGGTCGGTCTCCTCGACGAACGCGCCGAGGTCCGCGAGGGCGGCCACCGCGCGCCGTACCGCCGCCGCGACCGCCGGCTGCACCGCCACCTGGCCGCCCAGCGACGGCGAGTACGCCACCCGCAGCCCGTGCACGCCGCCCTTCAGCCCCTGCGTGAAGGAGCCCGGCGCGGCCGGCAGTCCCGACCAGTCGCGTGCGTCCGGGGCGCCGACGACATCGAGCAGCAGGGCCGCGTCGGCCGCGTCCCGGGTCATCGGACCCACGTGCGACAGCGTGCCGAACGCGCTCGCCGGATACAGCGGCACCCGCCCGTACGTCGGCTTCAGCCCGAAGATCCCGCAGAACGCGGCCGGGATGCGGATGCTGCCGCCGCCGTCCGTGCCCAGCGACAGCGGGCCGGCGCCGAGCGCCACGGCCGCCGCGCTGCCCCCGCTGGAGCCGCCCGCGGTCCGGGAGTGGTCGTGCGGGTTGCGGGTGATTCCCGACAGCGGTGAGTCCGTCACGCCCTTCCAGCCGAACTCGGGGGTCGTGGTCTTGCCGAGGAAGACCGCGCCGTGTTCGCGCAGCCGGGCCACCGAAGGCGCGTCCTCGTCCCAACTTCCCTGCTCGGAGATGGTTGTGGAGCCGCGCAGGGTCGGGTGGCCGCGCAGCAGCAGGATGTCCTTGACCGTCACCGGCACCCCGTCGACCAGCCCGGCCGGCTCACCGCGCCGCCAGCGCTCCTGCGACTCCCTCGCCCGTGCCCGCGCGTCCTCCTCGGTGAGGCGCACGAACGCGTTCACCTCCGGCTGGATCCGCCGGGCCCGCTCCAGGGCCTGCTCGGTCGCCTCCACGGGGCTGAACTCGCCCTTGCGGTAACCGTCGAGGAGCGACACGGCGGTGAGGTCGGTGAGCTGCATGCACCCTCCAAGGAGGTCAGTGACCGGGCACGTAACCACGCTTCTTGTCGACCACGTTCACCAGTGATCTTCCCGCCGCCCACCGCTCGTACAACTCGACGAACTGCACGGCCAGTTCGTCCCGCCAGCCGACCGTGTCCCCGCTCATGTGCGGGGAGACGATCAGCCCCGGAAGCCCCCACAACGGGCTGTCCTCGGGCAGGGGTTCGGTGGTGAACACGTCCAGTGCGGCGCCCGCGATCCAGCGCCGGTCCAGGGCCTGCGCGAGGGCGTCCTCGTCGACGAGCTGGCCCCGGCCGACATTGACGAAGAACGCCGAGGGCTGCATCACGCCGAACCGGTGGCCGTCGAACATCCGGTACGTCTGCTCGGTGAGTGGCGCCGCCGCGATCACCCAGTCCGCGCGGGAGACCAGCCGGTCCAGGTCGGCCGGACCGTGGATGCCGGTCCGCGGGACCCGGCCGACCAGCGCCGTCGTCACGCCCAGCGCCTTCAGGGTCCGTACGATCGCCCGGCCGATCGGCCCCGATCCGACCACGCACGCGCGCGTGCCCGCCACCCGCCGGCCCTCCCGGTGCCGCCAGGTCCGCTCCCGCTGGAGCTCCAGCGTGCGCGGCAGGTCCTTGGCGACCGCCAGCACGAGAGCCGCCACGTACTCGGCGATCGGCTGGTCGAAGATCCCGCGCGCGTTCGTCACCACCGTGCCGGAGGCGGCCAGCTCCGGGCACATCAGATGGTCCACGCCCGCGCTCGCCGTGTGCACCCAGGCCGGCCTCGGCCCGTCCCCCGGCCAGGCCTCGCGTACCGCGTGCGAGGTGAAGTCCCAGACCAGCAGGGCGTCCGCCCGCGGCAGCCGCTCCGCCAGGCGCGCGGCGTCGGTGTGCACGATCCGGGCGCGCCCGGTGAGCCGGCCGAGCCGGGGCGGCGGCTCCGCGTCCAGGACGAGGAGGGTGGGGAGGGTCGTCATACGGGGCGGCTCCGGGCGTCTGACATGCGCGGATTGTGTGCGGATTGACCACGCTCGCACCCGAACCTACCTTCGTCAACACGGGCGTACTCGCGATCCGTTGCCCACTCGTCCACTCACGGTGAGGCCGGTGCCAGCCATGGACGTCTCTTTTCTCGGCGGCCCCCGTCGCCAGCGCGGCGTCGGCGTGGTGGCTCCCTTCGACTTCGCCCTCGACCGCGAGCTGTGGCGCTGGGTGCCCGACGACGTGTCGCTGCATCTGACCCGGACCCCGTTCGTGCCGGTCGAGGTGAGCCTGGACCTGGCCCGGCTGGTGAGCGAGCACGAGACCCTGGGCGACGCCGTGCGCGCGCTGACCGCGGTCGCGCCCGAGGCCGTCGCCTACGCCTGCACCTCCGGCAGTTTCGTCGGCGGGATCGCCGGGGAGCGGGCGATGCGCGCCGCCATGACCCTGGCCGGCGCGCCGCCCTCGGTGACCACCTCGGGCGCGCTGCTGGAGGCGCTGGCCGAGCTGCGGATACGCCGGGTCGCCCTGGTCACGCCGTACACGGTGTCGGTGACCCGGGCGCTGGAGGACTTCGTCGCCGAGGCCGGTGTCCAGGTCACCGGGTGCGCCTTCATGGGGCTGACCCGGCACATCTGGCAGGTGCCGTACCGGGAGGTCGTCGCCATGGCCCGGCAGGCGGTACGGCCCGGCACCGCCGACGCGCTCTTCATCTCCTGCACCAATCTGCCGACGTACGACGTGATCCCCCAACTGGAGGCCGAGCTGCGCATCCCGGTGCTTTCTGCCAACCAGGTCACGATGTGGGCGGCACTGCGCCGGCTGGGTACCCGAGCCGTGGGGCCGTATCAGGCGCTGCTCGACGAGGCCGCGCGTGCCTGGCCCCCGGTACTGCCCGAAGAGACGCAGGAAGGCTGGACATGACCGCACTCGGATTCCTCTACCCGGGCCACTCCGCCGAGGACGACTATCCACGCATCGAGCAGCTCCTGGGCAGCGACATCCGGGTAGACCTGGTCCACACCGACATCGGCGAGGACGCGCACCGGGTGGCCGCCCTGCGTGAGATGGGTTCCGCCGAGCGGCTCGCCGCGGGCATGGAGAGCCTGCGGCTGACCGGGGCCGAGACGGTGGTGTGGGCCTGCACCAGCGGCGGCTTCGTGCACGGCTGGGAGGGCGCCCAGGAACAGGTACGCACGCTCGCGAGGCTGGCCGGGATGCCCGCGTCCTCGACGTCGTTCGCCTTCGTGCACGCGGCCCGGGAGATCGGGGCGCGACGGGTCGCGGTCGGGGCGACCTATCCGGAGGACGTCGCCGCGCTGTTCGCGGACTTCCTGCGGGCCGGTGGTCTGGAGGTGACCGGGATGCGGTCCTCGGGGATCATCACGGCGGCGGAGGTCGGCACCTGGGGCGAGGAGGACGTGCTGACGCTGGCGCGTGCCGCGGACGTCTCCGACGCGGAGGCCGTGCTGCTGCCGGACACCGCCTTGCACACGGCGGCGCATGTGCAGCTGCTGGAGAAGGCGCTGTCCAAGCCGGTGCTCACGGCGAACCAGGTGTCGGTGTGGGAGGGGCTCAGGCTCGCCGGCCGGAGGGTGAACGCTCCGGCCCTGGGGGCGCTGTTCACCAGGGAACCGATCGTGCAGGCCTGACCCGCGCCCGGCGCCCCCCGTCCCGGCCGGCGGCCGCCCACCCGTCCCGGCCGGCGGCCGCGGCACCGCCGCGGAATAAGCGGAGACCGCCTCCTGTTACGGCACCACTGGACGCCCACGCCACAAACAGGAGGCCCACACCGTGTCGGCAGACGAGATCCGGGGCACGACGCACGGGACCGCCCCCGTCCCCCTCTCCGTACTGGACCTGGTGACCGTCGGTGCGGGCAGCACCGCCACCGACGCCCTGCGCACCAGCGTGGAGCTGTCCCGGTTCGCCGAGGCCCGCGGCTTCCACCGGTACTGGGTCGCCGAGCACCACTCCATGCCGGGCGTCGCCTCCTCCTCGCCCGCCGTGATCCTCGCCCACCTCGCCGCCCACACCGACCGCATCCGGCTCGGCTCGGGCGGCGTCATGCTGCCCAATCACGCGCCCCTCGTCATCGCCGAGCAGTTCGGCACGCTGGAGGCGATGGCGCCGGGCCGCATCGACCTCGGCCTGGGCCGCGCCCCCGGCACGGACGGCGCCACGGCCGCGGCCCTGCGCCGCACCGAGACCCTCGGCGAGGGCGCCGACGACTTCCCGCAGCAGCTCGCGGAACTCACCCGCTTCCTGGACGACGACTTCCCCGACGGCCACCCCTACCGCCGTATCCACGCGATCCCGGGCCCGGTGCAGAGCACCGCCCCCGGTGGCGTCCAGTCCCCGCACCGTCCGCCGGTCTGGCTGCTCGGCTCCTCCGGCTTCAGCGCGCGCCTGGCCGGACTGCTGGGCCTGCCGTTCGCCTTCGCCCACCACTTCTCCGCGCAGAACACCATCCCGGCCCTGGACCTGTACCGGCAGACCTTCCGGCCCTCCGCGGTCCTCGACGAGCCGTACGCCCTCATCGGCGTCTCCGCGCTCGCCACCGACGACGCGCGCGAGGCACGCCGCCAGACCCGGGCGATGGCCCTGAACATGCTTCGGCTGCGCACCGGCCGGCCCGGCCTCTTCCCCGACCCGGACGAGGCCGAGAAGCACGAGTTCAGCCCGGTGGAGGAGGAGTTCATCACCTCCTGGACGTCCAACATCGTGCACGGCACGGCCGACGAGGTCCGCGCCGGCCTGGACGATCTGCACAAGCGCACGGGCGCCGACGAGCTGATGCTCGTCTCCCACGCACACCGCGGTGAACTGCGGCTTCGCTCCTACGAGTTGGTCGCTGACGCCTACGGCTTGCCCGCCGCGTAGGTCTGGGCGCCGAGGAGTTCGGAGATACGATCCGGCGGCACCGGGCGGGAGTACAGCCAGCCCTGGCCGGTGTCGCAGCCGATGCGGCGCAGCCGGGTGGCCTGCGCCGAGGTCTCCACGCACTCCGCGGTGACGGTGATGCCGAGCCGATGGGCGAGCTGGATCATCGCCTCGACGATGACCTCGTCGGCGGGGTTGGGGCTGATCGCCGGGTTCTTGTCGGCCTCGTACTGGAAGCCGCGCACGAAGGACCCGTCCAGTTTCAGCGTGGAGACCGGCAGGCGGCTGAGGTAGGCGAGGTTGGAGTAGCCGGTGCCGAAGTCGTCGATGGCGATGCGCACCCCCATGTCGCTGAGCGCCTGCAGGGCCTGCAGCGGCCGGCCGGCCGAACCCATCACGGCCGACTCGGTCAGCTCCAGCTGGAGCAGGTGCGGGGCGAGCCCGGTCTCGGCGAGGATCCGCGCCACGTCGGCCACCAGGTCCGAGTCCCACACCTGCCGCACGGCCACGTTGACGCTGACGAAGATCGGCGGTTCCTCGGGGTGGTCCAGCTGCCAGCGGCGGGCCTGGCGGCAGGCGGTGGCGAGCGCCCAGCGGCCGAGCTGCACGATCGAGCCGTCCTCCTCGGCCAGTCCGATGAACCGATTCGGCGTCAGTGTGCCGAACTGAGGATGATTCCAGCGGATCAACGCCTCGACGCCGGAGAGGCGGCCGTCCTCCATGCCGACCAACGGCTGGTACTCCAGCGCGAATTCATTGCGTTCGATGGCGGGACGCAGGGTGGAGGCCAAGGCCTGACGGGTCATCCGGTGTGCGTTGCGCTCGGGGTCGAACAGGGTCCAGCGGGCCTTGCCGTCGGCCTTGGCCCAGTACAGGGTCGTATCCGCCGCCTGCATCAGGCCGGTCGCGGTCGTGCCCGTCGCGTGGCGTTCCACGACACCGATGGAGGCGGTCAGCGACAGGCGCTGACCCGCCAGGTCGAAGGGCTCCTCCAGGGCCTTCAGCGCCGACTCGGCGAGATCGGCGAGCTGTTCGGTGCCGGTGGAGTCCTCCACGAGCAGCGCGAACTCGTCGCCGCCGAGCCGGGCCACCAGCGGGGTCACCGCGCGGGCGTAACCGGCTTCGTCGGCCACCCGGGTCAGGCGCTCGGCGACGGCGGCGAGGAGGCGGTCGCCGACCCGGTGGCCGAGGGTGTCGTTGACGGCCTTGAAACCGTCGAGGTCCAGATAGCACAGGCCGATCCGGCCGGTGCCGCTCTGCTCGTACGACTCCGCCTCCAGCGCGGCCGACAGCCGCTCGAAGAACAGCGTGCGGTTGGGCAGCCGGGTCACCGGGTCGTGCATCTGCAAGTGCCGTAGCTGCGCCTGGAGTTCGCGCCGGGCGCCGATGTCGGCGACGGACAGCAGGACGCCGGACTCACCGCTCAGCGGGGCCACGGTCACCTGCACCCACACGGAGTGCCCCTCGGGATGCTTCAGCCGGCGGGTGCAGCGCAGCCGGGCCTGCCGGCCGCGCAGGACCTCGCGGTAGGCGTGCCAGCTGCGGGTGTCCGAGGCCAGGTCGACCAGGTCGGCGGCGACCCGCCCGGTGAGCGTCTCCGGATCGGTGCCGAGCAGCTCGCCGAAGGCCGCGTTGGCGCCGGAGACGAGTCCCGCGCGGTCCACGACGGCCATGGCGAGCGGGGCAGCCGCGAAGACACGGTGGTAGGTGGTGTGGTCACTGTCTGTTACGGCTGACCGGTCGAGGTCTGCCGCGGGCGTCGGCCCTTCGGACGTTCCGCTCACCGCTCGCTCCCGCAGTGCACTCGATCGCTGTCCGTGCCGGAAAGTGTGCCGATCATAGAGGCTGGCCCCGGGCCCTTCCAGCCGGTCTCCATTGTCCCGGACCGGACACCGGTTCTGGCAGATCGTTTCTGCCCGCACCTGGACGGGTTCTTCGGGCCCTCGACCAGTTGTGACGTTCCGTGAGTGCTTCGGGGTGTCGGGCGCCGGAGTGCGCCGGCGCATCAGGGGGCGCACTCACCCTTGTGGTGCAGGCAAACAGGGCACGGCTTGTCAAACAGCAGCAATCTGGATGCGGATCCAGCGAACCGCATCCGGAGGTCATGTCCGTGCCCATGCTGCGCAGCACCGCCGCCGTGTGCACCACGCTGTCGGCGCTCGCCGCGACGACGATCCTCTCCGGTCCGTCGGCCGCCGAGCCCTTCTCCACGACACCCTGCGCCCTGCACCGGACCGATGCCCACCACTCCGAGGGCGTGGACACCTGGAACCCGGACTACACCCGCCCGATCGGCGCGCTGGACGCCGTGATGATCTTCCTCTCCTTCCCGGACGCGAGCCCGCGTACCACCCCCGCGGAGCTGACCGCCGACCACTTCCCGGCCACCAGCCACTACTTCGAACAGGCTTCCTACGGCAGGTTCACCCTCCGCCCGCACCCGCTGAAGCACTGGCTGCGCATGCCCCGCTCGTCCACGGCGTACGCCATAAAGCGGGACTGGAGCGCGGACGACCGGGCCGCCTATCTGCGCGACGCGTTCGCGGTGGCCGACAAGGAGGTCGACTTCTCCCGCTACCAGGTCGTGTACTTCGTCGCCGACCCGGACGCGCCCGGCGTCGACTCCGACGCCACGAAGGTCGTGAACCTCGACACGCCGGTGCACGTGGACGGCACGGACATCCGACGGGTCGTCACGGTCTTCGAGAAGCACCCGCCGGACCGGCTCGTCCTCGCACACGAGACCGGCCACATGTTCGACCTGCCCGACCTCTACCACCGCCCGGTCGACGGCAAGGGCGACTGGGACACCTACGTCGGCGACTGGGACCTGATGGGCAGCCAGTTCGGCCTCTCGCCCGACCTGTTCGCCTGGCACAAGTGGAAGCTCGGCTGGCTGGATCCGCGCCAGGTGGTGTGCGTGCGCGGCGCCGGGCCGACCCGGCTGACCCTGGAGCCGCTGGAGGCCGGCCCGGGGGTCCCGGTGCAGGGCACGGCGGGCGCCCCGGCCTTCGGCCTCGGACACGGGGTGAAACTCGCGATCGTGCGCACCGGCGCCGACAGTGCCCTGGGCTTCGAGGCGCGCGGCTCGGCCGGCAGCGACCGGGGCACCTGTCGGCAGGGGGTGCTGGTGTACCGGATCAGAGGCGAGGCGGAGTCCGGCGGCGGCCCGGTCGAGGTCGTCGACGCCCACCCGCGCACCGGGGCCTGCTGGGAGAACTCGGTCTACCCGCCCCTCGCCGACGCCCCGGTCGCGCTCGGCGAGAGCTTCACCGTGCCCGGGGAGGGCGTCAAGGTGGAGGTGGAGGGGAGGACGACGTCAGGGGCGTGGACGGTGCGCATCACGCCGGGGGTGCACGACGGCTGACCCTCGCGGGCCACGCCACCGGGTGCGCCGGCTGGCGGTCGGCCGGTTGTCGGGTCGCCGGCTCGTCCCGTCGGCGATGGCTGAACCGCTTGGCTCTCCCCGCCGAGGCTCATTGGGTGGCCGGCTGTCGGTCGGCCGGTTGTCGGGTCGCCGGCTCGTCCCGTGGGCGATCACTGAACCGCCTGGCAGTCCCCGCCGACGATCATCGGGTGGGCCGGCTGTCCGGCCGACGGCCACCGGACCGCCCCGATGGGGGCGTGGGTGGCGAAGCCCCCACACGCGCGGCGAAGCCGCGCAAAAACAACGATGGCGAGACACTCCGCGCGTTCTGCGGACATGCCTCGCCATCGCCATCGTGCGCCGCCAGGGACTCGAACCCCGGACCCGCTGATTAAGAGTCAGCTGCTCTAACCAACTGAGCTAGCGGCGCCTGCTGACGTCGTAGACATTAGCATCCTGGTCGGCGGGAGGAAAAATCGATATCCGCACCGCGGCGCGGGCCGCGCGCACGGCTGCCCAGAGGACGACTTCGGGGCCCGGCAGCCAAGGGTGACGGGTGTCCGGGGCGACCAGCCAGCGAGCGGTGCCGGTGCCGTCGTCCCCGGTGGGCGCCGGGACGGTCACCGCGTCGCCCGTGCCGTGACACAGCAGCGGCGGCACCGCCTCCGTACGGTGCGAGCCCCACTCCTCCCACGCCAGCAGCGAGGGCAGCCGATGGGCCGTGCCCGGTGCGGCGAACAGCAGCACGCGGCCCCGGAACACCGCGACCGGGCCCGAGCCCGGCCCGTCCTCCCACAGCCGGTCCAGCATCCGGCGGCCGAAGACCACCGGAGCGCTCACCACGTCGAAGACGGTGCCGCAGGGCAGGACGACCGGAGCGGTCGGGCGCTCGTCCCAGAGGGCCTGCATGCTCCGCGGATACGCCCCCGCCGAGGCGAGCCAGTCGACGCCGTCGGAGGTGACTCGGGTGACGTTCGGTGCGCTGGTCATGTCACCAAGGTGTACCGGCCGTGAGTGCGCGATTCCCCTGAGTTGCGGAAAGCCGGGACAGGGAGGTGAAGGCAGGAGTATCTTGCCCGCCTGGCATATGCCAAGCGAGGGATCACACGGGGTCGGCGGTCGTCCGCCCCTCGGCGTTCCCCCGCATCAGGTCCCGCCCGAACTCGACCATCTTCTTCGCGTAGTCCTCGGTCCACTCCGCCCGGTCGGCGATGTCCGCAGGGGTCAGCCGGTCGAAGCGGCGCGGGTCGGCGAGCTGGGCCGCCGCGATGGCCTGGTATTCCACGGCCCGGTCGGCCGCCGCGCGGAACGCCTGGGTCAGCTCGGTCGCCCGGACCAGCAGCGCCCGCGGATCCTCGATCGACTCCAGGTCGAAGAAGTGCTCGGGATCGGCGGCCGCCTCCGCGGGCTCGAAGATCAGGGGCGCGGGGCGTAGCCGCGGTTCGTTGCGACGCGGCGTGGGCTCCGCCATGTCGTGTCTCCTCCTCGTACGGTTCGCTGGGCACCGCCTTCAGGTGGGCCACCGTCCATTGTCCCGCGCGCACGCAAGGGGCCCTACGGCCGCAGGCTTCACCAGGCGTTCCGGTCACGCTCGCCAGGTCAAGCAGCAGGCTTCACCCCTGTTCCTGTCACGGTCGCCAGGTCACCCGGTGTTCTGTCAGGTGGGCCAGGACCGCATGGTTGGCCTCCCAGCCGTCCGGGCTGCATTCATCGGCCGCCTGCGGCGGCGTGCCGGACTCCGTCCGGCCGGGCGGGGGGAGTCGGTGGGAGGCGCGTCGAGCCGCTGCCGTGTTCCTGTCACGGTCGCCAGGTCACCCGGTGTTCTGTCAGGTGGGCCAGAACCGCATGGTTGGCCTCCCAGCCGTCCGGGAACTTCACCAGGGTTCCCAGCTGGACCGGTTCCGTGGACGGGTAGTCGTCCAGGAGGTCGCCCACGCCGGCGCGGCAGACCACGATGCAGGCGTGGCGGTGGCGGGAGGCCAGGACGCACAGGCGGCCGGTCTCCAGGTGGAAGGCGGTGGCGTCCGGGCGGCCGGAGAGCGGGTGCAGGACGACCGTGACGTCGTACTCCCGGCCCTGGAGGCGGTTCGCGGTGTCGACCGTGACGTCGGTGACGCCCAGCTCGGTCAGTGCCGTGCGGACCGCCGCCGCCTGGTCGCGGTGGGCCGTGCCGACGGCGATGCGGTCCGCGGTGAGGGGAGCGGGGGCCGGTGAGCGCTCCGAGGTCGCCGCGCCGCCTCTGTCCAGCAGGCGCCGGACGACCGTGGCCACGGCCCGCACCGCCTCCGGATCCGTGCGCGGGGTGTGCCGGGCGGGCAGTTCCAGCAGGCCCCAGCCGGATTCCGCCGCCTCGTCGAGCACCTGGTCCGGCCCGGAACCGTCGGACGGGACCGCGAAGGTCAGACGGCGGTCGCCGTGGTCCGTGCCGCTGCGGAAGGGCGTGTACGGGTAGAAGGCGTCCGAGACCAGCGGCGCCGCGGAAGCCGGCAGCCGCCAGGAGACCGGGAGGCGGTGCTGCGGCAGGCCGGGATTGTGGGCCAGCAGCGTCGTCACCGCGGAGGCCGACGGGTCGTACGAGAGGCTCGCCCACTGCTCACTGCCGACGATCGCGAACGGGTCCAGCTGGCCCGGGTCGCCGACGAACAGGGCGCGCTCGAACAGCCCGGCCACGGCGAGCAGGGAGTCGGAGCGCATCTGGTACGCCTCGTCCACGATCGCGTGCCGCCAGGGCTCGTCGACCTTCACATGCGCCCACTTCGCCGCCGTGGACAGGACGACCGGCAGGCCGTTCAGCTCGGCCGCCTTGGCCGACGTGCGCACCTGCGGCAGGTCGTCGAGCGCCTTGTCGTACGCGTCGGTGTCGCTGCTGTGCAGCCGGCCGACCGGCAGGTCCGGGTTCTCCCCGGCGAGCCGGAGGACGAGGTCGTCCACCTGGGCGTTGGTCTGCGCCACCACCATCAACGGGCGGCCCGCCTCGGCCAGTTCGAGAGCCGCGCGGACCACCAGCGTCGACTTGCCGGCGCCGGGCGGGGAGTCGACCACCACGCCGCGCTCGGTGCCGTGCAGGGTGTCGCGGAGGATCGCGTCGGTGGCGCGGGCGGCCGCGGCTCCGGGGCCGACGTCGACGGTCGTCACAGCACGTCCTCCTCGGTGACGGGATCGGCGGTCTCCGGCACGGCCTCACCGGGTGGGCCACCGTGGGTCCACGGGGTCTCCTCCGGATCGGGCAGCTTCGCGCCGCCGCGCTGTTCGTGCTCGAAGAGGGTGAAGCACACCCGGTCGCCCTTCTCCGGCACCGAACCGGGCTCGGGCTCCTTGCCGCGGCCCATCTTGTCCAGGATGCGGAGGATCAGCACGTCCCCGGCCGAGGGGTCCTCGTACCCGACGAACTCGGCCGACTGCGGCTTGCCGGCCAGCGAGCGGTACACCTTCGCCCGCTCGCCGAGGTGCGGCCGGTCCTGGGTGCGGACCGTCACCAGCGGGCGCGGACTCGGCCGCTTGCCCTCGCTGTACGCCATGACGACATCGGTGACCTCGCCGGCGAACGCCTCCCCGGCCAGCCGCCGTCCCGCCATCACCAGCGGGTCGTCCAGCGCCTCCTGCGCCTCCAGCCGTGCCTGCTCGCGCTCGCGCGTGGCCAGCTTGTTCGCCGCCGTCACCGCGTCGTCCCGGCGCGGCTGCGGGGGCTCGCCCGCCAGCACCCGGTCGCGGTGGCCGGTGAACGACCAGCGGTCCCGGGTCCAGCGCTCCTCCACATGCGCCCCCTCCGGCAGCTCCCGCAGCAGGTCCAGGCCCCGCCACACCGCGTCCCAGGTGGGCCGGGCGCGGCTCGCCACCAGGTCGCGGATCTCCCGCTCGGCCGCGGTCAGCACGGCCAGCCGGTCGTCGGCGGCCAGGGCGTCCTCGGCGGCGGCGAGTGCGATGCGGGCGCGGTCGTAGCGCTCGATCGCCGGGGCCAGCAGCTTGTTGTCGAACGCCGGGTCGGTGGCGGGACCGGCCGGCGGGCACAGCAACTGGCCGGCGGCGTCCCGGGCGAGCTCGGCCCGGCGCGCGGCCTCGGCGCCGGACGTGTCCTGCGGAGGGTCGATCCAGGCGAGCAGCGCGCCCAGGTGCTGGTCCTCCAGACTCGACTGGCCGGTCGCCCAGTGCCGCGACAGCACCTCGGTGAGGGCGAGGAGCAGGGAGGAGCCGGGGACCCGGGACCGCTCGCCGTAGTGGGTGAGCCAGCGGCCGAGCAACGGCACCCGGGGCGGCGCCGGGTAGGGGGCCTCCGGGTCCTGCTCGGCGGTTCGGCGGAAGCGCATGGAACGGCCCAGCAGCCGTACGAAGTCCAGACCGGCCCGGCTCGGCACGATCAGCTGCGGCGCGTCCGCGCACAGCTCCACCTCGACCTTGACCCGCTTGCCGGTCTCCGGGTCGGTCTCGGTGCGCTCGGCGGCCTCCACCGATCCGGCGTAGGAGTCGATGTGGGGCAGGACGACGTCGGCCAGGTCGGCGAGGAAGGAGAACCGCAGGTCACGGTCGCGGGGCTGGGGTACGGCCAGCAGGCGCGGGCTCTCCCGGTCGGTGCCGACCAGCGCGCCGAGCGGGGCTCCGGCCTCGCCGGCGGTGGTGAGCGGCACGAACACCAGCGGGCGATCGGACAGATGCCGGTGCCGGACGGTCGCGGCGGGCCGGGCCCGGCCGCTGCTGACGGCCTCGAGCCGGGCGAGCGTGGTGATCAGGGACACAGCGCCGCCCCCTGCGCACATGCCAGCGCCTCGGCGCGCAGGGCGGCCGCCCGGCGCAGGGCCGCGACCGCCGGGTCGTCCGGGTCGCCGCTCACGCCGCGGGCCGCCGCGAGAACGCCCTCCACCGTGGTCAGACCGCCCAGTTCCGCGCGCAGCGGCCGGCCGAGCCGGGTGACGGCATCCTCCTCGCGGGAGCGTTCCCGGCAGTGGAAGGCCAGCTCACAGGCGGACAGGCACTCGGGCGCGTACGTCGCCGGGACCGCCTCCACGGCCGCCGTCAGCTCCTCGGCGCTCCGGTCGGGCGCGAAGCAGGTGCCCTGAGGCAGCATCCCGGCGATCTCCTCGATACGGGTGAGCCGGGCGAGCTGACGGGCGGTGACCGCGCGCTGCTTGCGGATGTCGACGGCGGAGGCCGCGGGCAGGTTGGAGAAGTCCTTGGGGCACACCAGCAGCACCCGGTGGTGCACGCGCGGCGGGGGTTCGAGGCGCCCGGCGACCTCCTCCAGGGCGAGCACGTACACCGCCGCCTGCCGGGCCGCCGCACCGACCTTCGCCGGGTCCGCGGAACCGTCCACCATCGGGAAGGACTTGATCTCCACCACCGACCAGCTGCCGTCCGGGTGCACCACCACCGCGTCCGGCTCCAGGAACGCGAGCGAACCCGCCACGTCCAGCGCCAGCATCGGATGGTCCAGCAGCGTCCAGCCGCCCGCGAGCGTGGCCTCGCGCAGCGCCAGCGCCGTGCGCGCCGTACGCCCCTCGGGGCCGTGCGCGGTCAGGTCGGGTACGGCGGCGGCCTCCGGCGGTCCGGCGCCCGGGTCGAGGCGGGCGTGCGCCAGCCGCAGCAGTTCCGTGCCGCCGTCGGCCTTCACGCGCGCCTCGAACGCGTTGCCCCGGGTCAGGGCGAACTGCGACTGGCCGAAGCCGGACGGCGCGCCCAACGCGCCCGCCAGGCGTGCCTTGTCCACCCCGGCGCCGTCCAGGATCGCCCGCCGCGCGCACCCGGGGTTCGCGGCGAGCGCCGCGAGGGCGCGCGCGTCAAGGGCCTTGGCCGGTACGTCGGGACCGCGCAGCTCAGCGAGCCGGTGCCGCAGCCCCTTCTCCCGCGTCGCTGGGGGAGGTGTCCGGTCCGGCCCCGGCGTCGAGCTCGGACTCGCGCTGCCGTGGAAATCGCTCACCCGCGGAAGTCTGGCATCCGGCACTGACAATCGGGGAGCCCGTGCCGTCCGTGACCGGTGTGCGGCCCGGGAACAGGCGCACCCGGACCAGGTCCAGCGCCCGCGTGACGCGAGGTGCCAGCAGGAAGCCGACGCCCATCACGGCGACACCCGCGACCGCGTCCAGGAAGTAGTGGTTGGCGGTGCCCATGACCACGAGCGCGGTGCCCAGCGGGTAGAGGACGCCGAAGACCTTGGCCACGCGCGTGCCGCCGTACCGCCACAGCATGATCCCGCACCACAGCGCCCAGCCGACGTGCAGACTGGGCATCGCCGCGTACTGGTTGGTCATCCCGCCCATGCCGCGCGGCGCGCTCGCCTCGCCGCCCCACCAGCCGTACGAGCTGTAGTGCGCCATGGTGTCGACGAAGCCGTGACCGGCCGAGAGCAGCCGGGGCGGGCAGGTGGGCAGCAGCGTGAAGCCGATCAGTCCGATGAACGTCGACGTCATCAGCCAGGTGCGCGCGCGCCGGTAGTGCTCGGCGCGGGCACGGAACAGCCAGACCAGGATGGCGGGGGTGATCAGGTAGTGCAGCGAGGCGTACCAGAAGTCCGCCGGCACACCGAGCCAGGGTTCGCGGGTGAACAGCCGGTTGAGCGGATGCTCGGCGTTGAGGTGCAGCGCCTGCTCCAGGCGCAGGATCGCCAGACCGTGGTCGACGGCCAAGGCGACGTCGCCGCGAGCGAGGAGGCGGCCGGCCGAGTAGCAGCCGTAGACGAGGAGGATCAGCGGCAGCTCGGTCCACCAGCGCAGCCGGGTAGGCGGGGCCACCTCGGTGCCCGGTGTCACGGTCTGCGGCATCCGATCGCCCTCCCCCTTCTGCTGTGCGGCACGCCCGGGCGGGCGACCGTGCCACTTTACGGTGTCCGTCTGCGAGCATCGCGGGCGCTCCCGGGCGGGCCGTACGCGCGCTCAGACCTCGAAGACGCCGGGATCGCCCGCCGGGTTGCTCCGGCAGCGGGTGAGCGATGATGGAAGGGTTCCCTTCGCTTCCGGAAAGGTCTCTCATGGCACCGCGCATCCTGCTGGCCCGGCACGGACAGACGCAGTGGTCACTGTCCGGCAAGCACACCGGCAGGACCGACGTGCCGCTGCTGGAGGAGGGCCGGCGGGGAGCCAAGCTGCTCGGCGAGCGACTGCACCGCGCTCCGCTGGACGGACTGCCGGGCGTGGAGGTGCGCACCAGCCCGCTGGCACGCGCGCGTGAGACGTGCGAACTGGCCGGCTTCGGTGACCGGGCCACCACGTGGGACACGCTCATGGAGTGGGACTACGGCGCCTACGAGGGCATGACGCCGGCCGAGATCCAGGCCGTGCGGCCGGGGTGGCTGATCTGGCGGGACGGGGTGCCGCAGGGCGAGAGCATCGCCGAGGTGACCGCACGCGCGGACGAGGTGGTGGCGTGGGCCCGCTCGGCCGGCCGCGACGTCCTCGTCTTCGCCCACGGCCACATCCTGCGCTCCCTGGGCGCACGGTGGCTCGGCCTGCCGCTGGACTTCGCCGCCCGGATACGCCTCAGTCCCACCTCGCTGTCGGTTCTCGGCTGGGCGTACGGGGAACCGGCGATCGAGAGCTGGAACGACTTGGGGCACTTGGCCGGCTGAGCGGGGGCCGGGTTCGCCCGCCTACGCCCGCCCGGCCCGCGGCAACGACGCATGCCGGTCCAGGAACTCCGACACCCCCGATGCCCGCCGGTGCGGCAGCAGCACCCGCGCCGTCCCCGCCAGCATGCTCTGGATGCGGGAGGACTGGACCTGGTCGAGCAGCGACAGCACCCGCAGACCGGCGGCAGCCGCCTCGTCGGGGCGGCCCTCGCGGGCGAGGTCGTCGGCCAGCTCCGCGGTGTAGAGCGCGATGTTCCGGGTGAAGTGCGGATCCTGCAGATGCGCCGCCCGGCGCGCATGCCGGGACGCGCGCCGCCAGTCGCCCAGCGTGGACCAGCACTGTGCCTCGAGACCCTGCAGCTCGGCCTCTCCGTAGAAGCTCATCCACTCGGGGTCGGCGTCCGAGCGGCCCCGCTCGAAGAGGGTCTGCGCCCGGACGAGCGCCTGCTCGCATCCGGTGCGGTCGGCGAGCCCCGCCCAGCCGCCCGCCTCGCGCAGCGCGAGCAGCGACATCAGGCGGGCGGAACCCAGCGGGCGGGCGGCGCGCTGGGCGGCCTGGGCGGCGCGGACCGCCTCGCGCGGGCGGCCGGTGTCCCGTGCCAGGAAAGCGGTGTTGCAGAAGGCGTGTGCCTCCAGCGCCGGGTCTCCGGTCATGCGCGCCGTGGCCAGTGCCTCCGCGTAGTGCGAGCGGGCGTCGTCGAAGCGGCCGGAGTCGTGGGCCAGCCAGCCCACGGAGATGGCGAGTTCACCGGCGCCCGAGTGCAGCCGGTCCGCGGTGGTCTGACGGGTGGCACCGGCGTCCAGCAGCGCGTACGCGGTGCGCAGCGGAGCCGCCGCCCGCCGGTAGAGGCCGTCCGCGCCGTGCCGGTCGTCGAGCAGCCGGATCCGGCGGACGGCCTCCTCGAGGGCGAGTGCCTCCGGCGTTCCGGGCCGGCGCGGGGGCCGTACCGCGGCCGCGGCGTCCGTGGTGAGCCCCAACGGGCTCAGCGTGGCGGCGGCCACCGTGGCGCCCCCGCCGGTCATGAATGCGCGACGCAGCACGTCGCTCTCCTCGTGGTTCAGGTGGTCTTTCACGTACGGCTCGTGCGGTTCGTGCGGGTCGTACGGTTCCTGCGTGTCATACGGCTCCGTGGCCGCCCGTGACTCACCGGGCGACCCCGTGGCGACGCACCCCTCGGGCGTGTCCGCCGCCGGACGCGCCGCCCGGCCGCGTACCGACGAGCGGGGCGCGAAGCCCAGGTCGGTGAGGGTGCGACCAGGGAACATGTGCAGGAACACCCGTTCGTACGCGTAGTTGGGGCAGCGGATCTCACCCGCCTCGACCCTGCCGATGTACCGCGCGTCACAGCTCACCCGCTCACCGATCTCGCGCGCGGCGCGCCGTACGAGCGCCGCGAACTCGGCCGGTGAGCGTCTGCCACGCAGTCGCCGGAAGGCGAGGTTCGGCCGGGGTGGCCGTTCGGGCTGTGACGAGGTCACGGTTGACGACGCCATGGCCGGGTCCTCTCGTGCGAACCGTCGAACCATGCCGGACCCGGGGCGGATTCGGGACGAGTTGTCCGAGTGACGCCCTGGTTCCGGCGGGCATGAACGTACCTGCTGTGAAGGCCCCGACACGCAGTGTTTGGCTACAAACCGGATATCTCATCCACGATCTGCCATGAAGTGCCATCCTTTGCGGCGCACTTGTGCCGTAGCCGTTGACGCGCTCACGCGTTGGACCCCACGGACCGCAACAGGGCTGTGTGGTGGAGGCCGGCATGGAGACCAGCCAGAGCAACGAACCTTGTACGTCACCGTCATCGGCCGTGGAGGACGCGGCGGTGTGCGACGTGGTGACGGTACCGGCCCGGCAGGGCCTCGAGGCGGTCGACATCCTGCGGCGCGGCGCCGGTGACGCGGTGGGGTCCGTGCTGCACGACGGCGGTTGTGCCACCCTCGGCTTCCTGGTTCCGGCCGGCACGGCGGCCGGCTGGGACGTGCCCGGCAGCACCTGCACGCAGACCGACGGGCGCGGACTCAGATGGAACCCCGTGCCGCCGGTGGAAGGGTCCGCCTGGCTGCTGCCGCCCGGCGAGGCCGACCTCGCCACCGACCCGGTGGTGCTGCGCCGCGCCCTCGGAGAGGCGGCCCGGCTGATCGCGGCGGCCGACAGCTGCCGGTGAGGCGTGGCCCCGGACCACCTGCGACAATGGTCCGATGGGCGGGTCCGGGAGCACACGGCGCACACGGCGCGGGGCGGCCGGCGCCGAAGCCGTCGTGGAGGCGGTCGACGGCGGGCTCGCACAACTGGTGCCGGACCCCGACCGCGGCCGCGCCTGGACGCTGCTGATCGACGGCGCGCCCCAGTCGCACGTCGACCTGGACGACCCCGCGTACCTCGCCTTCGAGTACCAGCGCCGCCTCGGCCATGTCATCGACCTGCTCGCCCCGCCCGGCAAGCCCGTGCACGCCGTGCACCTCGGCGGCGGCGCCTTCACCCTCGCCCGGTACACCGCCGCGACCCGCCCCCGTTCCACCCAGCAGGTCGTCGAACGCGACGCGGCCCTGGTCCAACTGGTCCGCCGGGAGCTGCCGTTGCATCCGAACGCCCGGATCCGGGTGCGGTCGGTGGACGCCCGCGCGGGCCTGGCCAAGGTGCCGGACGGCTGGGCGGACCTGGTCATCGGAGACGTGTTCAGCGGTGCCCGCACCCCGGCCCACCTGACCTCCACCGAGTTCCTGGACGAGGTCCGCCGGGCGCTGAAGCCGTCCGGGGTCTACGCCGCCAACCTCGCCGACGGCCCGCCGCTCGCCCATCTGCGCGGCCAGATCGCCACGGCCGCCGCCCGGTTCGGCGAACTCGCGCTCGTCGCCGACGCGGCCGTACTGCGCGGCAGGCGCTTCGGCAACGCCATCCTGGTCGCCTCCGACGCCCCGCTCCCGCTCGCCGAACTCACCCGCCGCGCCGCCTCCGACTCCCACCCCGGCCGGGTCGAACACGGCAGGCCGCTCACGGACTTCACCGGCGGCGCGCTCCCGGTCACGGACGAGACGGCGACGGCCTCCCCGGCCCCGCCGCCGTCGGTGTTCCGCTGAGCACCGCCCCGGTCAGTAGTTCCCGACGTCCACATGCGGGGGCCCGTCGTGCCACGTGCACATCACCGACACCCGGCCGGTGCCCCTGCTGAACTCCACCCGGATCCAGGTCGCGGTCTTCCACACCTGCATCGACCAGCCGGTTCCCGGGGTCGCCGAGACGAGGGTCGCGTCGGCGGTGCCCAGGTCGAAGACGGCCCGGCCGCCGTCGGTGTCGTAGGACCTGATCCGTCCCGAGGGCGCGGCGGCGGCCGGGGGCGGGCTGGTGGCACCGGCCGGGCTGCGGGAGGGCGTGGGCTCTGCCGCCCCGGGGGACGTGCTCCTCGACGGTGCCGGCGAGGGCGGGGTGGACGACGTGTCCAGCCGCTTCGAGCGCTGCGTGGTGGTGTCGGCCGCCGTGATCGGCAGCGCACGCGGCGGGTCGTACGCCGTCCCGGCCATCACCGTGTGCACACCCCACCACGACAGCGTGACCGCCGCTCCCGTCGCGAGCAGCCACGCCAGTACGTGTACGAGTCCTCTGCGCATCGCGGGCCATACTGCCCCACGGCGACCGCCGTGCGCACATGACTGGAGTTATCCACAGGCGCCGGATGGGGATCGCCCGCATGGCGTACGGTGCGGCGCATGGCAAGTGTGCTCGTGGTCGAGGACGACCAGTTCGTACGCTCGGCGCTCATCCGGCATCTGACCGACGCCGCACACACCGTGCGCAGCGTGGGTACGGCACTGGAGGCGCTGCGCGAGGTCGCCCATTTCCCTTTCGACGTCGTCATCCTCGACCTCGGACTGCCGGACCTGGACGGCTCCGAGGCGCTGAAGATGCTGCGCGGCATCACCGACGTGCCCGTCATCATCGCCACCGCCCGGGACGACGAGGCGGAGATCGTACGGCTGCTGAACGCCGGGGCGGACGACTATCTCACCAAGCCGTTCTCCGTCGAGCACCTGTCCGCGCGGATCGCCGCGGTGCTGCGCCGGACCCGTTCCGGCGGCGCGGAGGCCCCGCCCTCCTCCGTGCTGCGCGTCGGCGGCCTGACCGTCGACCCACTGCGCCGCCAGGCCGAACTGGACGGGGTCCGTCTCGACCTCACCCGCCGGGAGTTCGACCTGCTCGCCTTCCTCGCCGGCCGGCCCGGAGTGGTCGTCCCGCGCAGGGAGCTCCTCGCCGAGGTCTGGCAGCAGTCCTACGGCGACGACCAGACCATCGACGTCCATCTGTCCTGGCTGCGCCGGAAACTGGGGGAGACGGCCGCTCGGCCCCGCTATCTGCACACCCTCCGGGGCGTCGGCGTGAAGATCGAGCCTCCTGCCGGCGGGGGCGACGGGGGGCCGGCGCGATGAGATGGGCCCTGGTCAAGGTCTGCCTGGCGGTCACCACGATGGTCGTGGTCGCCTTCGCGGTCCCGCTCGGCCTGGTCGTCAAGGAGATGGCCCGCGACCGCGCGTTCTCCAATGCCGAGCGGCAGGCAGCCGCCGTCGCACCCGCGCTGTCCATCACCACCGACCGGGACGAGCTGGAGCGCGTCGTGGCCTCCGCCGGCGCCGACTCCGGGATGGCCGTCCACCTGCCCACCGCCGACGGCCGGACCGCGCTCGACCTCGGCCGGCAGCGCGCCGCACGCCGCGACATCGAGGCCGTACGGAAACTGGGCCGGGCCTCCACGACCTCCGTGTCCGGCGGCTCCACGCTGCTGCAGCCGGTCGCGCTGGGCTCCGGCGCCATCGCGGTCGTCGAGGTCTACGTCCCCGAGGCCGAGGTGACCAACGGCGTCGGCACGGCCTGGGCGGTGCTCGCGGCCGTCGGCCTCGCGCTGATCGTCGGCTCGGTCGCGGTCGCCGACCGGCTCGGGGTGCGCATGGTGCGGCCCGCCCAGCGGCTGGTGCAGGGCGCGCACGAGCTGGGCGAGGGCAAGCTGGGCGCCCGGGTGCCGGAGGACGGCCCGACCGAACTGCGGCTCGCGGCCGTGGCGTTCAACTCCATGGCCGACCAGGTGGTGCAGCTCCTCGCGAACGAGAGAGAGCTGGCCGCCGACCTCTCCCACCGTCTGCGCACACCGCTCACCGTCCTCCGGCTCAACGCGGCCTCCCTGGGCGGCGGACCGGCCGCCGAACAGACCCGGGCCGCCGTCGCCCAGCTGGAGCGCGAGGTCGACACCATCATCCGCACGGCCCGGGAGGCCAAGCCGCAGACGGCCGCGGCCGTGTCCGGCGCCGGGTGCGACGCGGCCGAAGTGGTGCGCGAGCGCATGGAGTTCTGGTCCGCCCTCGCCGAGGACGAGGGCCGCAAATGGCGGGTGGCCGGCGTCGAGCGGCCGGTGCGCATACCCGTGGCCCGCGCCGATCTGGCCGCCGCGCTCGACGCCCTGCTCGGCAATGTGTTCCGGCACACCGCCGAGGGCACGGCCTTCGCGGTCGACGTGCACAACGGCGAGGAGGCGGTGATCGTGCTGGTCTCCGACGCAGGGCCCGGCATACCCGACCCGGAGGCGGCGATGGCCCGCGGCCGGGGCTCCGGGAACGCCGGTTCGACCGGTCTCGGCCTCGACATCGTGCGCCGGCTCGCCGAGGCCACCGGTGGGGACGTCCGGATCGGCGCCTCGGTGCTGGGTGGCGCCGAGGTGCGGATCTGGTTCCAGCTGGACGGCCGGAAAGCGGCCGGGCGGCGCCCCCGGGGGCGGGTGCGCAGGCGCCGATGGCGCAAACCGGCCCTGACTGGTCTCGACCATTAATCGTCCCCGATGCCTTCCTTAAGCGAACCCTAAGGTCTGCAACGGCCGTCCCGATAAGGCCGTTTGCCCGATTCCGGCTCGCTAGCGTGCTGCCGCACCTCACCCCAGTGAACAGCGAAGGCAGGCACGCGCATGAGCACGCACCGGCGCAGGATCAGTGGCAGGAACAAGGCGATAGGCGGTCTCGCGGCCGCGGCCGTGGTCGGTGGCGGCGCGGTCCTGCTCACCGGCACGGCCAACGCGGCCGGTGTGAACGCCGCGTACACCAAGACCAGCGACTGGTCGACCGGTTACACCGGCCAGTACGTCGTCACCAACAACAGCGCCCAGACCGAGAAGACCTGGACCCTGCAGTTCGACCTTCCGGCGGGCGCCAGGCTCGGCTCCCTGTGGAACGGCGAGTCGAGCGTCAGCGGTTCGCACGTCACCGTGAAGCCCGCGAAGTGGGACACCGGGGGTCTCGCTCCCGGCAAGTCGGTGACCGTCGGCTTCGTGGTCGACGGCAAGGGCGACCCGACGGGCTGCCGTATCGACGACACCCAGTGCTCCGCGGCCGACGGCGCCACCCCCGAGCCCAGCGGCCGCCCCACCCAGACCCGCTCACCTGCCCCGACCGCCACGCCCACCAGGACCGCCACGCCCACCCCGACCAGGAGCGCCACCCCGACCCCGACGGCCACGCAGACCACCGGGAGCGGCAGCGGCAGCACCGCCTCCGCCGGCTTCGCCCCGTACGTCGACACCTCCCTCTACCCGGCCTTCGACCTGGTCGGCGCGGCCGAGGCGACCGGCGTGAAGAACTACAACCTCGCCTTCGTCACCGACGGCGGCGGCTGCACCCCCAAGTGGGGCGGCGTGACCGACCTGACCAGCGACGCCGTTGCCGCCCAGATCGGCTCCCTGCGTGCCGAGGGCGGTGACGTCCGGGTCTCCTTCGGCGGCGCCTCCGGCTCCGAACTGGCCACCACCTGCTCCTCCGCGGACGCCCTGGCGGCGGCGTACGGCAAGGCGGTCGACGCGTTCAAGCTCACCAAGGTCGACTTCGACGTCGAGGGCGGCGCGTTGCCCAACGCCGCGGCCAACACCCGCCGCGCCCAGGCCATCGCCAAGCTCCAGCAGCAGCACCCGGGCCTGGACGTCTCCTTCACCCTCCCCGTGCTGCCGCAGGGCCTCACCCAGGACGGCGTGAACCTCCTGTCCGACGCCAAGTCCAACGGCGTGAAGATCTCCGCCGTCAACATCATGGCGATGGACTACGGCCCCTCGTTCAGCGGTGACATGGGCGACCTGGCCGAACAGGCGGCCACCGCCACCCAGGCCCAGATCAAGAGCGTCCTCGGGCTGTCCGACTCCGCCGCCTGGAAGACGGTCGCGGTCACTCCGATGATCGGTGTCAACGACGTCTCCTCCGAGATCTTCAAGGTGGACGACGCCACCCAGCTGGTGAACTTCGCCAAGTCCAAGGGCCTCGGCGGCCTGTCGATGTGGTCCGCCGCCCGCGACAAGCAGTGCGACGGCGGCGCCAAGAACTCCGCCGACGCCACCTGCAGCTCCATCGTCCAGGACAAGTTCGCCTTCTCGAAGGCGTTCGGCGCTTTCAACTGACGCACCCCCACGCGAAGGGGCGCGGCGATCCGGGGGGATCGCCGCGCCCCTTCCGGGTGCCTCAGACAGCCGGCGCCGGCGCCGGCAGCGTGCGTGTCCGCGCCGCCTCCCCGTACCACCGGGCACTCGACTTCGGCGTCCGCTCCAGCGTCGTGTAGTCGACGTACACCGCGCCGAACCGCTTGCCGTAGCCGTACGCCCACTCGAAGTTGTCCATCAGGGACCAGAGGTAGTAGCCGCGCACATCGGCGCCGTCGGTGATCGCGCGGCGGACCTCGGACAGATGGCCGTGCAGGTAGGCGATGCGCTCGGGGTCGTGGACACGGCCGTCCGGGTCGGGCTTGTCGTCGTAGGCCGCTCCGTTCTCGGTGATGTACAGGGGGAGCCCGGGGGCCTCCCGCGAGTACCGCATGACCAGGTCGTACAGGCCCGTCGGATCGATCGTCCAGCCCATCTCCGTGCGCTCGCCCGGCGTCTGGTGGAACTGCACGTCGTCGGCGCCCGGCCAGGGCGTGTGGTCGCTGGCACCGTGGCCGTCCGCCCGCGGCCCCCCGGCCTCGGCGGACGCGGCGGAGACCAGGGCCGGGGTGTAGTAGTTCAGGCCCAGCGCGTCCAGCGGGACGTTGATCGTGCGCAGGTCGCCGTCGAGGACGTACGACCAGTCGGTGATCGGGGCCGTCGCGTCCAGCAGCGACGAGGGGTACGCGCCGTGCAGCATCGGACCGTGGAAGACGCCGTTGGCCAGGTCGTCGATCCGGCGGGCCGCGGCCAGGTCGGCCGGGTCCTGGGAAAGGGGCCGTACGACCGAGGAGTTCAGGCTGATCGCGATCTCGTTGCGGGCGGGCATCACCGAGCGCAGCGCCGAGGCCGCCAGGCCGTGGGCCAGATTGAGGTGGTGGGCGGCGCGCAGGGAGGCCGCCGGGTCGGTGCGGCCCGGGGCGTGCACACCGGAGCCGTAGCCCAGGAAGGCGCTGCACCAGGGCTCGTTGAGGGTGATCCACTGCTCCACCCGGTCGCCGAGTGCCTCGGCGACCATCCCCGCGTACTCGGCGAACCGGAACGCGACGTCCCGCTCGGGCCAGCCGCCCGCGTCCTCCAGCTCCTGCGGCAGGTCCCAGTGGTAGAGGGTGAGCGCCGGCTTGATGCCGTGCGCGAGGAGTTCGTCCACCAGGCGGCGGTAGAAGTCCAGGCCGCGCTGGACCGCCGGGCCGCGGCCGGTGGGCTGCACCCGGGACCAGGAGACCGAGAAGCGGTATGCGGTCAGGCCCAGCTCCGCCATCAGCGCCACGTCCTCGCGGTAGCGGTGGTAGTGGTCGACGGCGATGTCGCCGGTCTCACCGCCGGCCGTCCTGCCCGGTGTATGGCTGAAGGTGTCCCAGATCGAGGGCGTGCGGCCGTCCTCCCGGACCGCCCCCTCGATCTGGTACGCCGAGGTCGCGGCGCCCCAGAGGAAGGCGGGAGGAAAGGTCGCGGAGGTAACGGGTTCAGACATGGAAGCGCTCCCATTGGGGTGGTGAGAGACCTGGCGTAGTGGCTCAGGAGGAAGAAGCAGGGGCCGGGGCGCCGGAGGCCCGGCCCCTGGGGAAAGGGCCCTCAGCCCTTGATCGCGCCCTGCATGATGCCGCCCACGATCTGCTTGCCGAACAGCAGGAAGGCGACGAGCAGCGGCAGCGTGCCGAGCAGCGCGCCCGCCATGATCACCGCCTGGTCCGGGACGTACCCGGTGCCGAGCGAGTTCAGGGCCACCTGCACGGTCGGGTTCTGCTGGTTCAGGGCGATGATCGGCCACAGGAAGTCGTTCCAGGCGAACACGAACGTCAGCAGGCCGAGCACCGCCATCGCGGGCCGCGCGGCCGGGAAGACGACGTGCCAGACGACCCGCAGGCTGCTCGCGCCGTCCACCCGGGCCGCCTCGATCAGCTCCGTCGGCAGCGCCTGCACCAGGTACTGCCGCATGAAGAACGTACCGAACGCGGTCACCAGGCTCGGCAGGATCACCGTCTGCAGCTGGTTGGACCAGCCGAGGTCCGACATCCACAGGTACAGCGGTACGACGGCCAGCTGCGGCGGGATCATCATCGTGCCGACGGTCAGCAGCAACAGCAGGCCGGAGAACCGGAACCGCAGCTTGGCGAAGGCGAAGCCGGCCAGTGTGGAGAACAGCACCGTGCTCACCGTGATCGCGCCCGCCACGATCACCGAGTTGAACATCGCGGTGCCGAGGCCCGCCTGGTCCCAGGCCGTCCGGAGGTTCGCGAACAGGTTGCCGCCGAACCACAGCGGCGGCGGGGTCTGGGCGAGGCGCCGGTCGGTGCGGGACGCGGCGATCGCCGTCCACACCAGCGGGGCGAGGGAGACCAGCGCGAAGACGCTGAGCACCACATACGTCACCGGGCCCGCGTGCAGCTGCTTGCCGGCGCCCATCCTGCCCCGGGGCCGCCGCGCCTCGCCGCGCACCTGGGGCAGCGTCAGTTCACTGGTCGTCATTGGGACTTCCTCAGCCGTCGGGTGAGCAGCAGGTTGACCGCGGCGATGATCAGCAGGATCAGGAACATCGACCAGGCGATCGCGGACGCCTTGCCGAGGTTGCCGATGATCCAGCCCTGGTCGTACATGTACAGGCCCAGCGTCTGGTACTGGTGCTCGGAACCGCCCTTGGACCCGCTGACCCCGCCGAACAGCAGCGGCTCACCGAAGAGCTGGGTGGCGCCGATCGTCGAGACCACGACCGTGAACAGGATCGTCGGCCGCAGCTGCGGAATCGTCACGTGCCGGAACTGCTGCCAGCGGCTGGCGCCGTCGATCGCCGCAGACTCGTACAGATCGGACGGGATCGCCTGCATGGCGGCCAGGTAGATCAGCGCGTTGTAGCCGGTCCACCGCCAGATGACGATCGACGACACCGCGAACTGCGAGCCCCAGTCCGACTCGCGCCAGTTGATCGGGTTCACCCCGAAGAAGTGCAGGATCCAGTTGACCATGCCGCCGTCCCACGAGTACAGCAGCGTGAACACCAGGGTCGCCGCGGCCACCGAGGTGGCGTACGGGGTCAGCATCACCACACGCCAGACGGTGGAGCCCCGCAGCCGGTAGTTCAGCAGGTGCGCGAGCCCGATCGCGGCCAGCAGCTGCGGCACCGTCGAGATGACACCGATGGTCAGGGTGTTCTTCAGGGCGTTCCAGAAGAAGTCCGAGGACCACAGGTTCTTGTAGTTGTCCAGGCCCGCCCAGGTCTGGTGGTCCAGCGAGGCCAGCTGCACGTGGTGCAGCGAGTACCAGGCCGTGTAGAGCAGCGGGACCAGGGTGAAGGCCCCGAAGAGGACGAAGAAGGGGGTGACGAACGCGTACGGCGACGCCTTCATGTCCCAGCGGTACAGCCGGCTGCGCCAGGAGTCGGCGCCCGCCGGCGCACCGCGACCGTGAGCGCCCCGGGCCGCGCCCGGCGGGGTGCCGGGCGCGGCCTCGGCGCTCGCCGCGAGATGCGCGAGAGCCTGCTTGGGGCCGGTCACTGGCCGAGCACGTCCTTGATCTCGTTCTTCGCCGCGTCCCAGCCCTGCGACGGCGACTTGCCCTTCTGCTCGACCTGGAGGATGCCGACGTCGGTGATCGCGGAGTTGATCGGCTGGTCCTTGATGCCGAAGTACTGCGTCGGGATGGTCTTCGCCGAGTCGGAGAAGATCTGGGTGAGCGGCGCGTTCGAGAAGTACGCCGTCGTGTCGGCGGCCGGCTTCAGGCTCGCGTAGGCCGACGGGGTCGACGGGAAGCTCGCCTGCTTGGCGAAGACCTTGGCCTGCTGCTCGGGCGCGGTCAGCCACTTGGCCAGCGCGACGGCCTCCTTCTGGTGCTTGCTCGCGAGCGGCACGCCGAGCCAGGATCCGCCCCAGTTGGCCGCGGTGGGCGCCGCCGCCACGTCCCACTTGCCCTTGCCGGAGTCACCGGACTTCTGCTCGATGTAGCCGATCATCCACGCCGGGCAGGCGACGGTGGCGAAGGTGCCGTTGGCGTAGCCCTGGTCCCAGGTGGGGTCGAACTGCTTCAGCTTCGCCGACATGTTGCTGGTGGCGACGTCCATGGCGACGTTCCAGGCCTTCTTCACGCCGTCGGACTTGTCCCAGGCGACGCTGCCGTCCGTGTCGTAGTACCGCTCGGTGCCGCCGCCGAGGGCCGCGTTGTAGACGGAGGCCGCCGAGTCCACGAACTTGGTGCCCTTGGGCGCCTTCTTCATGTACTGCTTGCCGACGTCGACGTACTTGGCCCAGTCGCCCTTCCACATCTCGGCGAGCTTGGTCCGGTCGGTCGGCAGACCCGCCTTCTGGAAGAGGTCCTTGCGGTAGCAGATGGCCATCGGCCCGATGTCCGTGCCGAGCCCGATGAGCTTGCCGTCCTTGGTGGTGGCCTGGGCGTTCTTCCAGTCCAGCCACTGCGACTTGTCGACCTCCTTGCCCAGGTCGACGAACTTGGCCGCCTGCGTCTGCACGGCCTCGGTGATGTTGCCGATCTCGATGGCCTGGACGTCGTCCGTGCCGGAGCCGGCCTGCAGGCGGGTGAGCACCTTTGGCCAGTACACGTCGGTACGGGTGGTGACGTTCTCCTTGATGCTGATGTCCGGATGGAGCTTCATGTACTCGTCGTAGAGGCCGGACTGCTTGTAGCCGAAGACGCCGAAGGTGCCGATGGTCAGCGTGATCTTGCCCTTGCCACTGCCGTTTCCGCTGCCGTCCGAGTTGTCCGACGAGCCGCTGTCCTTGGCGCAGCCGGCCAGCAGCCCGGTGGTCAGCGCGGCCACGGCCGCGAGGGCCATCAGCCGCTGGGACCGGCGGATGCTCGTGCGCATTGCGTCCTCCTGTTGCCTGACGTGCCGACCCCCCGGCCAACTGCATGGAAATGGGCCCGTTCAAACTCGCTGCGGCTCGGGCGGGGAACGTGCGGGATGTGTAGGTGCCAGGTAGCGTGGGAGCGCTCCCACAAGTGATGTGTTGAAGAGTCGTGGGTCACACGCGGGGTGTCAAGGGAGCGAACAACGGCAACCGCGTTCAGTTATCTGAGCGTTAGCCGGGTCCACCCACGGGCATCGGCAGCCGATGCCCGCGCCCGTCCGGTGGTCGAGGACGAGGCCGAAGGCCGGCGGGCGGGGGTCCGGGGGGTGGCAGCCTCCAGGGACGGTCGTCGCGGCGATCGGTGCTGTTAGATTCCAGGCCAGTACCAGAGTCGGTGGTGAGAGGCGGAGGCCATGGCAAGCCACGGAGCGCGGGGCCGGAGCGGAGGCCGGCCCACGCTCGAGGAGGTCGCCGCCCGGGCCGGAGTCGGCCGGGGCACGGTGTCCCGGGTGATCAACGGCTCTCCGCGGGTCAGCGACGCCACCCGCGCCGCGGTCGAGGCGGCCGTCGCCGAGCTGGGCTACGTCCCCAACACGGCTGCCCGCGCCCTCGCCGCCAACCGCACCGATGCCATCGCACTCGTCGTCCCGGAGCCGGAGACCCGGTTCTTCGCCGAACCGTACTTCTCCGACATGCTGCGCGGCGTCGGCTCCGAACTCTCCGACACCGAGCTGCAGTTGCTGCTGATCTTCGCGGGCGGCGACCGGGAACGCGCGCGCCTCGCCCAGTACCTGGCGGCCCACCGGGTGGACGGCGTGCTGCTGGTGTCGGTCCACGCCGACGACCCCCTCCCCGACCTGCTGGCCCAGCTGGAGATCCCGGCCGTGATCAGCGGCCCCCGCTCCGCCGGCGAGACCCTCACCTCGGTGGACTCCGACAACTACGGCGGCGCCCGTTCCGCGGTGGAGCACCTGCTCTCCCGCGGCCGCGGCCGCGTCGCCCACATCACCGGGCGCCACGACGTCTACGGCGCCCAGCGCCGCGTCGACGGCTACCGCGACGCCCTGCGCGACGCGGGCCGCGAGGTCGACCAACTCCTCGTCGCACCGGGTGACTTCACGGAGGAGGGCGGCCGGCGGGCCATGGCCGAGCTGCTGGACCGGCGCCCGGACCTGGACGCGGTGTTCGCCGGCTCGGACGTGATGGCGGCCGGCGCCCGGCAGGTGCTGCGCGAGGCGGGCCGCCGTATCCCCGACGACGTGGCCCTGGTCGGCTACGACGACTCCGCCATCGCCCGCCACATGGACCCGCCGCTGACCAGCGTCCGGCAGCCCATCGAGGAGATGGGCCGCGCGATGATCGACCTCCTCCTGACGGAGATCGCCGACCGCCGCCCGCCCACGTCCCGAGGGCCGGAGCGGCGGCATGCGGTGCTGCCCACGGAGTTGGTGCGGCGGGCGTCGTCCTGACACGGATCCACGAAGGGGGGAGTCCGTGCCGGCACCAGGGGTCGGGGCGGACGCGGACCGGTACCGGTCGCTGCCGTTCTCCGCTGCCGGCCGCCTGCCGACCGGAGTCGACGCGCCTTCCGGCAGTACGACGCCGAGGGGCGCGTGGCCGGTGTGGTCGAGCTCGACATCGCCGGCGGCATGGTCCGGGGGATCCGCGCCGTGTCCCATCCCGACAAGCTCGAGCACCTCGGGCCGGTGTCGGACATCGGGCGACTCCCCAAGAGGCGAGCCGCCGCACACTGACCGGCGGGGCCGGCCCGGTGCGGCACAAACACATCAGCCGGTGACTCGTCCTGCGACGCAGTCACCGGCTGATCGGTGAGGGTGAGTGACGGGACTCGAACCCGCGGCATCCTGGACCACAACCAGGTGCTCTACCAGCTGAGCTACACCCACCATGACCAGCGGTCGAACTTGTCGTTTCCCCGACCGGCCGAGAAGAAGTCTACAGGGTCCGAAGGGGTGCTCGCGCACAGGTTTTCGCGCGGGCCTCCGAGCGGACCCCGAAGCACCCCCGGACGGGCGCCTACTGCGCCGGCAGGACGTGCTTGGCGGCGATCGCCCTGGCCGTGTCGGAGTCGGGACCGGGCTGCGGGACGAAGACGGCCTCGCGGTAGTAGCGCAGCTCGGCGATCGACTCGCGGATGTCGGCCAGGGCCCGGTGGTTGCCGTTCTTCTCCGGGCTGTTGAAGTACGCCCGCGGATACCAGCGGCGGGCCAGCTCCTTGATGGAGGACACGTCGACGATCCGGTAGTGCAGCCAGTCCTCCAGGGTCGGCATGTCCCGCAGCAGGAAGCCGCGGTCGGTGCCGACCGAGTTGCCGCACAGCGGGGCCTTGCCGGGCTCCTTCACGTACTCCTTCACATAGGCGAGGACCTGCTCCTCGGCGTCCTGAAGGGTCGTGCCGTTCGGGAGCTCGGCGAGCAGCCCGGACGCGGTGTGCATCTGACGCACCACCTCCGGCATCGTCTCCAGCGCCTGCTCCGGCGGGCGGATGACGATGTCCACCCCCTCGCCGAGTACGTTCAGCTCGGAGTCGGTGACGAGGGCGGCCACCTCGATGAGCGCGTCGTCGGACAGCGAGAGGCCGGTCATCTCGCAGTCGATCCACACCATGCGATCGTTCATGCGACCACCCTAAAGCTGACTTCAGCTTTTGGGATGCCCCGTGCTGATGCCGGCCCTGGGCAGACGGGTGCCGACCTGTACAGGGACGGGTGCCGGCCTGTACGGAAAGGAGGGGCGAGCGCCTGCTCGCCCCTCCTTTCCGTCACCGCTCTCAGCTACCGCTCCTGGGCCCCGGCAGCAGTCCCACCGCGCCCGCCGCAGTGCGGCGGCTCTGCATCGGGACGCCGCTGTCGCGGTCCGGGTGCAGCAGGGCGGGTGCGTGACCCACGGGTCCGGGGCTCGCCAGGCCCGGATGGCCGGACGCGGCCAGTGGCTCCGCGTCGGCCGGCCTGTCGCTCTGTGGCCTGCGGGCCCGGTAGGCGGCCCGGTAGGCGGCCGGGGACGAGCCGAGCTGGCGGCGGAAGTGCCCGCGCAGTGCGACGGGGGAGCGGAAGCCGCAGCGGCCGGCCACCTCGTCCACGGAGAAGTCGGACGTCTCCAGCAGCCGCTGCGCCTGCAGCACCCGCTGTGTGATCAGCCACTGCAACGGCGCGCTGCCGGTCAGCGAACGGAAGCGGCGGTCGAACGTACGGCGGCTCATGTAGGCGCGTGCCGCCAGGGTCTCCACGTCGAACTGCTCGTGGAGGTGTTCCAGCGCCCAGGCGACGACCTCGGCGAGCGGGTCGGCGCCGATCTCCTCGGGTAAAGACCTGTCGAGATAGC
Source organism: Streptomyces sp. NPDC046759 (assembly GCF_040645475.1). NCBI lineage: Bacteria > Bacillati > Actinomycetota > Actinomycetes > Kitasatosporales > Streptomycetaceae > Streptomyces > Streptomyces sp. NPDC046759. The sequence goes on along the minus strand of NZ_JBEYYJ010000010.1, from coordinate 147,654 downwards.
GCTCCTGACCGCCGCTGCGGCGCGGCGGGACCACCAGGCGCCTTGCGAGCGCACCGGCCGCCTCGTTGCCGTGGTCCGTCCGCACGATGTGCAGACAGAGGTCGATTCCGGCCGCCGTCCCCGCGCTGGTCAGCACATCGCCGTCGTCGACGAACAGCTCACGCGGATCGACGTGCACCGACGGATAGCGCTTGGCCAGCGTCGGCGCGTACATCCAGTGAGTCGTCGCCGGGCGGCCGTCCAGCAGGCCCGCCGCCGCGAGGACGAAGGCGCCGGTGCACAGTCCGACGATGCGTGCGCCCTCCTCGTGCGCCCGGCGCAGTGCGTCGAGCGCCTCCTCCGGTGGCGGCGCGGTGATCGACCGCCAGGCCGGCACGACGACCGTGCCGGCGCGGGAGATCGCCTCCAGTCCATGCGGTGCGGAGAGTTCCAGGCCTCCTGTGGTCCGCAGTGGGCCTTCCTCGCCGGCGCACACCAGCAGCCGGTAGCGCGGCACGCCGGCGTCCTGGCGGTCTATCCCGAACACCGACAGCGGAATGGAACTCTCGAAGATGGGGCCGCCGCTGAACAGCAGCACCGCGACGATCTCCTTGCGACGTCGCCCGGAAAGTTTCCGGGCCGCGGCTTCCGGCGCGGCAGTGGAGTCGTGGCTCATACTGCTAAGCCCCCCTCGGTGGTCGCGGCTCCTCGGTTGTGTCGCTCCTGCACGTTTCCCCTCGGTCCTGCACGAGTCCCCCGCCGTAAGACAGTCAAGATCGAATCTACTGGTTCCCGCGGTCTGACGGTGACCAGTTCCACACGCCCCAGATTGTCGACATGACAACTTGGCGTGAAGCATTCGATCACGAAGCGTTGCACTCGTGGAGCGTGCAGGGAAGTGCGCCTCGTCGTAGTGGCTAAACCGCGTAGGGTGCACCGCCGCCCGTAGACCCTTTCCGTGCAGGTCGAACGGGGGTTGGGGGGTGGTTGGGGGCCCTCTTCGACGGGATTCAGAAGTTGGCTGAAAAGAAGCGTTCAGGGGTACGGAAACAGGTCAGTCGACCGGTGTCCGTCGGCGGGTGTGACGTCCGCCTCTTTGCTCGGCGCGATGTGCGGCACCCCGCTCTGCGCCTCGCCCGGCGCACTGCTCGGACCGGCGCAGCAGCAACCGGCACACGGCCGTGACGGCGGCCAGGCCCAGCGCCGCGCCCGCCGCGCCGGCCAGTGACGTGCCGTACCAGACCAGGACCACGGGGACGAGCACGCAGCTGAAAGCGGCCCAGCGGATCACATCGCTCACGGTGTCCGGCGCGGGGTGCGGCTCGGGGGCTGATCTGCGACCGGACATCACTGGTACTCCCTGGGGCGGTGGCTCACCGGTGATCAACGCCTGTTCGACCGGTCGGTCACCCGCCGTACACCTGCTGGTGCTGTGCGAACCGCCTGTACGGGGCAGCAACCATTGCGTTACGGGCGCCGCTCGTGCATGCTCCGGTGAACCCCTACGGACGTCGGGGGACCGCTTACGGAGCGTGCGCGGGAACTGGGCTCAGGAGGCGTGCCGCCGTACCCTTGGGGGTATGGGGTTGGGAAGATGTTTCCCGGACACAGCTCCGCCGCACACTGTCGTCCCATCCATAAAAGGATCACAACGCCGAGACAGTCATGGCCGGTCACGAATTCTTCGAACCCGCGGACCGCAAGCGGCCGGTCGCCGATCCCACGGCGGCCGATCCCCTGGCGGCGGAAGAGTCACGCCCCTCATGCGACCCTGCCTTCCGGCACGGAGTCGTCGTCGGCTTCGACGGCTCCACCTCCAGTGAGCGCGCCCTCGCCTACGCGATCGGCATGGCCCACCGCTCCCACTCGGGCCTGATCATCGTCCATGTGGCCAACCGGCTGCCCACCACCGTCTGGGCCGGCTGTGAACCGCCCGTCTTCGTCGACGTGCCGGACCACCGCACCGAGGTCCTCGGCCTCGAGCTGGCGTGCGCGGACTATCTGGCCGAGGTGCCGTGGATCCTGGTCGAGCGCGGCGGGGACATCTGCCGCGAACTCGAAGAGGTGGGGCGGGAGTACGAGGCGGACGCGATCGTCGTCGGCTCCACGCACGGCATCGTCGGCCGGATCTTCGGCTCCGTGGCGGGGCGGCTCGCCAAGAGGGCGCAGCGGCCCGTGATCGTCGTTCCCTGATCCGGGCGGCACCCTCTCAACTCCCTTTGTGCAACGCGAAACTACTCGCGGGTAAAGGTGGTTTGTGTCCTTGTGAAGGGCATATATCGGTCACCGCGCAACTGCACAGCATGAAGGGAGCCCGCCGTGGACAACGAAGTCTCCGCGGGAAACGGAAGCACCATAGTGGTCGGCCGACTCGCCCTGGGAATCACCCTGTTGGCGTTCGGCCTCGGTACGACTGGCGTGATTCACGGCGTGGCAGCGTCCGACGCCGTGTCAGTGGCCCACTACGTGGGCGGAGTTGCCCTGTTCCTCGTCGGCCTGCTGGCCTTCCGCGGCGGTGACGCCGCCTCCGGTACGGGCTTCGTGGCCCTCGGCGCACTGTGGTTCACCTGGGCCGTCGCGGACCACGGATCGTCCGACGCGGCCGGACTCTTCCTGCTCCTCTTCGCTCTCGTGGCTCTCACCCTGACCCTCGCGGGCGGGGACAGCCTGGGCCAGGTCATGCACGGGCTGCTGTTCCTGGCGATGCTGGTGCTGGCCGTCGCGGCCTTCGCCGACAGTTCGTCCCTGGCCAAGGTCGGGGGCTGGGTCGCCGCCGTCTCCGGTGCGGTGGCGTGGTACGCCGCCACGGCCGCGCTGGCGCACTGGCCGACGGCGCTTCCCGGGCGTGCCGCCCGCCGGGGGGTGACGGCCACCGGCTGATGAGCAGCGGCACGGAAAGGACCCCCGCGTGAAGGTGGCCACGCGGGGGTCCTTTCCGTTGTCGCGGAACTACTCCACCGTCACCGACTTCGCCAGGTTCCTCGGCTTGTCGATGTCCCGGCCCAGGACCTTCGCCGTGTGGTAGGCGAGGAGCTGCAGCGGGATGCCCATCAGGATGGGGTCGAGCTCGTCCTCGTTCTTCGGGACGACGATCGTCTGGTCGGCCTTGTCCTGGGGCTGGTGGGCCACCGCGAGGATCTTGCCGCTGCGGGCCTTGATCTCCTCCAGGGCCGCGCGGTTCTTCTCCAGCAGGTCGTCGTCGGGGACGATCGCCACCGTCGGCAGGGCCGGCTCGATCAGGGCCAGCGGGCCGTGCTTCAGCTCGGAGGCGGGGTAGGCCTCGGCGTGGATGTAGGAGACCTCCTTGAGCTTCAGGGAGGCCTCGCGGGCCACCGGGTAGCCCCGGACGCGACCGATGAAGAGCATCGAGCGGGCGTCGGCGTACAGCTCCGCCAGCTCCTTGATCTGCTCCTCCTGCTTGAGGATCTCGGTGATCTGCTCGGGCAGCTTCCTGAGGCCCTCGATGATCCGCTTGCCGTCGCGGACCGACAGGTCCCGGGTGCGGCCGAGGTGCAGGGCGAGCAGCGCGAAGGCGACCGTCATGTTGGTGAAGCACTTGGTCGACACCACGCAGACCTCGGGGCCGGCGTGCACGTAGATGCCGGCGTCCGCCTCGCGGGCGATCGCCGAGCCGACCACGTTGACGACGCCGAAGACCCGGGCGCCCTTGCGCTTCAGCTCCTGGACGGCGGCGAGCACGTCGTAGGTCTCACCCGACTGGGAGACGGCCACGTACAGCGTGTCGGGGTCCACCACCGCGTTGCGGTAGCGGAACTCGGAGGCCGGCTCGGCGTCGGCGGGGATACGGGCGAGCTCCTCGATCATCTGGGCGCCGATCATGCCCGCGTGGTACGAGGTGCCGCAGCCGAGGATCTTGACGCGGCGGATCTGCCGGGCCTCGCGGGCGTCCAGGTTGAGGCCGCCGAGGTGCACCGTGGAGAAGCGGTCGTCGATGCGGCCGCGCAGCACGCGGTCCACGGCGTCGGCCTGCTCGAAGATCTCCTTGTGCATGTAGGTGTCGTGGCCGCCCATGTCGTACGACTCGGCCTCCCACTCCACCGTGGTGGGCTCGGCGGTGGTGCGCGTGCCCTCGGTGGTGTAGGTGCGGAAGTCGTCGGCCTTCAGGGTGGCCATCTCGCCGTCGTCGAGGGTCACTATCTGGCGGGTGTGCATGACCAGGGCGGCGATGTCGGAGGCGACGAACATCTCCTTCTCGCCGATGCCGAGGACGACCGGGGAGCCGTTGCGGGCCACCACGATCCGGTCGGGGAAGTCGGCGTGCAGCACGGCGATGCCGTAGGTGCCCTCGACCAGCCGGACCGCCTGGCGGACCTTGTCCTCCAGCTTCTCGGCGCTGGAGCGGGCGATGAGGTGGGTGAGGACCTCGGTGTCGGTCTCCGAGAGGAACTCGACGCCGTCCGCCTCCAGCTTGCGCCGCAGGTCGGAGGCGTTGTCGATGATGCCGTTGTGCACGACGGCGACCTTGCTGTCGGCCGACATGTGCGGGTGGGCGTTCACGTCGGAGGGGGCGCCGTGGGTGGCCCAGCGGGTGTGGGCGATACCGGTGGTGCCCTTGAAGCGGGCCGGGACCTTGGCCTCCAGGTCGCGCACCCGGCCCTTGGCCTTCACCATCTTCAGGCCCGGGCTCTTCGGGGAGGTGACGACGATGCCCGCGGAGTCGTAGCCGCGGTACTCCAGCCGCTGCAGCCCTTCGAGCAGCAGCGGAGCCACGTCACGCTTCCCGATGTAACCGACAATTCCGCACATATGCAGGTATCCCTCAGCCTGGCGTCTCAGCCGTAGACCATGCGGCGCAGCTGCCTGAGCGTGAGCTCCGGCGGCGCCACCGCCCGGTATTTCAGGTCCGCCTCGATCTGTTCGAAGATCTCCACGTTCACCAGGCCCTGGGCCTGCAGTTCGCGGTGGCGGCGACGGACGAAGTCCTGGGTCGTCTCGTCGAAGTAGGCGAGCACGTCCTGGACCACCCGCAGCGCCTCGCCCCGGCTCAGGGGCGTGGAACGCGTCAGATGATCAACCAGTTCGTCGTGCACCCGGTAGATCCTGGAGTACCGGCGTCGGTTTCGCAAGAAACCTGCCCGATATCGGGCAGTGTGCTGTTGTCGGGCTGGTGGAACTCTGTTCGCCCCCTGTCCACTCTGTGTCCTGCGTCTCGTTGGGGATGTGGACCATTTTCAGTCGTCATGGACATTCCTCGTATGGGAGTACCGGAGAAGCTGGCCGCGCGCATGAGCATGGCCGAGCAGCACGAGTACCTGCGCGCCAGATTCTCGCGGCGCGCCATGATCAGAGGCGGTGCCGTCACGCTGGGCGCCGTCGCCGGTGGCGCTTTCGTGCCGGGCGCCACCGCCCAGGCGGCCGTGCCGACGCAGCGCACCGCGCCCGCCGCCGAGACGGTCGACGGCGCCCTGGTCGCTCCCTTCGGCCGTCACCTCGCCTACGGCAGTGACCCGCGCACGGAGATGACCGTCTCCTGGCAGGTCCCCGTCGCCGTGAAGAAGCCGTTCATCCGCATCGGCGCCCACCCCTGGGACCTCTCCCGCAGGATCGAGGCCGAGGTCCGCACCCTCTACACCCCGGCCGGTGTCGGCGCGAGCGGCGACCACACGCAGTACTACCTGCACGCCCGGCTCACCCACCTGCGCCCGGGCCGCACCTACTACTACGGCGTCGGACACGAGGGCTTCGACCCGGCCCAGCCGCACCTCGCCGGCACCCTTGGCACCTTCACCACCGCCCCCGCGCACAAGGCGCCGTTCACCTTCACCGCCTTCGGCGACCAGGGCGTCAGCTACCACGCGCTGGCCAACGACAGCCTGATCCTCGGCCAGAACCCGGCCTTCCACCTGCACGCGGGCGACATCGCCTACGGCGACCCGGCGGGCCAGGGCAAGGCCACCGACACCGGCTTCGACTCGCGCACCTGGGACCAGTTCCTCGCCCAGACCGAGTCGGTCGCCAAGCAGATCCCGTGGATGGTCTCGTACGGCAACCACGACATGGAGGCCTGGTACTCGCCCAACGGCTACGGAGGCGAGGAAGCCCGCTGGACGCTGCCGGACAACGGGCCGGACGCCAAGAACCTGCCCGGCGTCTACTCCTTCGTCCACGGCAACACCGCGGTCATCTCGCTGGACCCCAACGACGTCTCCTTCGAGATCCCGGCGAACCTGGGCATTTCCGGTGGAAACCAGACCAAGTGGTTCGAAGCCGAGCTCAAGAAGCTCCGGGCCTGTGACGACATCGACTTCGTCGTCGTGTTCTTCCACCACTGCGCCTACTGCACCTCCACCGCGCACGCCTCGGAGGGGGGCGTGCGCCAGGAGTGGGTTCCGCTGTTCGAGAAGTACCAGGTCGACCTGGTCATCAACGGCCACAACCACCAGTACGAGCGCACCGACGTCATCAAGGGCGGCGCGGTCACCAAGAAGCTCCCGATCGGCGGCACCGCCTACCCCGAGACCGAGGGCGTGGTCTACGTCACCGCGGGCGCGGCGGGCCGCAGCCTGTACGCGTTCAGCGCCCCGGACTCCTACGAGGGCAACGAGCACGAGGTCGACTCGGTGGCGTCCTTCATCAACACCAAGGACGGCAAGGTCAACGAGACCGTCGCCTGGTCCCGCGTGCGGTACCTCAACTACTCCTTCCTGCGCGTGGACGTCACCCCCGCGCCGAAGGGCCGGCAGACCACGCTGAAGGTGTCGGGCATCGCGGAGACCGGCGACCGCATCGACCACTTCACGGTGTCCCGCACGGCGAAGTAGGGACTCACCGGCGGCCCCGGTTCCCGGGCGGTCCTCACCCGCGCTCTACATGCGCTTGAGGACCGCCTGCTTGGCCAGCGTGAACTCCTCGTCGGTCAGGACCCCGTCGCGGCGCAGGTCGCCCAGCTCGCGCAGGCGGCGCAGCAGGGCGTCGTGGTCGTCGCCGGCGGGCGCCGTGTCGGGCACCGGCGGGTCCTGCGGCACGTCCGCCGCTGCCGCTGCCGGGTGCGGCAGCCGTGCCTGCACGGCGGCGGCCACCAGGGCCATCAGCGGGTCCCTCTTGAAGCCCCACAGCTCGACCGCGTTCGGGTCGTACTTGGGCGGGGCCGTCACCGGCACGCCGCGCACCAGGAGGCGCAGGTGGCCGTTCTCCAGTCCGGCCGCCGGCTGCCAGTCCACGCCGAGGACGTCCGAGAGGGGGACCGTACGGGGACCGGTGGCGGCCTTGGCGTCCTCCGTCTTCCAGTTCCACTCCAGCCGCACCGACTCCCCGTCGAAGCTCGCCGTGCCGTCCCCCGCGGAGGCGGACACCGGCAGCAGGTACCCGGCGACCGGGTCCGGTGAAATGCCGTCCAGCAGCAGCGCGTTGCGCACCTCGTCCGCGAAGTACTGGGCGACGCCGTACCGGTCGGACTCCACCGGCAGCTGGTACGGGTCGCTGGCATCCCCGAGCCGGCCGCCGGTGGCCTGCGTCAGCGGATCGGCCCCGTCGCGCAGCCGCAGCCTCAGCCGCCCCGACCTGCGCCCCTGCTCGAAGGAGACACCGGCCAACGCCTCCAGCGGTACGACGAGTTCACCCAGCTCACGGCGGAGCAGGCTCACGTTCTTGTCCCGGCCCGGGGTGAGCCGCAGGGTGTCGCCGTCGAAGGTCCAGGTGCCGTCCTTCTGGATGATTTCCGCCATGGAGGGATTGTTTCACCGGATCTGCGGGACAGTGGTCTCGACCATGTCGGACCGCCGGGCCCGGCCGTCGCGTGCGGCGGCGGGGCCTGACGGCGCGTCCGACGGTGCGCATCATCCGAAGGGAGCGCATGTGAGACGGAACCACGGCACGACTCCCCGAACGCCCCGCATCCTCGGATCCCTGCTGCTCCTGGCGGCGGCCGGGGTCTCCACCCTGGGCGCGGCCCCCGCGTCCCCCGCGGCACGGGCGGTCGCGCCCACACCGCTGGACCGGGTGGTCCCCGCGCCCGCCTCGGTCGAGCACGGCGGGGCCCCGTACCGCATCACCCGCGCGACCGGCGTCCACGTCGACGACGTCGCCGACGTCCGCCGGATCGGCGCGTACCTCACCGGCATCCTGCGGCCCTCCACCGGCTATCCGCTGCCCCTCACCGACCACGGCACCGGAGGCATCCGGCTCCGACTCGCCAAGGGCGACTTCGGCGCCGAGGGCTACCGGCTGCACAGCGACCCGGGCGGCGTCACCATCACCGCGAGCGCCCCCGCCGGGCTCTTCCACGGCGTCCAGACGCTGCGTCAGCTCCTGCCGGCGGCCGTCGAGAAGAAGACCGTGCAGGCCGGCCCCTGGCAGATCGCGGGGGGAACCGTGGAGGACCGCCCGCGCTATGCCTACCGCGGCGCCATGCTGGACGTCTCCCGGCACTTCTTCACCGTCGCCCAGGTCGAGCGGTACATCGACCAGCTGGCCCTGTACAAGATCAACGAGCTGCATCTGCACCTCAGCGACGACCAGGGCTGGCGCATCGCCCTCGACTCCTGGCCGCGGCTCGCCTCCTACGGCGGCTCCACCGAGGTCGGCGGCGGAAAGGGCGGGTACTACACCAAGGCCCAGTACCGGCAGATCGTCTCCTACGCCGCCTCCCGCTATCTGGAGGTCGTCCCCGAGATCGACATGCCCGGTCACACCAACGCGGCCCTCGCCTCCTACGCCGAGCTCAACTGCAACGGCGTGGCACCCCCGCTCTACACCGGCACGGACGTCGGCTTCAGCTCGCTGTGCGTGCCGAAGGACGTCACCTACACCTTCGTGGACGACGTCGTCCGCGAACTGGCCGCGCTCACACCCGGCCGTTACCTCCACATCGGCGGCGACGAGGCGCACTCCACCAGCCATACCGACTACGTGACGTTCATGGACCGGGTGCAGCCGATCGTCGCCCAGTACGGCAAGACGGTCATCGGCTGGCACCAGCTGACCGGCGCCCACCCGGCCGCGGGCGCCCTCGCCCAGTACTGGGGCCTGGACAGCACCAGCGCGGCCGAGAAGGCCCAGGTCGCCAGGGCCGCGCAGAACGGCACCGGGCTGATCCTGTCCCCGGCCGACCGGATCTACCTCGACATGAAGTACACCAAGGACACCAAGCTGGGTCTGGACTGGGCAGGCCTGGTCGAGGTGGAGCGGTCCTACGACTGGGACCCGGGCGCCTACCTGCCCGGCGCGCCGGCCTCGGCCGTCCGGGGCGTGGAGGCGCCCCTGTGGTCGGAGACCCTGAAGAACTCCGCCGACATCGAGTACATGGCGTTCCCGCGGCTGGCCGGCGCGGCCGAGCTGGGCTGGTCGCCGGCGGCCACCCACGACTGGAACGCGTACAAGGTACGGCTGGCGGCCCAGGGCCCGCGCTGGGACGCCCTCGGCATCAGCTACTACCGCTCGCCGCAGGTCCCCTGGCCGGCCCGGTAGCCGGGACGGCCGACGGGCACCCCGGAGGACCGTGCTCCGGGGCGCCCGTCCGCCTGCCGGGCCGGTCACAGGCCCGCTATGGGGTTCTCCAGGGTGCCCACCAGCTGGAGGGCACCGGAGGGATCGGCGAGGTCCACCATCTCGCGGTTGTTCCGCAGCTGGAGCCGGTTGAGACAGGACAGCGCGAACCGGGGGGCGAACATGTCGTACCGCCGGAACCTGCCGGCCAGTTCCGGGTGCGCGTCCTGGTACTCGCGGGTGACCTCCGCGACCGTGCGCCAGAAGCCGTCCTCCTCCAGGACGCCCTCGGCGGCGAGGTGCGCGGCCAGGAAGCGGAAGAAGCAGTCGAAGACGTCCGTGAAGATCGACAGCAGCTTCCTGTCCTCCGGGACCTCCACCCGGATCCGGCGTACCTCCGGCGGCAGCGCGGCGTCCGGGTCCATCACCGCGATCTCCTCGGCGATGTCCTTGTAGACCGCGCGCTGCACGACCGAGTCCTTCAGCACCAGGACCACGTTCTCACCGTGCGGCATGAACACCAGGTCGTAGGCGTAGAAGCTGTGCAGCAGCGGGACGTAGTAGGCCCGCAGGTACGCCCGCAGCCACTTCGCCGGCGTGCGGCCCGACCGCTCGATCAGCGCGCCCGCGAAGGAGGCGCCGGTGTGGTCCACGTGCAGCAGCGAGGCCATGGTCGCGAGCGACTCGCCGTCCCGCAGCGAGGGCACGGGGCTCTCCCGCCACAGCGCGGCCAGCATCTTCCGGTACGGCGAGTGGCGGGCGGTCGCGTGCTCGTACTCCAGGTGCCGGTAGCCGACGGCCGCCCGCTCCCGGATGATCGTCAGACCGGTGGACTTCAGTACCGGGTCGCTCTCGACCAGCCGGGCCAGCCAGTCGTTGATGGCCGGGGTCGCCTCCATGTAGGCGGCCGAAAGGCCGCGCATGAAGCCCATGTTGAGCACGGACAGGGCCGTCTTCACATAGTGCTTCTCCGGGTGGGAGGTGTTGAAGAACGTGCGGATGGACTGCTGGGCCAGATACTCGTCGTCGCCCTCGCCGAGGCAGACCAGGTGCCGGCGGGCGACCTCGGCGGCGAAGGTGACGGAGAGCTTGTTCCACCACTGCCAGGGGTGGACGGGGATGAGGAGGTAGTCGGCGGGGTCGAGGCCCTGCTCGGTGAGTGTGGCGAGGAAACGGTTCAGCGTCCGCTCGCCCAGCTCCTCCCGCAGGAAGGACTCGTAGGCGATCCCGACGCCCGCCGTGAACACGGCCCGCGAGCGGTGCGCGGCGAGCCACACCAGCCGGACGGGGCTCGCGGTCTCCGGCGCGTACGACAGGTACTCGTGGACGCCGAAACCGAGCCGCCCGTTGTTGGCGACGAAGCAGGGGTGCCCCTCGGTCATTCCGGTCTCGATCGCCTGGAAGCCCTGGCGGGCCAGCTCGGCGGAGGTGGTGCGGGGCTTGGTGAGCTTGTAGCAGGTGCCGGAGAGGGTGGAGGAGACCTCCTCCAGATAGACCGGCAGGATCTCGTCGCTCAGTCCCAGTGAGCCCCGCAGCTCGATGAAGAAGTCCAGGGCGGCGAGCGGGAGTTCCGCGCCGTCGCGATGCCGGGTGAGGGACTCCGCATCGACCTGCCAGTGGTCCAGGGCGCGCCGGACGGCGGAGAACCGGTAGGAGGTGCCCCCGTCGTCACTGCGGACGACGTAGTGTTCCCCCTCTCTCTCGGGCGTGATCAGGCGCTCGTGCGCGAACTCGGCGAGCGCCTTGCGTATGAGCAGGCGGTTGGCGGTTTCCCAGCGCTCGGGGGACAGGTGCGCCACGGCGTCGGCGACGCTCATGCGGCCACCCCCGTCGCCGCGGCGAACCGCTCCCGCGTGCAGAAACTCAGCAGCGCCTGCTTCTCCGGCTTCCGGATCTCCCGCTCGGCCACGAACCCGACGGCCTCGTTCAGGGCGCGCACGGCCGTGTTGCGCACGTCGGGTTCGACCACGACACGTCGCGTCGCCGGGTCCTCGAAGAGATGTTCCAGGACGGCGGTGATGACAGCCCTGGTGAATCCGTGCACGGGCCTGTCGGTCGCCGGGGTGAGGAAGTGCATGCCGACGTCGCCCTGCCGTGCCTCGTACAGGCCGGCCAGCTCCCGGTGCGCCGGGTCGTACCTCTCCATCAGGAACACCGGCTCCCCGTCGCGCAGCCCGAGCAGCGCGTGGTGGTGCTCGTCCGCCGCGATCTCCATGTACACGCGCTCGACGTCCTCCAGCCTGGCGCCCTGCATCATCCAGAAGGCCGCCTTGGGGTGGGTGACCCAGGAGTGCAGCAGCTCGGCGTCCTGCAGCGGGTCGACGGTACGGAACGTGAAGGTCCTGGTGGTGCTGGTCATGCTGCGAACTCCTGGAAGGCGACCGTCTTCTCGACTGGGTAGTACTCGGTGCCGAGCAGCTCGCGGATGATGCACGAGTTGCGGTACGCACCCATGCCCAGGTCGGGGCTGGTGATGCTGTGGGTGTGGACGCCGGCGTTCTGGAGGAAGACGCCCCGGCCGGTGACGTCGATGGCGTAGTTGCGGGCGACGTCGAAGCGGCCGTGGCCGTCGAAGCGGAGGCGGTCCCGGATCGGGTCGAGGAAGGCCGGGGGTTCGTAGTGGTAGCCGGTGGCCAGCAGCAGTCCCTCGGTGCGGATCTCGAAGTCCTTGCCCTGCTCGTCCTGGTGGAAGCCGAGGGTGTAGGCGCCGTCCTGGTGGGTCGCCCGGACAAGCGTGGAGTTGGTGAGGAGGCGGGTGGGCAGCGGGCGGTCGCCGCTCTCGACGTCCTTCTGGTAGAGCAGGTCGAAGATCGAGTCGATCAGGTCCGAGTTGATGCCCTTGAACAGGCCCTTCTGCTGCTTCTCCAGCCGGTAGCGGGTCTCCTCGGGAAGCGCGCGGAAGTAGTCGATGTAGTCCGGGGAGGTCATCTCCAGGGTCAGTTTGGTGTACTCCAGGGGGAAGAACCGCGGGGAGCGGGTCACCCAGTTGAGCTGGTAGCCGTGGACGTCGATCTCGGCGAGCAGCTCGTGGTAGATCTCGGCCGCGCTCTGGCCGCTGCCGACGATCGTGAGGGACTTCTTCGCCTGCAGCTGAGCCTTGTGGTGCATGTACTGCGAGGTGTGCAGGACGTCACCGCCGAGCCCCTGACAGGCCTGGGGGACGGAGGGGACGGTTCCGGTGCCGAGGACCAGGTGCCGGCCGCGGAACGTCTCGCCGGTGTCGGTGCGGACGGCGTACAGTCCGTCCTCGTACGTCACCTCGGTGACCGTCGTCCCGAAGCGGACACCGGTGAGTCCGCTCGCCGCCCAGCGGCAGTAGTCGTCGTACTCCACCCGCAGGGGATAGAAGTTCTCGCGGATGTAGAACGAGTACAGTCTGCCCTTCTCCTTCAGGTAGTTGAGGAAGGAGTACGGCGAGGTCGGGTCGGCGAGGGTGACCAGGTCCGACATGAACGGGGTCTGGAGATGGGCGCCGTCCAGGAACATGCCCGCGTGCCACTCGAAGCCGGGCTTGGATTCGATAAAGACGCCGTCCAGTTCGGCGATCGGCTCGGTCAGACAGGCGAGGCCGAGGTTGAAGGGGCCGAGTCCGATCCCCACGAAGTCGTGGATGCGGCTGGCTTCAGGAAGCGCGGTCAAGGGACTCTCCCAGGTACTGCTCGGCGTGGCCGGCGATCAGATCGAGGACGGCGGCGATGTCGGCCGCCTGCGTCTCGGGGTTGAGCAGGGTGAACTTCAGGTAGTGGCGGCCGCCGACCTTGGTGCCCGCGACCACGGCCTCACCGGAGGCGGACAGCGCCTTGCGGGCGTGGAGGTTGGCGCGGTCGATCCGCGTGGGGTCGGTGACGGGCGCCGGGATGTAGCGGAAGACCAGGGTGGACAGGGCCGGTTCGACGACGACGTCGTAGCGCGGGTCGGCGGCGAGCAGCCTCCAGCCCTCGGCCGCCAGGTCGCAGACCTCGTCGAAGAGCGCGCCGATCCCGTCCGCGCCCATCACCCGCAGGGTCAGCCACAGCTTCAGGGCGTCGAAGCGGCGCGTGGTCTGCAGGGACTTGTCGACCTGGTTGGGGATGCGCTCGGTCACCATGCGGCGCGGGTTGAGGTAGTCGGCGTGGTAGGTGGCGTGCCGCAGGGTCGCCGCGTCCCGTACCAGCACGGCGGACGAACTCACCGGCTGGAAGAAGGACTTGTGGTAGTCGACCGTCACCGAGTCGGCGCGCTCGATACCGACGAGCAGGTGACGGCGCTTGAGCGAGGTGAGCAGGCCGCAGCCGTAGGCCGCGTCCACGTGCATCCACACGCCGTACTGGGCGCAGAGTCCGGCGATCTCCGGGAGCGGGTCGATGGAGCCGAAGTCGGTGGTGCCGGCGGTGGCGACGACCGCCATCGGAACCAGTCCGTCGCGCCGGCAGCGCTCGAGCTCGTGGGCGAGGGCGACGGTCTGCATCCGCTTGTCGTGGTCGACGGGGACGGAGACGACCGCCTCCGGGCCCAGCCCCAGCAGTTCGGCGGACTTCTGCACGCTGAAGTGGCCCGCCTCGGAGGCGAAGACGCGCAGTGTCGCCAGGCCGTCGCTCTTGGCCTCCTCCCTGGCCAGCAGCAGCGCCTGGAGGTTGGACTGGGTGCCGCCCGAGGTGAACACGCCGTCGGCGGCGGGTCCGAGGCCGATCCGGGCGGCCGTCCAGTCGATGAGCCGGCGCTCGATGAGGGTGCCGCCGGCCGACTGGTCCCAGGTGTCGAGGGAGGAGTTGACGGCGGAGAGCACGGCCTCGCCGAGCACCGCCGGGATGACCACCGGGCAGTTGAGGTGGGCGAGGTAGCGGGGGTGGTGGAAGTAGACGGCGTCGCGCAGGTAGACGTCCTCCAGCTCGTCCAGGGCGGCGGTGGTGTCGCCCAGCGGCCGGTCGAGGTCGACGGCGTCGATACGGGGGGAGAGGGCGTCCACGGTGACGCCGGTGAACGGACGGTCGGTGGTGGCGAGTCTGGCCGCCACCCGCTCGACTCCTTCGGTCACGGAGCTGCGGTAGTGCTCCGTGGTCCGGCCGTTGAGCAGGTGCGAGCGCATGTGGGGGTCCTCCGAGGGGACAGGCCGTGCATGATGTGAAGGAAGGTGTGGAGTTAGGTTAGCCTAACCTAAGTTTTTTGGATCAAGGCATGCCTCGCCGGTGACCGCCGTCACCCGCAAGGGAGTTACTCCGTGGCGCGCAGCTGTTCCTCGGTCAGCCCCTGCCGCCAGTAGCCGACGAAGGTCACCCGCCGCCGGTCGACCCCGCGCTCATGGACGAAGTGCCGCCGCAGAGCCTTCACCTGTCCCGACTCGCCCGCGATCCACACGTAGGGCCGCTCGGCGAGCGGGAGCCGTGCGGCCCGTACGGCGTCGACGGCCATGGGGGACCCGTCGTGCCGTACGAGCCACGTGATCTCCGCGTCCGCCGCCGTGCGCACGTCCTGGACGTCACCGGCGCGGGGCACCTCCAGCCAGGCCCGGACACGGGTGCCGGCGGGCAGCGACTCCAGGACGGCGGTCGCGGCCGGCACGGCGGCCTCGTCACCGCACAGGACGACGAGACCGGTGTCCTCGGGCGGGCGGAAGCGGATGGCGCGGTTGTCGGCGACCGCCGGGCCGAGCAGCAGCACCCGGTCACCGGGGGCGGCCCGGGAGGCCCAGCGGGAGGCGGGGCCGGCGGGGGCGTGCAGGACGAAGTCGATGTCGACCTCGTCGGGGGAGCGGCGCAGGGACCGGAGCGTGTACGAGCGCATCACGGCCCGTACGCCGTCGGGCAGTTCCCGCCAGGCCTGCCACCACGTGTCGCCCAGATCCAGGGGTACGACGGGCTCCGGCTGACCCGGGTGCGGCAGGAACAGCGACAGGGACTGGTCGCGCCCGTCGGAGTGGAACGCGTGCAGACCGCTCCCGCCGAAGGTGACGCGAACGAGAGACGGCCCCAGCCGCCTCGTGCGTACGACCTGCAGGGAGAAGAATCGGAACGGGGTGGCCACGGCCGTCGTCACAAGGGGCTCCTCAGCTGACCTTCTTCGCCTTTTCCAGGGCCTCGGCCAGCTCGGTGAGCAGCGGCACGCACTTGTCGTACGACAGGATCGGCTCGGGCGACCGGGCGATGACCTGCCCCGCCTTCACCGCCGGCAGCTGCTTCCAGGTCGGCTTGGTGATGGCGGCGGGCTGGATCGCCGATGACCGGTCGTCCATCATGATGATGTCGGCCCGGTACTTGTCGACGTTCTCCCAGCTCAGCGATTCGTACCAGCCGCCGCCCTGCTTCTTCGCGCTCTCCGGCGGCTCGACGAAGTTCACGCCGAGGGCCTTGAAGTACTCCAGGTCGACGGAGAGGTGGGTGCCGGAGACGTAGAACAGCTGGTCGCTCGCGCTGCCGGCCATCACCTTGAGGTCCGGCTTGGCCTTGGCGGCGGCGCGCAGCCGGGCGGCGGCGGCCTCGAACCGCTGCTTCGCGTCCGTCACCTCGGGGGCCCTCATGTCGGCGCCGAGCGACTCGGCCAGGTCCCACATGCGCTGCAGCGGCCGGGTGAGTTGGCGGTCGTAGACGGAGATGCCGATGCCGGGGGCCAGCCGGGCGATCTTCTTCTTCGACTCCTCGGGCACGTACCAGAGCGTGCCCGCGCCGTCGAACATCGTCGTGATCAGCACGTCCGGCGCGAGCGAGGCGTACTTCTCGATGTTGAACTGCCCCCAGGCGTTGCCGAGGACCGTCACCTTGCTGACGTCCATGTCGCCGGCCTGGACATCGGCCTTGCCGTCCTTGGTCGTCGTCGGGCCGAAGACGCCCTTGACCTGGATCCCGTAGTGGTGGAGCGCGGCGCCGACGCCGGTGAACGCCACGATGTTCGCGGGGACCCTGTCCAGGTTCACGGTCGTGCCGCGGTCGTCCTTGAAGGACCACGGTCCGGACCCGGCAGCCTTCCCTGCGCTGCCGGAGCCGCCGGCTTCGCCCTTGTCCCCGCAGGCGGCGAGCGCGGCACCGAGGGCGAGGGTGCCGCCTGCGGCGAGAATGCCGCGGCGATCGGGGTGCAGGGCAGGGGAGTTGGGCATGGCTCGGCTGCTTTCGGAACAGGGCGGGGCGACCCACCGGACTGGTCGAGGTAAGGTTAGCCTAACCTTCCTTGATGCCCCAGAGGTGGGTTGCCGCCCCGGTGTCCGGGGATCGTCCGATGGCGCGGACCGTCCTGATCAGCGGCCGGAGTCGTGCGCGCACGGCCGGCTCGGCCGACTGCGACGGACATGGGTCCGACGTCCCCTCGCGCGGCACCGCCCCGGCTCGGCCGACCTCCCGCTCAGCGTGCCGTGACGTGGCCGGCACCCGGCGCCCGAGCGCAGAGCAGCGGGACGCGGCCGGCGGTACGGAACCGGACCGACCGGCACGGCGCCCCGCTCGGCCGCCGCCGCTGCCTCAGCTCACCAGCCCCAGCTCACGGGCGATCAGCATCCGCTGGACCTCGCTCGTGCCCTCGCCGATCTCCAGGATCTTGGAGTCGCGCCACATACGGGCCACCGGGTACTCGTTCATGAAGCCGTAGCCGCCGTGGATCTGGGTGGCGTCGCGGGCGTTGTCGACGGCCACGGTGGACGAGTACAGCTTGGCCAGGGCCGCCTCCTTCTTGAACGGCTCGCCCGCGACCAGGCGGGAGGCCGCGTCGCGCCAGGCGAGGCGGGCCGTGTGGGCCTTCATCTCCATGTCGGCGATCTTGAACTGGATGGCCTGGTTGGCCCCGATGGGACGACCGAAGGCCTGCCGCTCCTTGGCGTACTTCACCGACTCGTCCACGCAGCCCTGCGCGAGACCGGTCCCGAGCGCCGCGATGGCGATACGGCCCTCGTCGAGGATGCGCAGGAACTGGGCGTAGCCCCGGCCCTCGGTGCCGAGCAGGTTGGCCGCCGGGACCCGGACGTCCTGGAAGGACAGCTCACGGGTGTCGGAGGCGTTCCAGCCGACCTTGGAGTAGGGGGCCGCCACGGTGAAGCCCGGCGTGCCGGACGGAACGATGATCGACGAGATCTGCGGTTTGCCGTCCGGCTTGCGGCCGGTCACGGCGGTCACCGTCACCAGGCCCGTGATGTCCGTGCCCGAGTTGGTGATGAAGCACTTGGTGCCGTTGATCACCCACTCGTCCGTGTCCGGATCCAGGCGGGCGGTGGTGCGGGTCGCGCCCGCGTCGCTGCCGCCGTCCGGCTCGGTCAGACCGAAGGCGCCGAGGATCTCACCCGCGCACAGCTTGGGCAGCCACGCGCGCTTCTGCTCCTCGGTGCCGAACAGGTGGATCGGCATGGCGCCCAGAGACACCCCGGCCTCCAGGGTGATCGCCACCGACGAGTCCACCCGGGCCAGTTCCTCCAGAGCGATGCCGAGCGCCAGATAGTCGCCGCCCATGCCGCCGTACTCCTCCGGGAACGGCAGCCCGAACAGGCCCATACGGCCCATCTCGCGGACGATCTCGTACGGGAACTCGTGCCGCTCGTAGAAGTCGCCGATCTTCGGCGCCACCACGTCGTGCGCGAACTCCTCCACCGTACGGCGGAGTTCCTCCAGCTCGGGGCTGAGACGGTGGTCCATGCTGATCACTGGTCCTTGTGGGAGAGAGCGCGGACGGTACGGGACGGGCTGGGCCGGTCCAGATGGGCGGCCATCCACACGCTGGTGGCGGTCAGACGGCCGAGGTCGACCCCGGTCTCGATGCCGAGGCCGTGCAGCATCCACACGAGATCCTCGGTGGCGAGGTTGCCGGTGGCGGACTTGGCGTACGGGCAGCCGCCGAGCCCGCCGGCCGAGGCGTCCACGGTGGTGACGCCGTGCTGGAGGGCGGCCAGGGTGTTGGCGAGCGCCTGGCCGTAGGTGTCGTGGAAGTGCACGCCGATCATGCTGGTCGGCACGTGTTCCTCGTTGAGCAGGTTGAGCAGCTCGAGCACATGGCCGGGGGTGGCCACGCCGATCGTGTCGCCGAGGCTCAGTTCGTCGCAGCCCATGTCCCTGAGGGCCGCGCAGACGCGGGCCACCTGGTGCAGGGGGACGGCACCCTCCCACGGGTCGCCGAAGCACATCGACACATAGCCGCGCACATGCACGTCCTGGTCCTTCGCCCGCCGCACCACCGGCTCGAACACGGCGAGCGACTCGTCCACCGTGCGGTTGAGGTTGGCCCTGGCGAAGGACTCGGTGGCGCTGGCGAAGACGGCGACCCGGTCGGCGCCGAGCGCCAGCGCACGGTCCAGGCCGCGGTGGTTGGGCACCAGAACCGGGAGCGAGACCCCGGGAAGGCCGCTGACCATCGGGAACAGCTGCTCGGCGTCGGCCAGTTGGGGCACCCACTCGGGGCGCACGAAGCTGGTCGCCTCGATGGTGGTCAGGCCCGAGTCGGCGAGCCGGCGGATGAACTCCGCCTTGATCTCCGTCGGTATGGCCCGCTTCTCGTTCTGCAGCCCGTCGCGCGCACCGACCTCGTGAATGCGCACCCGCGCGGGCAGGCCCGGGGCCGGTACGGCCATGGGCAGTCCCTCGGCGGTCACTCGGCCACCACCTCCTCCTCGTCGTACGGTGCGATCACGGCGAGCACCTGGTCCATGGCGACTGTCGTGCCCGGGGACACGTCCAGCTCGGCGACCGTGCCGGCGTGCGGGGCGGAGATGACGTGCTCCATCTTCATCGCCTCCACCACCAGCAGGCTCTGCCCGGCGGCCACCTCGTCGCCGACGGCCACCTTCACCACGGTGACCGTGCCGGGCATGGGCGCGGTGAGGGAGTCGGCACCGGCGTGCGCGGACCTGCTGAGGGACGCGGCCACCGGGTCGTGGTCCCGTACCTGCCAGGCGTCGCCGTCCCGGCCGATCCAGTCACCGGCCCGGTGGAAGGTGTGGCGGACGCCGTCCAGGGTGACGGAGACCGTGTCCTCGCCGACGGAGGCGGTGCCCCGCGGGGTGTACGTCACCGGTTCCTGCACCCGGAGGTGGAAGGCGGGCGGCTTGGGGGTGCCGCCGAGCCGCCAGCCGCTCGGCACCGAGAAGGGGTCGACCCAGCCGTCCGCGCGGGGCTGGAGCGCCTGCGCGCGCACGGCCGCCGCGGCCTCGTACACCTCCTCCGGTACGTCGGTGGTGACCAGCTCGTCCACCACCCGCTCGACGAGCCCGGTGTCCAGTTCGCCCGCCACCACCGCCGGATGCCCCAGCAGCCGCCGCAGGAAGCCCGCGTTGGTCTGCACGCCCAGCGTGACCGTCTCCGCGAGGGCCGCCCGGAGTCTGCGGAGCGCCGTCTCGCGGTCGGGGCCGTAGGCGATCACCTTGGACAGCATCGGGTCGTAGAGACTGCCGACCTCGGTGGCCTCGCTGAGCCCGGAGTCGGTGCGCACGCCGTCGCCCTGCGGCTCGTCCAGCAGCAGCACCGTGCCGCCCGAGGGGAGGAATCCGCGTGCGGGGTCCTCGGCGCAGATCCGGGCCTCGACCGCGTGCCCGGTCAGCGTCACGTCCTGCTGCCCGAAGCCCAGCCGCTCACCCGCCGCCACCCGCAGCTGCCACTCCACCAGGTCCAGGCCGGTGATGAGCTCGGTGACCGGGTGCTCCACCTGGAGACGGGTGTTCATCTCCATGAAGTAGTACTGCGACGGGTCCCCGCCCGGCACGATGAACTCCACCGTGCCCGCGCCCCGGTACCCGCAGCTGCGTGCCGCCTGCACGGCCGCCTCGCCCATCGCGGCCCGGGTGGCCTCGTCGAGGAGCACACTCGGTGCCTCCTCGATGATCTTCTGGTGGCGCCGCTGGAGCGAGCACTCGCGCTCGCCGAGGTGCACCACGTTGCCGTGGGCGTCGGCGAGCACCTGGATCTCGATGTGCCGGGGCCGGTCGATCCACCGCTCCACCAGCAGCGTGTCGTCGCCGAAGGAGGCGCGGGCCTCGCGGCGGGCGGCGGCGATCTCCTCGGCCAGCACGTCGGCGTCCCGCACCAGCCGCATGCCCTTGCCGCCACCGCCGGCGGACGGCTTGAGCAGGACCGGTGTCCCGATCTCCCGTGCGGCCTGGGCGAGTTGGGCGTCGGTCAGCCCGCTGCCGCTGGAGCCGGGCACCACCGGCACACCGGCCGCCTGCACCGTCTCCTTGGCGCGGATCTTGTCGCCCATGAGGGCGATCGCGTCCGCGGGCGGGCCGATGAAGACCAGCCCCGCCTCCTGGCACGCGCGCGCGAAGCCCGCGTTCTCGGCGAGGAAGCCGTAGCCGGGGTGGACGGCCTGGGCGCCGGTGCGTGCGGCGGCGTCCAGGAGGCGGTCGATGGACAGATAGCTCTCGGCGGCCGGCGCCGGGCCGATCCGCACCGCGGTGTCGGCCTCCCGGACGTGCCGCGCGTCGGCGTCCGCGTCGGAGAAGACCGCCACCGAGCGCACGCCCAGCGAGCGCAGCGTACGGATCACGCGTACGGCGATCTCGCCCCGGTTGGCCACCAGTACTGTGTCGAACACGGTTCCCCTCCTCACATCCGGAAGACGCCGAACTGGGGGTCTCCCAGAGGCGCGTTGGCACAGGCCGTCAGGGCGAGGCCCAGCACCTGACGGGTCTCGAGCGGGTCGATCACACCGTCGTCCCAGAGGCGGGCCGTGGCGTAGTAGGCGCTGCCCTGGCGCTCGTACTGGGCGCGGATCGGAGCCTTGAAGACTTCCTCGTCCTCGGCGGACCACTCCTCGCCGCGTGCCTCCAGCTGGTCCCGCTTGACGGTCGCCAGCACGGACGCGGCCTGCTCGCCGCCCATGACGGAGATCTTGGCGTTGGGCCACATCCACAGGAAGCGGGGCGAGTACGCCCGGCCGCACATCGAGTAGTTGCCCGCGCCGTAGGACCCGCCGACGACGACGGTCAGCTTCGGCACGCGCGTGCAGGCCACCGCCGTCACCATCTTGGCGCCGTGCTTGGCGATGCCGCCCGCCTCGTAGTCCTTGCCGACCATGAACCCGGAGATGTTCTGCAGGAAGACCAGCGGGATCCCGCGCTGGTCGCACAGCTCGATGAAGTGGGCGCCCTTCTGGGCGGACTCGGAGAACAGGATGCCGTTGTTGGCGACGATCCCGACCGGGTGGCCGTGGATGCGGGCGAACCCGGTGATCAGGGTCTGCCCGAACTCGCTCTTGAACTCGGCGAACCGTGAGCCGTCGACCACGCGCGCGATGATCTCGCGGACGTCGTAGGGGGTGCGGGAGTCGACCGGGACGGCGCCGTACAGACCGTACGGGTCCACCTTCGGCTCGACGGACGGCCTCACCTCCCAGGGCAGGGACTGCCTGGCCGGGAGCGTGGCGACGATGTTCCGGACGATCCTCAGGGCATGCGCGTCGTCCTCGGCGAGGTGGTCGGTGACACCCGAGATGCGCGAGTGGACCTCGCCGCCGCCCAGTTCCTCCGCCGTCACGACCTCACCGGTGGCCGCCTTCACCAGCGGGGGACCGCCGAGGAAGATCGTGCCCTGGTTGCGGACGATCACCGCCTCGTCGCTCATCGCCGGGACGTACGCCCCGCCGGCCGTGCACGAGCCGAGCACCGCCGCGATCTGCGGGATGCCCGCGCCGGACATCCGGGCCTGGTTGTAGAAGATCCGCCCGAAGTGCTCGCGGTCCGGGAACACCTCGTCCTGCATCGGCAGGAAGGCGCCGCCGGAGTCGACCAGGTAGACGCACGGCAGCCGGTTGTCGAGGGCCACCTCCTGGGCGCGCAGGTGCTTCTTCACCGTCATCGGGTAGTACGTGCCGCCCTTGACAGTGGCGTCGTTGGCGACGATCACGCACTCGCGCCCGCTGACCCGCCCGATCCCGGCGATCACACCGGCGGCCGGGGCCTGCCCGTCGTACAGCCCGTCGGCGGCGAGGGGCGCCAGCTCCAGGAACGGCGACCCCGCATCGAGCAGCGTGTCCACCCTGTCCCTCGGCAGCAGCTTGCCCCGCGCGGTGTGCCGGGCCCGAGCCCTCTCGCCGCCGCCGAGTGCAGCCGCGGCCAGCTTGGCGCGCAGCTCCTCGACGAGCTCGAGATGGGCTTGTTCATTGGCCCGCCAGGCGTCCGACGCGGGATCCGCCGCGCTCGTCAGCTCCGGTGCCTCGTGCATCCTGCGGTCCCCTCACACGGTGATCGAACCTGTTAATGAGCGTTAACCATTTCCTTCAGGTTAACGACCGCTAACCTCGCTGTCTAGAATTGCCTGCATGGTCACCAGAACCGACGCCCTCAGCCGCCGCGAGCAGATCCTCAAGGAGGCCGCCCGGCTCTTCGCCGAGCGCGGTTTCCACGGCGTCGGCGTCGACGAGATAGGCGCCGCCGTCGGCATCAGCGGCCCCGGCCTGTACCGGCACTTCGCGGGCAAGGACGCGATGCTCGCCGAGCTGCTGGTCGGCATCAGCGGCCAGCTGCTCACCGGCGCCAAGCGCCGCCTGGCGGAGGCCGACGGCCACAGCGGCGCCTCGGCGGTCCTCGACTCCCTCATCGAGGGCCACATCGACTTCGCCCTGGACGACCGCCCCCTCATCACCCTGCACGACCGCGAGCTGGACCGCCTGCGCGACAGCGACCGCAAGCTGGTGCGGCAGCTGCAGCGGCAGTACGTCGAGCTGTGGGTGGAGGTGGTCCGCGAGGTGTACCCGGCCCTGACCGAGCCGGCGGCCCGCTCGGCGGTCCACTCGGTCTTCGGCCTGCTGAACTCCACGCCCCACCTGGGCCGCGCGGGCACCCTCCCGGGGCGGGGGGCCATGGCGGCGCTGCTGCACCGGATGGCCCGGGGGGCGTTCGGGGCGGCGGGGGAGCGGTGATGCGGTAGTTCCGCCGGCCCGAGAAAGGGGACTGGCCGGGGGTGCGTGGCCAAGCTCACCCTGGACGCCCGAGCGTACTCGCCGGTATCTTCGAGTCTGAGCAAGCGCTTAGACAGGTACGTGGAGGTGGGCGGCGTGCGCCGTACGGTGTTCAACGAGGATCACGAGGCGTTCCGGGAGACCCTTCGCGCCTTCATCGAGGCCGAGGTCGTACCCGTGTACGACGAGTGGTTCGCCGCCGGCCAGGCGCCGCGCGACTTCTACTACAAGCTCGGCGAGCTGGGCATCTTCGGCATCAACGTGCCCGAGGAGTTCGGCGGCGCGGGCATGGACAGCCACAAGTTCGAGGCCGTCCTCTACGAGGAGACCGCCCGCGCGGGCGTGCAGTTCGGCGGTTCCGGCGTGCATGTGCTGCTCGCCCTGCCGTACATCAAGATGCTCGCCACCGACGAGCAGAAGAAGCGCTACCTGCCGAACTTCGTCACCGGCGAGGAGATGTGGGCCATCGCGATGACGGAGCCGGGCACCGGTTCCGACCTCGCGGGCATGAAGTCCACCGCCAAGCTCTCCGAGGACGGTACGCACTACGTCCTCAACGGCGCCAAGACCTTCATCACCGGCGGCGTCCACGCCGACCGTGTGATCGTCTGCGCCCGCACCGCCGCGCCGACCGCCGAGGACCGCCGCCACGGCATCTCCCTGTTCGCCGTGGACACCAAGTCCGAGGGCTACTCCGTCGGCCGCAAGCTCGACAAGCTGGGCCTGAAGACCTCCGACACCGCCGAGCTGGCCTTCGTCGACGTCAAGGTCCCGGTCGAGGACCTGCTCGGCGAGGAGAACAAGGGCTTCTACTACCTCGGCCACAACCTGGCCTCCGAGCGCTGGGGCATCGCCTTCGGCGCCTACGCCCAGGCCAAGGCCGCCGTCCGGTTCGCCAAGCAGTACGTGCAGGAGCGCACCGTCTTCGGCAAGCCGGTCGCCCACTTCCAGAACACCAAGTTCGAGCTGGCCGCCTGCCAGGCCGAGGTGGACGCGGCCGAGGCCGTCGCCGACCGGGCGACGGAGGCCCTGGACGCCGGCGAACTGACCCCCGCCGAGGCCGCCTCCGCGAAGCTGTTCTGCACCGAGGTCGCCCACCGCGTGATCGACCGCTGCCTCCAGCTGCACGGCGGCTACGGCTACATGAACGAGTACCCGATCGCCCGTCTGTACGCGGACAACCGCGTCAACCGCATCTACGGCGGCACCAGCGAGATCATGAAGACGATCATCGCCAAGGACATGGGCCTGTAGGCAGTCCGCGATCACTGGCCGGTACAACTGACGATATGAGCCAGGCACTTCAGGATCTCCTCGATCTGCTCGACCTCGAGCAGATCGAGGAGAACATCTTCCGCGGCCAGTCCCGCTCCGCTGTCGTCCCCCGCGTCTTCGGTGGACAGGTCGCGGCGCAGGCGCTGGTCGCCGCCGGGCGTACCGTCCCCGCGGACCGGCCCGCCCACTCCCTGCACGCGTACTTCCTGCGTCCCGGCGACCCCGGCGCGCCGATCGTCTACACCGTGGACCGCATTCGCGACGGGCGGTCGTTCACGACCCGCCGTGTGGTCGCCGTCCAGCACGGCAAGCCGATCTTCCATCTGTCGGCGTCCTTCCAGGTGTACGAGGAGGGGCTGGAGCACCAGGCGCCCATGCCCGCCTCGCCCGACCCGGCGACCCTGCCCACCTCCCAGGAACGGCTGCGCGGTTACGGCCACCTGTCCCCTGAGGTCGTCGAGAGGTTCCTCGAGGCCCGCGAGGCGATCGACCTCAGGTACGTGGAGGAGCCGCCGTACGGGCAGTTCGGCGAGCCGCGCGAGCCGCACTCGCAGGTGTGGTTCCGCACCAACGGCAAGCTGGACGACGACCCGTTGCTGCATGTCGTCCTCGCCACCTACGTCTCCGACATGACCCTCCTGGACTCCGTGCTGCTCGCGCACGGCCGGGGCGGCTGGGCCGTGGGTGATGTCGTGGGAGCCTCCCTGGACCACGCGATGTGGTTCCACCGGCCCTTCCGCGCCGACGACTGGCTGCTCTACGACCAGGAGTCGCCGTCCGCGCACGGCGGCCGCGGCCTCGGCCAGGCCCGTATCTACACGCGGGACGGACAACTCGCCATCACCGTCATCCAGGAGGGCGTGGTCCGCGTTCCGCGTGACTGACAGCGCCTCGAGATGCCGAGTGACGCGTGGGGCATTAATCTCGATGAGTGACAGCCGCAGCACACGGCGTAACCGGCCGGCAGTTTCCGGATACCGGGAACGGCAGATGCCGGCAGCGACGTCCGTGTGGCCAGTCTTCTGCGGTGACACCTGAAGAGTGCGCCGTGTGTTCCCCCTCAGTGAGCACGGCGCCGGCCATCCACTCCGCGTCTTCCCCAGGAAGCCGCGGGAGATGATGGAAACAGAAGGGTAAACCCATGCGAGCTCAGCGCATCAGGCGTTATGTCGTGGCGTCCGCAACCGGCCTCGTGCTGGCCGGCGGAGCCGCGATCGGCACGGCGGGCACCGCTTCGGCAGCCACCACAGAGCAACACACCTACAGTTCGGTCCAGCACGGTAACAACTGGGGTTGGGGCGGCCACCACCGCCGCCACTGCCGCGGCGGCTGGGGTTGGGGCGGCCGCGGCGGCTGGGGCTGGGGTTGGGGCGGCCGCGGCGGCTGGGGTTGGGGCGGCGGCTGGGGTTGGGGCGGCAACGGCGGCTGGGGCTGGGGCGGCAACGGCAACTACAGCGGCAGCAAGAGCGGCAGCAGCAGCAGCAACACCAGCGGCGGCGGCAGCAGCAGCGGTAGTAGCACCAGCAACAGCAGGAGTAGCAGCAGTAGCAGCAGCAGTAGCAGCAACAGCGGTGGCGGCAACGGGCGTTGATGTCCGAACGCCGATCGCAACCACACTGTGCGGCTCCGCTCGCGGGGCCGCACAGTGCCGTGCCGGGGCCGCGCCGCCCCGGCCGCAGGGTCAGGAAAGCCCCGCCTCCGCCAGCAGGTACGCCGTCATGAGGTCGTAGTGACGAGGGCTGACCACGTGGTCGTCGAGCGGTACGACGACCTGGAGGGTGCCCTCGGACTCGGCGAGGAACAGCGCCGGGTCGTTGCTGTCGGCGTATCCGACCGAGTCCAGGCCGTGCTGTCCGGCGTATCCGGCCCAGCCGTGGTCGGCGACGACCAGGTCGGGCAGCGGGCGGCCCTCGCGCTCAAGTCCCGTCAGGATGGCCCGCATCGGCTGGCCGGAGTGGGTGTGCCACAGCGTCGCCCCGTGCTCCAGCACCGCGACGTCCGCGAACTGCATGACGTACCCCTCGTCCGTCTGCAGCCCGTCCGGGATGACCACGATCTCGCAGCCGGCGGCGCGCAACGCGGCGGCCGTGGCCCGGTGGACGTCCAGCAGGCCGCCCGGATGACCGGTGGCGAACAGCACCCGCTGCCGCCCCTCGGCCGCCTTGCGCAGCCGCCCCGCCATCCGCTCCAGCGCGTCCACCGTCAGCTCGGGGTCGATGGTGTCCTGTCCGTACCGGTACTCCGGGTCGTCGTTCACCCCCACGCGTTCGGCCATCACCGCGAGCACGTCCTGCTCGTCCGTCCAGCGGTCGCCCAGCTCCAGGCCGAGCCAGAAGTTGCGGACACCGTTGGCGAGCTGACGGTAGTGGGAGAGGTTGTTCTCGCGGGGCGTGGCGACGTCCCCCGCGATACGGGTCCTCACCAGGTGGTCGACGAGCTGGGCGCGGCTGGGTGTCCCGGATATCGGCATGCCTCCCATTGTGGGGCAGCGCGCTGCGGGCGTCCTCGGCATACCGCCCGCTGGGACGCGGCTCACGTGCCGCCGGTCAGCCGTGCCGCAGCGCGAACCACAGCTCCATACGCACGTCCGGGTCGTCCAGGTCGGCGTCCAGCAGGGCGGCGCAGCGGGCGATCCGCTGCCGCACGGTGTTGCGGTGCACCTCCAGCGCCACCGCCGTACGGTCCCAACTCCCGTGCAGAGCAAGCCAGTTGCGCAGGGTCTCGGCGAGTTCGGGCCGGCCGGCCAGCGGTGCGAGCAGTGCACGGGCGTGGGCCTCGGCGTGCGCCTGCGGTACCAGTTCCTCCAGCCCCGGCCGGGCGCCGTGCGCCACCAGCGGGGCGCGGACGGCGCGCGCCCGGGCGAGGGCACGGGCCGCCTGGGCGTCGGCGGCCGGCCACTCCCGCGGCTCCACGGCCGCGCTCACCCCGAGCGTCCAGCCGGCCTGCGGATCCGGTGCCCGCCCGCCCGGCACCAGCACCCGTACGACGTCGTGCCCGAGGTCGACCAGCGGTGAGCCCAGCGCGGCACCGAGCGCGGAGGCGGCGACGGCATCGGGCAGCTGGGTCTCCGGCCGTGCGTGCACGACGACCCACTCCCCGCTGCCGAGCAGCGGGGCCACCTCCTCGGGCGGGGAGCCCAGCAGCAGTCGCGCGAGGGCGGAGGAGCGGGCGGCGCCGGCGCCACTTTGGTGTTCACCGGTCAGCAGGGAGAGCAGCACGGCGGCGACGGAGGCGATGGTGTGGTCACCGGGATCACGGTGGGGGGCGGCCACGCCGAGCAGGAAACCCTCGTCGGCGCCGAGCGCGTAGACCGCCAGGTGGCAGTCGCCGACGGTGTCGGTGGCGGAGGTCGCCCTCGGCGCCGTACGCCCCGTGGGCCGTACCACGCCCGCGAGTTCCACGAGGGCGGCCCGCATCCCCTCCGCCGGTTCCCGGCCCGCCGCCGCGACCTGGCTGCCGTCGGGGCCGTAGAGGACCGCGTGGCCCGAGAGGTGCTGGGCGAGGCGGCGCAGGACCGAGGGCACCGGGTCCGGGCGCGAGGCCGCCGCGGCGAGGCTCTGCTGCGCCTCGGTGACGCGGCGCAGCTCGGCCAGGCGGGCCTGGGCCATCAGCTGCCAGACGGCGCGGGCCACGCCGGAGAAGGTGGTCTGGGGCGGCACCTCCAGCAGAGGCAGGCCGTGGGCGTCGCAGGCGGCGACCAGGGCGCGCGGGACCGTGTCGTGCACCGGGGCCAGGCCGAAGCCGAGGGCCGCGCCGCCCGCCGCGACGATCCGGGACACGTAGTCGTCGAAGTAGTCCCGCAGTCTCGCATCCTCCCCCGCTCTCGGCTCCGCTCGGGCGGGGGGACCCCCATGACCGGGGACGCCCCCGTCCGAACCCGCCGCCTCCGGGATGTGCACCCCCGCCGTGAGCAGCAGCTCGCCGCCCAGCAGATAGGGGTACGGGTCGGCCATCTCCGAGGTGTGCGCCCAGTGGATCACGGTGGACGGATCCCGCGGGCCCGCGATCTGGCGCAGGGCGAGGTCCTCACGGGCCAGAAGGGCCGAGAGCGGTACCGGCGGGGTCGGTGGGACCGCTGGGGTGATCGTCTCCGGCATCGGTGTGCGTTTCCTCCATCCACCCCCGGTCATATGGATGAAACGTACACTTCGCAGTCGCTTTCCGGCCACCTAGTGTCAAGTCAGCACGGCAGCCGCGGGTACGGGCGGATGTCCCCGCGAGCCGCTGCCGTCGCTCCTCCGCGGCACACGTCCCGGAGGAACCCCCCACGTCTCTGCACGACACGCCACCGACAGTGCGCGAAGGAGGGCCGCCCCATGGCCGTCGACTACACAGTGATCGTCGTCTATCTCGCCGGCATGCTGGCAATGGGCTGGTGGGGCATGCGCCGCGCCAGGTCGAAGAGTGATTTCCTGGTGGCGGGCCGCCGCCTCGGCCCCGCCATGTACTCCGGCACCATGGCGGCGATCGTCCTCGGCGGCGCCTCCACCATCGGCGGGGTCGGCCTCGGCTACCAGTACGGCCTCTCCGGCGCCTGGATGGTCTTCACCATCGGTCTCGGCCTGCTCGCGCTCTCCGTCTTCTTCTCCGCACGCATCGCCCGGCTGAAGGTCTACACCGTCTCCGAGATGCTGGACCTGCGCTACGGCGGCCGGGCCGGCGTGATCTCCGGCGTGGTCATGTGGGCGTACACCCTGATGCTCGCGGTGACCTCGACCATCGCCTACGCCACGATCTTCGACGTCCTGTTCGACATGAACCGGACCGTCGCGATCATCCTCGGCGGTTCGATCGTCGTCGCCTACTCGACCCTCGGCGGCATGTGGTCCATCACGCTGACCGACATGGTCCAGTTCGTGGTGAAGACCATCGGCGTGCTGCTGCTCCTGCTGCCCATCGCCGTGGTCAAGGCGGGCGGCTTCTCCGAGATGAAGGCCAAGCTGCCGACCTCGTACTTCGACCCGCTGGGCATCGGCGGCCAGACGATCTTCACCTACGTCCTCATCTACACCTTCGGCATGCTGATCGGCCAGGACATCTGGCAGCGCGTGTTCACCGCCCGCGGCGACAGGACCGCCAAGTGGGGCGGCACGGTGGCCGGAACCTACTGCCTGGCCTACGCCCTCGCCGGTGCGGTGATCGGCACGGCCGCCAAGGTGCTCTACCCCAAGCTCGGCAGCCCCGACGACGCCTTCGCCACCATCGTGAAGGACGAACTCCCCGTCGGCGTGCGCGGCCTGGTCCTGGCCGCCGCCCTCGCCGCCGTGATGTCCACCTCCTCCGGCGCGCTGATCGCCTGCGCCACGGTCGCCAACAACGACATCTGGTCGCGTCTGAAGGGTGCCGTGCGACGTGACGGCGAGCAGCACGACGAGGTCGCGGGCAACCGGGCCTTCATCCTGATCATGGGCGTGGCGGTGATCGGCACGGCGATCGCGCTGAACAACGTGGTCGAGGCGCTGACCGTGGCGTACAACCTGCTCGTCGGCGGGCTGCTCGTCCCGATCCTCGGCGGCCTGCTGTGGAAGCGCGGCACGGTGCAGGGCGCGCTGGCGTCGGTGATCGTCGGCGGCCTGGCGGTGATCGGTCTCATGGCCGGATACGGCATCCTCGCCAACGAGCCCGTCTACTACGGTCTGCTCGCCTCCCTCGCCGCCTACCTCGTCGTCTCCCTGGCGACCAGGCCCACCGACGAGGCCGTTCTCGCCACCTGGCGCGAGCGCCTCGCCGGACGGTCCCCCGAACTCGCGTCCGAACCGGTCCCGGCTCACCAGTAGAGTCGTAAGGAAAGCAGTACATGCGCGACGAAGCGCAAGAAAGAAGGCATTTGACATGAGCAGCAACGAGACGCCCCGCGGCCCCGTCGACTCCTCCCGCATCCCGCGGTACGCCGGCCCCGCGACCTTCGCCCGGCTGCCCCGCCTGGACGAGGTCGGCACCGCCGATGTCGCCGTGGTGGGCGTGCCGTTCGACTCCGGCGTCTCGTACCGGCCGGGCGCCCGCTTCGGCGGCAACGCCATCCGCGAGGCGTCCCGGCTGCTGCGCCCGTACAACCCGGCGCAGGACGCCTCCCCCTTCGCGCTCGCGCAGGTCGCGGACGGCGGCGACATCGCCGTGAACCCGTTCAACATCAACGAGGCCGTCGAGACCGTCGAGGCCGCCGCCGACGAGCTGCTCGGCACCGGCGCCCGCCTGATGACCCTGGGCGGCGACCACACCATCGCCCTGCCGCTGCTGCGTTCGGTGGCGAAGAAGCACGGCCCGGTCGCCCTGCTGCACTTCGACGCCCACCTGGACACCTGGGACACCTACTTCGGTGCCGAGTACACCCACGGCACCCCGTTCCGCCGCGCGGTGGAGGAGGGCATCCTCGACACCTCGGCCCTGTCCCACGTGGGCACGCGCGGGCCCCTGTACGGCAAGCAGGACCTGACGGACGACGAGAAGATGGGCTTCGGCATCGTCACCTCCGCCGACATCTACCGTCGCGGCGCCGACGAGGTGGCCGACCAGCTGCGCCAGCGCATCGGCGACCGCCCGCTGTACATCTCCATCGACATCGACTGCCTGGACCCGGCCCACGCGCCCGGCACCGGCACCCCGGAGGCGGGCGGCATGACCTCCCGCGAGCTGCTGGAGATCCTGCGCGGCCTGGCGTCCTGCAACCTGGTCTCCGCGGACGTCGTCGAGGTCGCGCCGGCGTACGACCACGCGGAGATCACCTCCGTCGCGGCCTCCCACACGGCGTACGAACTGACCACCATCATGAGCCGCCAGATCGCGGCGGCCCGGAAGGACCCGGAAGCGAAGTGACTCACGACCACGACCTGGTACTCCGCCCGACGCCGGCACAGATCACCGCGGCCCTGAACCCTCCTGCGGGGCGCAACGGCGGAGACCTGGTCGTGGAGACCCTGGCCGGGCTGGGAGCGACGACCGTCTTCGGCCTGCCCGGCCAGCACGCCCTCGGCATGTTCGACGCCCTGCGCCGCTCGTCGCTGAACTACGTCGGCCTGCGGGTGGAGAACAACGCGGGCTTCGCGGCGGACGCCTACGGCCGGATCACGGGCGAGGCGGCCCCGCTGCTGCTCTCCACCGGCCCCGGCGCGCTCACCTCGCTGGCCGCCCTCCAGGAGGCGGCCGCGGCCTCCGCCCCCGTGCTGGCGATCAGCAGCCAGATCCCCACGGCCGGCCTGGGCGGCGGCCGCCACGGCTATCTGCACGAACTCCCGGACCAGGCGGCCTCGTTCCGAGGCGTGGTGAAGTCGGTTCACACGGTACGCACCCAGTCCCAGATCCCCTCCGCGATAGCGGCGGCCTGGAAGTCGGCGCTCACCGCTCCGCACGGCCCGGTCTGGGTGGAGATCCCGCAGGACGTGCTGCTCGCGCAGACCTCACTGCCGGTGGCGACCGCGCCGGACGCCACCCCCGAGGACCTGGTCCCGCGCCCCGAACTCACGGCGGTGGCAGCCCACCTGCTGTCGGGTGCGGCCCGCCCGGCGATCATCGCGGGCGGCGGAGTCGTACGCGCGGACGCCTCCGGCAAGCTGCTCCTGCTGGCCGAGAGGCTCCAGGCCCCCGTGGTGACGACCTTCGGCGGCAAGGGCGCCTTCCCCTGGGAGCACCCGCTGTCCCTGCAGTCATGGCTGGAGGACCGGCACACCACGGACTTCCTGGAGGATGCCGACGTCCTGCTCGTGGTCGGCTCGGGCCTCGGCGAACTCTCCTCCAACTACCACACGTTCGCACCGCGCGGCCGGGTGATCCAGGTCGAGGCCGACCTCGGCAAGCTGGAGTCCAACCACCCGGCGCTGGGCATCCACGCCGACGCCCGCCTGGCGCTCCAGGCCCTGCTGGAGACGGTGGAGGAGCGCACGGACGAGTCGGCGCCGGGGCGGGTGCGGGAGCTGCTGGCGAAGGTGGCGTCCCGTATCGCGGGCCAGGAACTGGCCCTGGAACAGGACGTGCTGGCCTCGGTCCGCCGGGCCCTGCCCTCCGGTTCCCCGTCCTTCTGGGACATGACGATCCTGGCGTACTGGGCCTGGTCGGCCTTCGACCCGCGCGGTGCGAACACCATGCACTCCGCCCAGGGCGCCGGCGGCCTCGGCTACGGCTTCCCGGCGGCGCTGGGCGCGGCGGCGGCCGACCCGACCCGCCCGGTGCTGGCGGTGTCCGGCGACGGCGGAGCGCTGTACTCGATCGCGGAGCTGGCCACGGCCCGCCAGTACGACCTGCCGGTCACCTGGCTGATCGTCGACGACGGCGGTTACGGCATCCTCCGCGAGTACATGAAGGACGCCTTCGGCCGGGCGACGGCGACGGAACTGACGCGCCCGGACTACGTGGCCCTGGCGGAGTCCTTCGGCGTCCCCGGGGTCCGTACGACGCCGGAGACCCTGGAGGAGGACCTGGCGAAGGCGCTGTCCGCGCCCGGCCCTTCAGTGGTCGTACTTCCGGCGGTACTGCGGATGTTCGCGCCCACGCACCTGGGATAGGGCGCCGGCGTCTCCCTCCCCCCTAAAATGATCACCGACTCCGGGGCAAGCCCCGGCCAGGCGGCCGCCGGAGGCGCACCCCGGGACAGCCGGGGCGCTGCAAGGCCCTGGCCCGTCTTCGGCCTGGAGGTGGGCCTTGGCCCCACCCACGTCTCCCTTCCCGCCCACCTGATCTCGGCGCGGCAGGCCGAGAACATCGTCCGCAAGCAGCAGGAGAAGGGCCGCGCCGACACCACGGGCCTGCGGATCCACGCCGGCCCCCTCACGACCGAACGCGCCAAGGGCGACACAGGCCCCTGGCGGGCGATCCGGTCGGTGGTCGTCACCGACGACACCCCGTGCGCCTCCGCCGCGGACGGCATCGACTGCGAGCCCACCACGGTGAAGTTGGACGCGCGCACCGGGGCGGACGTGGGGTGAGCCCCTGCTCCGTCGCGGGGCCTTCCTTCAGCGCATCGAGGAAGCGGCCGAAGGCTCCGCCGGGGCCAGCTGGTGGATGAAGTCACGCGGGTGTTCGGGTTCGAGCGACGCGGCCTCCACCTTACGGAGGCTCGTTCGACAGGTGTTGAGCTGTGCCTCGGAATCGATGAACGCCGAACCGTGCAACGCGTCGCGGACGACCGTGTCCAGCTTGAGCACGGGACCGCCCACGTACCTCATCGTGCTGGAGGCGCTGGCGAAGCCGTCCACGAGATCGGCGCGCCGCGTGGATGTCCGGCTCAGGTCACGTCCGACGGGTCCAGACGGTAGACCGTGGACCGGTGGGTGACGGAGGCCGTACTCCCGCCGTACGCGCTCTCCTTCACCTTCGTGCCGTGCTTCTGCACCCAGGACGTCACCGCCGAGCTGACGCTGTTGCCGCCCCCGCCCGGCCCGCCGCCCGTCATGCCGCCGCCCAGCTGGACGTAGTGCAGCTCGCCTTTCCTCACCAGCTCCTCGAGCTTGGCGACGGTCATCGCGTCGTCGCTGCCGGTGAAGCCCCACATCGAGATGACGGGCTCCTTGGCGGTCAGCTCCAGCTGTGCGGCGGACTGCGAGTCGGGGACCGCCAGAAGCCAGGTGGCGCCGTCCTGATGCTGCTTCAGGTAGGTGATCAGTTCGCGGCTCGCCGTGCCTCCCATGGGACCCCCGCCGAAGCCGCCGCGCTGTCGCGTGGCACCGCCCGTGCCGCCGGGGAGCGCACCGCGCGCCTCCGCGGTACCGCCGGGTGCCTGACCGCCTGCGGGGAACTCGCCGTTCCGGCCGGCCGGACCACCGCTCGGGAACCCACCGTCCTGACCGCCGGTGCCACCGCCCGGAAGCTCGCCGTTCGCGCCGCCCGGCCCCGTCCGCCCGGCCCCGGGCAGCTCACCGTTCGCGCCGCCCGGCATCCCGCCGGCCTCGGTGTTCTGGACATCGCCCCGTGCGCCGCCGGGGAAGCCGCCCCGGCCCGCGCCCGGCGCGCCGCCGAAGCCGCCGCCGGTCGACGGCCCCGCCGTGGGGTTCGTACCGCCCATGCCGCCGCCGGATCCCGACGGCACCGACCAGGCGTACGCCGCCGGACCCGCCAGGGCCGCGACCACCGCCGCCGCCAGGGAAGCGGCCAGCAGCCGGGCCCTGCGGCCGGTGCGGAAGACCAGCATGCCCACGATCCCGGCCACCGTCAGCAGTCCGATCGCCGGCCACAGCCAGGTGTTCCAGCCGGAAGCGCGGCGCAGGAGGACGATCGCCCAGAGGCCGGTGACGGCGAAGCCGAGCGGGAGGATCCATGCCCAGCGCCTGTCGGCGCGGAACGCGTTCAGCAGCATCGTGCCACCGCCGCCGCACAGCGCCGCGATGCCCGGGGCGAGCGCGGTCGTGTAGTACGGGTGCATGGTGCCCTGGGCCGTGGCGAAGATCACGTAGTGGAGCACGGTCCAGCCGCCCCACAGGACGAGAGCCGTCCGCCTGAGGTCGGTGCGCGGGGCGCGGCCGCACAGCGCCAGTCCGCCGATCAGCGCGATCGCCGAGAAGGGCAGCAGCCAGGAGATCTGGCCGCCGAGGATGTCGTTGAACATCCGGCCGAGGCCCGAGGTACCGGAGAAGCTCGCACCGCCCCCGCCGTTGCCCTCGCCGCCGAAGACGCGGCCCAGACCGTCGTACCCCATGATCAGGTCCCAGGCGGTGCCGTCCGTCGAACCGCCGATGTACGGCCGGTCGGCGGCCGGGACCAGGGAGACGGCCAGCGCCCACCAGAAGCTGGAGACGGCCAGGACGGCCGCCGCGCTCAGCAGATGGACGAGCCGCTTCACCCACGGGGCCCGCGACGCGCAGAGGTGGACCGCGAAGACGGCCGGCAGGGCGATGTAGCCCGCGAGCAGCTTGGTGTTGAAGGCGAGGCCGAAACAGGCCGCCGAGCCGAGCAGGGGCAGCAGTCTGCCGTCACGGGTGGCGCGCAGCGCGAGCGCCGCGCCGGACACCATGAGGAACACCAGGAGCGTGTCCGGGTTGTTGTCGCGGTTGATGGCGACCGTGATCGGCGTCAGGGCCAGGACGAGGGCGGCCACGGCCGCCGCGCCGTGCCCCCACACCCGCTTCACGGACGCGTGCAGGATCCAGATCGTGGCCAGCGCCGCCGCGATCACCGGCACCATCATCTGCCAGGTGCCGAAGCCGAGGAGGCGGCACGACAGGCCCATGACCATGAGCGCGAGGGGCGGTTTGTCGACGGTGAGGAAGTTGCCCGGGTCCAGCGATCCGAAGAACCAGGCCTTCCAGCTCTTCGTGCCGGCCCAGACGGCGCCGCTGTAGAAGGTGTTGAGGCTCGAACCGGAGAGGTTCCAGGCGTAGAGCGCGGCCGCCAGCAGCAGGATCGCGAGCAGGACGGGCAGCGACCAGCGGGGCGCCCTCGGCGGCGCGGTCGTGTCCGGTGCCGGCGGGCCCGGGGCCGCGGCCGCCGGGTGGGGGAGGGGATCGGTGGCAGATGTCACCAGTGCACCGTGCAGAGCGCCGATGAGTACGGGCTGTGGTGCGCCTGGGCGGAAGCTGTGGGTGAGCGCGGGGCCCGCCCGGCAGCGCGGAGAACAGGCGGGCGCCGTGGGCGGTGCTCCCGGAAGGTGGTGATCCGGGCCTCGTAGCCGGTCTTGAACCCGGCGAGCTGCGGACCGTTCAGGGAGCCGGGGCACGGTGCCCTCCGCCAGGAAGTCCGGTATCGAACGGAACGCCGCGGCTGCCGCCTCCGGCGAGGCGCGGCACCGTCCGTGCCGCGAACAACCGCCCCGACCACTTGGGTTGGCCTTCCCGCCGTCCCGCCGGGTGCGAACCATTGCCACCCGGTGAACGCTCGGAACGCCCTCCTGGGACCGTGCGTACAACTTTCGGCCGTCCGTGCGAGTCAACCCAACGGGCGCAGGCGTGCGCCCGCACACCGTACCCAGGGGGGACCCTTCCATGACCCACCGCTCGACCCGTCGTGCCAGAGTGCTGGCGGCAGCTCTCGGCGCCGGCGTGCTGATACCCACCGTGGCCGCCGCCGCGCCGGCCGCCGCGGCCACGCCCGCCGTCAGTTGCACGTCCGCCAAGGCGGGCCTCGCCGCCAAGCTGCAGAAGGACATCACGGCCGCCCTCGCGAACCGCAGGAGCACGGTCGCGATCGGCCTGTACGACCGCAGTACCAGCACCACCTGCACCCTGCGCGCCACCAGCTCCTACGACTCGGCCAGCACCGTCAAGGTCACCGTGCTCGCGACGCTGCTGTGGGACGCCAAGAAGCACAACCGGTATCTGACGGACCGTGAGACCACGCTCGCCAAGGCGATGATCACCCAGTCGGACAACGACGCCACGACCGCGCTGTGGAAGCAGCTCGGCATGACGAAGATCAAGGGCTTCCTGGCCGCCGCCGGGATGACGAAGACCGTGCCCGGCACCAACGGTTACTGGGGCCTGACCCAGGAGAACGTCACCGACGAGCAGAAGCTGCTCAAGCTCGTCACCGCCGGGAACAGCGTGCTGAGCGACAACTCCCGCGCCTACATCCTGAAGCTGATGGGCCAGGTCGTCTCCTCGCAGCGCTGGGGCACCCCGGCCGGCGCCCCGTCCACCGTCTCGGTGCACGTCAAGAACGGCTGGCTGCAGCGCGCGACGCACGGCTGGCGGGTGCACAGCCTCGGCACCTTCAACGGCGCCGGGCACGACTACATGATCTCGGTGCTCACCCAGGACAACAGCACCATGGACTACGGCGTCACCACCATCCAGAACGTCGCCAAGGCCATCCACAAGGACCTGGTGCCGACCACGTCCGGCACGGCCGTCTACACCCCGACCAGCAAGCCGAGCGAGGCGTTCGTCGCGGTGCCGCCACAGGGCTGACGCCGCACGGGGCGGTTCACGGGGCGGTCTCCCGCAGGACAGCCGTCCGCCCTACGGTGACGGGCATGCGCCTGACAACCGTACTCGCCACCCTGACCGCCGGCCTGGCGGTGGCCGCCTCCCTGGCCGCCGCCGGGCCCGCCGGTGCTGACCCGGCGAGCTCTCACGCCTGTTCGCCGGCCGTCTCCGTCGACCGCTTCTCCGACGCGCTCGACAAGACGACGTACGACGGCACGTTCGCCGGCAACTTCTCCGCGCTCGCGGTGGACCGGGACGGTTCCCTGGCCGCGCTGGAGGACCGGTCCGTCCTGTTCGGCCTGGACGCGAGGACCCTGCGGCCCCAGCGGGCCGTCCACCTCGCCGACGAGCAGGGCGCCGACCTCGACTCCGAGGGGCTGGCCGTCGACCGGGACGGCACCCGGCTGGTCACCTCCGAGACCGAGCCGTCCGTGCGCCGCTACTCGGCCGACGGCAAGATCCTCGACCGGCTGCCGGTCCCGTCCGCCCTCCTGGTCGCCCCGGCCGGCCGCGCCACCGG
Source organism: Streptomyces sp. NPDC046759 (assembly GCF_040645475.1). Classification (NCBI taxonomy): domain Bacteria; kingdom Bacillati; phylum Actinomycetota; class Actinomycetes; order Kitasatosporales; family Streptomycetaceae; genus Streptomyces; species Streptomyces sp. NPDC046759. Next base: position 109,755 of record NZ_JBEYYJ010000010.1, on the reverse strand, counting down.
CAACCAGACCTTCGAAGGGCTGACCCTGCTGCCCGGCGGCCACACCCTGCTGGCCTCCATGGAGGACGCGATCTCGGGCGACTCGACGGGGATCGTCCGCTTCCAGACCTGGCGCCGCACCCGGGCCGACCACTTCCGCCTCCGGGCCCAGTACGCCTACCGCACCGACGCCGGCCTCGGCGTCCCCGAGGTCCAGGCCACGCCCGACGGCCGCCTCCTGGTCCTGGAGCGCGGCTTCACCTCCGGCGTCGGCAACACCGTCCGCCTCTACCTGGCCGACCTCCGCCACGCGACCGACACCAGCGGCGTCGCGAACCTCACCGGACAGCCCGCGGTCCACCTCGTCAGGAAGACCCTGCTGGCCGACATCGCCGACTGCCCGAGCCTCGGTGCCACGGCCAGGCAGCCCCAGTCCAACCCCCTGCTGGACAACATCGAGGGCATGGCGATCACCGGCCGTGATCACGAGGGCCGCCTGCAGGTCCTCCTGGTGAGCGACGACAACCAGAACCCGGTCCAGACGACGAGGTTCTACTTCCTGCGGGTACGGGTCTGACCTCGCCCGCGCCGTTCCTCGGCCGTCTGCTCCGCCGCCGCCCCCGTTTTGTTGCGGAGGGATGAAATCCGCTTCGCCCGACGTTGGTGCCTTCCGGTAGAGCAGGCCTACAGGAAGGCACCCGCGTGGCAGCGCAACGGGGATGGGCACGACGCCTGGCGAGCTACGCCTGGCGCTATCCGAAGGACGTCGTCCTGGCCCTCGGCTCGTCCCTGGGCGGCATGGCCGTCATGGCCGTGGTCCCGCTGATCACCAAGGTGATCATCGACGACGTGATCGGGAACCACACCCGCTCCATGGCCCCCTGGGCCGGTGCCCTCGTGGGCGCCGCCCTCCTCGTCTACGTCTCCGCCTACGTACGCCGCTACTACGGCGGCCGGCTCGCCCTGGACGTCCAGCACGACCTGCGGACCGAGATGTACGGCACGATCACCCGCCTCGACGGCCGCCGCCAGGACGAGCTGTCCACCGGCCAGGTCGTCGGCCGCGCCACCAGCGACCTGCAGTTGATCCAGGGCCTGCTCTTCATGCTCCCCATGACCCTGGGGAACGTCCTGCTCTTCCTGATCTCCCTGGTCATCATGGCCTGGCTGTCGCTGCCGCTGACCCTGGTCGCGCTCGCCGTGGCGCCCGCGCTCGGCTACATAGCCAAGCGCAGCCGCAGCAAGCTCCACCCCGCCACCTGGTACGCCCAGGCCCAGGCCGCCGCCGTCGCGGGCGTGGTCGACGGCGCCGTCAGCGGCGTGCGCGTGGTGAAGGGCTTCGGGCAGGAGGAGCAGGAGACCGGCAAGCTCAGGCAGGTCGGTCGCCGGCTCTTCGCGGGGCGGCTGCGCACGATCCGGCTGAACAGCAGGTACACCCCCGCCCTCCAGGCCGTCCCCGCCCTCGGTCAGGTCGCCATGCTGGCCCTCGGCGGCTGGCTGGCCGTGCGCGGGCACATCACGCTCGGCACCTTCGTCGCCTTCTCCAGCTACCTCGCCCAGCTGGTCGGCCCCGTCCGCATGCTCGCGGTGGTCCTCACGGTCGGCCAGCAGGCGCGCGCCGGCACCGAGCGGGTACTGGAGCTGATCGACACCGAGCCGACCCTGAAGGACGGCGGCAAGCAGCTGCCCGCCGACGCGCCCGCGACCGTCGAGTTCGACGACGTGTCCTTCGGGTACGACCATGAGCGCCCGGTCCTGGACGGGCTCAGCTTCGAGATCCGGCCCGGCGAGACCCTCGCCGTCGTCGGTTCCTCGGGCTCCGGCAAGTCGACGCTCTCCCTCCTGCTCCCGCGCTTCTACGACGTCACCCACGGCGCGGTCCTGATCGGCGGCCACGACGTGCGCGAGCTGACCCTGGAGTCGCTGCGGGCGGCGATCGGACTGGTCCCGGAGGACTCCTTCCTCTTCTCCGACACCGTCCGCAACAACATCGCCTACGGCCGCCCGGACGCCACCGAGGAGGAGATCGAGGCCGCCGCCCGCGCCGCCCAGGCGGATCGTTTCATCGCCGAGCTCCCCGAGGGCTACGACACCAAGGTCGGCGAGCAGGGCCTGACCCTCTCCGGCGGCCAGCGCCAGCGTGTCGCACTCGCCCGCGCCCTGCTCACCGACCCGCGCCTGCTCGTCCTGGACGACGCCACCTCGGCCGTGGACGCCCGCGTCGAGCACGAGATCCACGAGGCGCTGAAGCAGGTGATGCAGGGCCGTACGACCCTGCTCATCGCGCACCGCCGCTCCACCCTCAACCTCGCCGACCGCATCGCCGTGCTCGACGGCGGCCGACTCGCCGCCCTCGGCACGCACGACGAACTCCAGGAGCGGTCCGCGCTCTACCGCCGCCTGCTCACCGACCCGGACGAGCTGGGCGGCGTCTCCCCGGGGCACACCGCGCCCGCCGTACCGGCGGAGGACACCTCCGTACGCGAGGAGCTGGACGCCGAGTTCGACGCCGAGCGGGGGGTGACCCCCAGGCTGTGGACGGGCGACCGGGAGCCCAAGGACCAGGCGCTGTCCGGCACCCCGGCCACCCCGGAACTCCTCGCCCAGGTGGAGGCGCTGCCCCCGGCCACCGACACCCCCGGCATCGACGAGGCAAGGGCGGTCCTGCCGGAGGACTCCTACGGCCTGCGCCGGCTGCTGCGCGGCTTCGGCCTGCCCCTGCTCCTCAGCCTGCTGCTGGTCGCCGTGGACGCGGGCGCCGGCCTGCTGCTGCCGGTGCTGATCCGGCACGGCATCGACGCGGGCGTGACCAAGATGGCCGTCGGCGCGGTCTGGTCGGCCTCGCTGCTCGCGCTGCTGACCGTGGTGGTGCAGTGGGCCGCGCAGATCGGCGAGACCCGGATGACCGGCCGTACCGGCGAGCGGGTGCTGTACGCGCTGCGGCTGAAGATCTTCGCGCAGCTGCAGCGGCTCGGGCTGGACTACTACGAGCGCGAGCTGACCGGCCGGATCATGACCAGGATGACGACGGACGTCGACGCCCTGTCGACCTTCCTGCAGACCGGCCTGGTCACGGCGTTCGTCTCGGTCGTCACCTTCTTCGGCATCATGGTCGCCCTGCTGGTGATCGACGTGCAGCTCGCGCTGGTCGTCTTCGCCACCCTGCCCCCGCTCGCCGTCGCGACCTTCTTCTTCCGCCGGGCGAGCGTGAAGGCGTACGAACTCGCCCGGGAACGCGTGTCGGTGGTCAACGCCGATCTGCAGGAGTCGGTCGCGGGGCTGCGGATCGTGCAGGCGTTCCGGCGCGAGCGGGACGGCGGGCGGCGGTTCGCCGAGCGCAGCGCCGACTACCGCAGCGCCCGTATCCGCGGCCAGTGGCTGATCTCCGTCTACTTCCCGTTCGTGCAGTTCCTGTCCTCCGTCGCGGCGGCCTCCGTGCTGATCGCGGGCGCGGGCCGGGTCGAGGCCACCACCCTGACGACCGGTGCCCTGGTCGCCTACCTCCTCTACATCGACCTGTTCTTCGCCCCGGTCCAGCAGCTGTCCCAGGTCTTCGACGGATACCAGCAGGCCACGGTCTCCCTGGGCCGCATCCAGGAGCTGCTGCGCGAGCCGACGTCCACGAGGCCGGCGGACGAGCCCCGTGAGGTCCTGTCCCTGCGCGGCGACATCGCCTTCGAGGGCGTGCGCTTCGCGTACGGCGCCGCCGACAGGGGCGAGGCGGCCCTGAGCGGCATCGACCTGAGGATCCCCGCGGGGCAGACGGTGGCGTTCGTCGGCGAGACGGGCGCCGGCAAGTCGACGCTGGTCAAGCTGGTGGCGCGGTTCTACGACCCCACCGCCGGGCGGGTCACGGTCGACGGCACGGATCTGCGCGCCCTGGACCTGACGTCCTACCGGCACCGGCTCGGGGTCGTCCCGCAGGAGGCCTACCTCTTCCCGGGCACGATCCGGGACGCCATCGCCTACGGCCGCCCGGACGCCACCGACGCCGAGGTGGAGGCGGCGGCCCGGGCGGTGGGCGCCCACGAGATGATCGCCACGCTGGAGGGCGGCTATCTGCACGAGGTCGCCGAGCGCGGCCGCAACCTCTCGGCCGGGCAGCGCCAGCTGATCGCGCTCGCCCGTGCGGAACTCGTCGACCCGGACATCCTGCTCCTGGACGAGGCCACGGCTGCCCTGGACCTGGCCACGGAGGCACAGGTCAACCAGGCCACCGACCGCCTCGCGGGCCGCCGCACGACGCTGGTGGTCGCCCACCGGCTGACCACGGCCGCCCGCGCGGACCGGGTGGTGGTGATGGACCACGGGCGGGTCGCCGAGGACGGCTCCCACGACGAACTCCTCGCCCGCGACGGCCGGTACGCCGCACTGTGGCGCACCTTCGTCGGCCGCCCCGAACCGGAGGAGCCGGTCACCGCCTCCCGCTGACTCTGCGCCCCCCTGCCGACGTGTCCTGCTGACGGCCGTGCAACCATCCGACATACGTCCTGCGTCCGTACAGCCGTACGACTCATGGGGGAGCGGGACCGTACTACGGGGAGGAACGAAGTGGACAGTGGTGGGATACGCCGGCGCCTCGCGCTCGGTGCGGCCGTGCTGGCTGCGACCGGGGCGCTCGGTCTTGTGACATCGGGCACCGCCCAGGCAAGCACCGCGGGCGGCTGCGACGGGCAAGAGGTGCGGGCGCTGCCGTTCAGCAGCGGGGTCACGCATGTCTACCGGCACGACGGCTACGTCTGCGCGGTCACCGTGGCCCGCCATACCGGCGGCCCCCAGGCCATGTCCGTCAGCGTCCAGGCCCGCGGCGGCCGCCCGGTCGTCGACACGGGCCTCTACCGGCACCACGCGGGTCCGGTGACGGTCCACGCCGGCCACCGCTGCGTGTGGATCAAGGGCTCGGTGGGGCAGCACGGCTCGGTCAGCTCGGGCTGGATCCTCTGCTGACGGACCGCCTCGTCAACTCGCTTCGGCGGCTGCGCGAACACCTCGCGGACCCCGGGGAACGTCCTGCGGACACCGCCGGTGTCGTCGTGCGGGAACCGTCCCGGGTCCGCGCCCGTCCAACGGCCAGGCTGCCGGACGAGTCCTCCGTGGTGCGGTGTCGGCCTTCCCGCCTGGCAGCGAGCGCCGACGCACCCTCTCCGCCGCACCCGGCCGACAGCCCTCCGCCGTCGGCGCGCCCCCCTCAATGCGCCGACGGCGGCCCCTCGCTGGTTACTGTGCATTCCCTTGACGGAAAGAAACTTCCCGGATATTGGTGACTCCTCGGAAGTTTCCTTCAGCGGTTCTCCTCTGGAAGGAGCGCACGTGCCCGACACCAGCACGGGAAGCACCGGAAACGCCGCAAGACCCTCCAGACGTGCCGTCCTCGCCGCGACCGCGGGCCTCACCGCCGCGCTGACGGTCCCGGCGACCGCAAGCGCCGCCACGCCCGGCGACGACCGCCGGCTGCGGGCCCTGATCTCGCGGATGACGCTTCAGGAGAAGGTCGGCCAGCTCTTCGTGATGCGGGTCTACGGTCACTCCGCCACCGCCCCGGACCAGGCCGACATCGACGCCAACGTCACGGAGATCGGCGTCCGTACGGCCGCGGAGCTGATCGCCAGGTACCGCGTCGGCGGGATCATCTACTTCACCTGGGCCCACAACACCCGTGACCCGCACCAGATCGCCGGCCTCTCCGACGGCCTCCAGAAGGCGTCCCTGGACCAGCCGCGCGGCCTTCCGGTGCTGATCGCCACCGACCAGGAGCACGGTGCGGTCTGCCGGGTCGGCAAGCCCGCCACCCTCTTCCCCGGCGCGATGGCGCTCGGTGCCGCCGGCTCCCGCGCGGACGCGCACACCCTCGGCCGGATCTCCGGCGCCGAGCTGCGCGCGATCGGCATCAACCAGGACTACTCCCCGGACGCCGACGTCAACGTCAACCCGGCCAACCCGGTGATCGGCGTGCGGTCGTTCGGCGCCGACCCGGACGCGGTCGCCGCCCTGGTGGCCGCCGAGGTGAAGGGGTATCAGGCGTCCCGGGTCGCCGCGACCGCCAAGCACTTCCCGGGACACGGCGACACGGCCACCGACAGCCACACCGGCTTCCCGGTCATCACCCACAGCCGGGACCTGTGGGAGAGGCTGGACGCCGTCCCCTTCCGGGCCGCGATCGCCGCCGGCATCGACTCCATCATGACCGCACACATCCAGTTCCCGGCCCTGGACGACTCCGGCGACCCGGCCACCCTCTCGCACCCGATCGTCAGCGGCATCCTGCGCGGCGAACTCGGCTACGACGGCGTGGTGATCACCGACTCCCTCGGCATGGAGGGCGTGCGCACCAAGTACGGCGACGACCGGGTGCCGGTGCTGGCCCTGAAGGCCGGTGTGGACCAGCTGCTCAACCCACCGTCCCTCGACGTGGCCTGGAACGCGGTGCTCAAGGCCGTCCAGGACGGCGAGCTGACCGAGTCCCGCCTCGACGAATCGATCCTGCGCATCCTGCGGCTCAAGGCCCGGCTCGGCCTCTTCGACGACCGGCGCGCGGGGCGGCCCGGCGGCATCGAGCGCACGGTGGGCACCGGGGCGCACCTGGCCGCCGCCGACCGGATCGCCGAACGCACCACGACCCTGCTGGTCAACGAGGACCGGATGCTGCCCTTCTCCCCGCGCACCGAGCGCCGGATCCTGGTGGTCGGCGCGGCCCCGGCCTCCCCCTCCGGCACCACCGGGCCGCCCACCGGCGTGCTGGCCGCCGCCCTCGGCGAGCTGGGTTTCACCGCCACCGCCCTGCCCACCGGCACCGCACCCTCCGCCGCGACCGTCGCCGAGGCGGTGACGGCCGCACGGGACGCGGACGCGGTCGTCGTGGCGACGTACAACGTGACGGCGCGGGACGCGCAGCGGACGCTGGTGGAACAGCTGCTGGCCACGGGCAGGCCGCTGGCGGCAGTGGCCGTCCGCAACCCCTACGACGTCGCCCAGTATCCGTCCGCCAAGGCCTGCCTGGCCTCCTACGGCTGGACGGACGTCGAAGTGCGCGCCGCCGCACGGGTGATCGCCGGACACGTCCCGCCGCGCGGCAGGCTGCCGGTGCCGGTACAGCGCGCCGACGATCCCACGCAGGTGCTGTACCCGATCGGGCACGGGCTGACGTACTAGCCGTACGCCACACACCGGGCGCAATACCCCCAACGGGCGGAAACCCTCCCACATGTCTGGCGTGGCCGCCGTGCCGAGGGCCACGCTGGACCGGGGTGGCAGGGGGGTGGCGATGCCTGGGAAGGGTGCCGCAGGAGTGGTGTGCCTCGTGTGGCTGCTGGCGGCCGCCCTGCTGACCGGCTGCCGGGGCCCCGCGGGCGCCCCCGTCGGCGACGCCCGTCCCACCCCGGCCGCGACCGGCGGCTACGGCGCCGAGTTCCTCGCGGTCGGCGAGTGCAGCTCCTTCGGCACGACCAGCTTCACGGAGGTGCCCTGCGCGAGCGAGCGCGCGGCGGCCAGGGTCGTCGCCCGTTACGACGGCGCGGTCGCCGACGGCCCCCTGTGCCCGGGCACCACCGACTTCGTCCTGCACATCAGCGCCCAGTCCGCGGACGCCGACGAGGACGGCGACGGCGCGATCGCCCAGGGCTACGCATGCATGCGCAACCTGGAGCCCCCGCACCCCGGCGACCCGGGGGGCGGGGGCGGTCCGCGCACGATCCCCGGCGACTGCGTGTACACCTCCGGCGCGGGCCAGGTCCGTGAGACCCCCTGCGACGGTTCCGGCAAGCACCGCCCCCAGTACCGGATCACCGAGGCGGTGCCCGCGCGGGAGGACTGCCCGCCGTCGACGGTGCTCTACGTCCAGCTGGGCGGGACCCGACCGGTGGGCTGCGCCCGGAGGATCTAGGGAGCAATCGGAGCAATCGGAGCAACCGACCTCGTATCAGGGGAAGTAGGGCCGGGCTGTGTCGCACCGCCCGGCCCCCCAGAGCGCTAGGCCGCCTCGCCCAGCAACCTCAGCAGGTGGTCCCGGCCGGACCCGAGCAGCTCCGGAAGCGGTGCGGCCCCCTCGTACCAACGCTTCTCGTACTCCCAGCACAGCCAGCCGTCCCAGCCGTGCCGGCAGAGCACGTCCACGCACTCGGTCAGGGGCAGCACGCCCGTGCCGAGCGGCAGCGGGGTGGTGTCCTCGGCCGAGGCGATGTCCTTGACCTGCACATAGCCGAGGTGCGGGGCGAGGGCCGCGTAGGTGTCGGCGGGCTGCTCGCCCCCCAGCCAGGTGTGCATCACGTCCCACAGCGCGCCGACCTGGCGGTGTCCGACCGGGCCGAGGACGCGGATGGCGTCGGCCCCGGTGCGGTGCGAGTCGTGTGTCTCCAGCAGGATTCGCACCCCCAGCGCGCCGGCGTCCTCGGCCGCGGTGCCCAGCCGGCGGGCGGCCACGGCGTCGGACTCCTCGCGGGGGAGGCCGGGGTCGGCACCGGGGAGGACCCGGACGAAGGGCGCGCCCAGGTCGTGGGCGAGGTGCAGCAGGTCCCGGATCTCCGTCAGCACGGGCGCGTCGTCACCGGGCGCGGCGACTCGCGCGTACCCGGCGACACCCAGCACCTCGACGCCGGCCTCCTTGAACAGGTCCGCGGTCGCGGTGCGTTGGGCGGGGGCGAGGCCGGGATGCACCGGTTCGTCGGGGTGGGCGCGCAGTTCGACGCCGTGGTATCCGTGCGCGGTCGCGAGCGCCAGGACCTCAGGGACGGGCAGGCCGGGGACACCGAGAGTGGAGAACGCCAGCTTCATGGGGCGGACCCTACTCGTCACGCGCCCGGATCGCGCAGATCCAGCCGCCAGTCCTGGCCGACGAGATCCTTGCCGAAGGACCGGTGCGGTTTCTCGGCGACCAGGACGAAGCCGTGCCGCTGGTAGATCCGGCGGGCACCGCTCAGCACGTCGTTGGTCCACAGCACCAGCTCCCGGTAGCCGACTGCGCGCGCGAAGTCGATCACGGCCCGCACCAGCCGGTCGCCGACGCCGTGCCCGCGCGCCTCGGGCTCGACCAGGAGCAGCCGCAGCCGCGCGGTACCGGGCGCCTCGTCCCGTACGCACATCACGCAGCCCACCGCCCGGCCCGCCTGCTCGGCGATCCACACCCGTTCCAGATGCGGGTCGTGATCCTCGGCGAAGTCGGCGACGATCCGGGCGACCAGGCCCTCGTAGTCGGCGTTCCAGCCGTGTTCGCCCGCGTAGAGGGCGGCGTTGCGCTGGACGATCCAGCCGAGGTCGCCGGCCCGCGGCTCGCGCAGCACGACCTCGGCGGACCGCGCGGATTCCGCGCCGAGGACGTCCCGGATGGTGCGCATCGCCTCCGCCAGCCGTGGCCGCTCGGCCGGGGCCACGGTGTCGAGCAGGGCTGCGACCGTGTCCCGGGCCCGCGCGTCCAGCAGGGCGGCGGCCTCCCGCCCGCGCGCCGTGAGCTGCACCCGGCGCCGGCGCGGATCGCTCTGCGAGGGACCGCGCTCGATCAGCCCGGCGCCCTCGAACTTGTTCAGGATCCGGCTGAGATACCCGGCGTCGAGGTGGAGCAGGGAGCGCAGGTCGGCCACGTCCCGGTGCGGGGCCTGGGCGAGTTCGTACAGCACGCGCGCTTCGGTGAGGGTGTACGGGGCGTAGAGATGACGGCCGTGGTCGAGAGCGCCGATGACGCCCGTGTAGAAGCGGTTGAAGGCGCGGACGTCCTGGACGGTCATGATCGCCCCCGGATGTTTGACTGCGTCAGAGATGCCGTACCCGCGAGCGTAGACCCGCCGCCCGCCGGCGTCGACCGACAGGCCGCCCAGACGCGAATCCGCCTGCGGGGCAAGGGTGTTGGCAGCCGGACCCCGGTCCGCTCCCTTTACCTTTTCTTTAGATCGCTCCCGGGCTCTCGTTTTGACGGCGACGCGATCTCAACGTACGTTTAAATCGAACGTCACTTATATCCCTTTTGTCGGGAAGTGGCGGTCCGTCGCCGGAGCGCGAATCGCAGGTGGCGGACGGCGCACGGAGCTACGCGCAGGTTCCGGCGCGCAGGCGACGGCCCGTCGAGGCCGCCGGAAAATCAATCACACCCTCCGGAGAGGGGATCATCATGCGCGCACACAGCACCCGTATGAAGAGAGTGGCCATCGCAGTGTGCTCGGCACCGATCCTGGCCCTCGCTGCCGGAGCCGGCGCCGCTCAGGCTGCCACCCACACCGCTGCGCCCACCCACACTGTCGCGTCGTACAACCACGGCGGCGGCTGGGGCTGGGGCTGGGGCGGCGGCTGGGGAGGCGGCTGGGGCTGGGGCTGGGGCTGGGGCGGCTGGGGAGGCGGCTGGGGCTGGGGCGGCGGCTGGGGCTGGGGCGGCGGCTGGGGCTGCTGACTCTCAGGCGTGACCCAAACCCCATGACAGCGAAAGGCGGATCCGGGTGCCCGACCCCATCGGGCACCCGGATCCACATGAAGGAGCCCGTGATGTCTCGATGTGGCCGTGAAGGCGGAGGGACCGGATGAGGATCGTCTGTGTGGGTGGAGGCCCGGCCGGGCTGTACTTCGCGATCTCCGCGAAACTGCGGGGCGCCGGACACGAGATCACCGTGATCGAGCGGGATCCGCCGGAGGCGACGTACGGCTGGGGGGTCGTGTACTGGAACGATCTGCTGGACATCATGCACCACAACGACCCCGAGAGTGCCCGGGCGGTGAGCGCCGGTTCGGTGCTCTGGCAGGACCAGGAGATCCGCCTGCACGGCAGCCGGCACGACGGCACCGCGTACTTCGGGGGCTACGGCTACAGCATGGGCCGCGCGGCTCTGCTGGAGATTCTGACCCGCCGCGCACAGGCGCTCGGCGTCGACGTGCGGCACGGCGAGAAGCTCGACGATCCCGCGGACCTGCCGGAGGCCGACATCGTCGTGGCCGCCGACGGCGCAGGCAGCCGCATCCGGCAGAGCCGTGCCGAACGCTTCGGCACCGAAGTGGACACCGGCCGCAACCCCTACATCTGGCTCGGCACGGACCGGCAGTTCGAGAGCTTCGTCTTCGACTTCGAGGAGACCCCCGCGGGCTGGATCTGGTTCCACGCCTACCCGTCGATCAAGGGGAAGATCAGCACCTGCATCGTGGAGTGTTCCCCGCAGACCTGGCGGGGTCTCGGCCTCGACACACTCGACCCCGAGGACGCCGTCCCGCTGCTGGAGAAGATCTTCCACCGCGCGCTCGACGGTCACAACCTGATCAGCAGGTCACGCGGCGAACCGGCGAGGTGGCAGCGGTTCTCGCACCTCAGCAACCGGACGTGGGTCGACGGCAATGTCGTCCTGGCCGGCGACGCCGCGCACACCACCCACTTCACGCTCGGCTCCGGGACCCGGCTCGCGATGATCGACGCGATCGTGCTGGCCCACAGTCTGTCGCAGTACCCGGATCCGCAGGTGGCGCTGCGCGAGTACGACCAGCACCGCCGCGCCGAACTGCAGCCCATCCAGGCCGCAGCGCGCACCAGCATGTCCTGGTTCGAGCAACTGGACGACTACCTGGACCGTGACCCGGTCTCCTTCGCCTACGCCATGTCGGTACGCCACGGTAACCAGAGCTCCTGGCGCCACCGGGTCCACCTCGCCACCCAGATCGCCGCGGTGCGCAGGGCGCGGCGCGCCTATGAGAGCGGAAAGCGCTGGTACGAGGACCGGAGCAGGGCGCGAGGCGCCACTGCCCCCGCTGGGACGGTCACTTCCCGAACGGCGGTGGAAGGTCACACGCGCGGTACCCCCGAAGACCCCCGGACCATCAATTCCCCCTGAACGGCGGCAATGCCTCCGGGCGGAGCGTCCTCGCGGCCCATGGCGATGCGCCCGGCCCGCGCCCCCGCCTCGGCGAGCGGCAACCGCACCGTCGTGAGCGAAGGCACCGCGTCCACGCTGAACGGCAGATCGTCGAACCCGGCGACCGAGACGTCGGCCGGAATCCGCAGCCCCGACTCCCGCAGCGCCGCGCACGCCCCCAGCGCGACGGAGTCGTTCGCGGCGACGACGGCGGTGAGGGAGGGATCGCGGCGCAGCAGTTCCAGCGTGGCCTCGTAGCCGGACTGGCGGTCGTAACGCCCGTGCACCGTCCAGCGGGGATCCTCGTCGACGCCCGCGGCCTTCAGTGCCGCCCGGTGGCCCTCCAGCCGGTGCCGGGTCGTCGTGCGTTCCTCGGGACCCGCGATGTAGCCGAGGCGGCGGTGGCCGAGGCCGAGCAGGTGGTCGGTGAGCCGGCGGGCGCCGCCGCGGTTGTCGAAGGTGAGGGCGACGGCCCCGGTTCGGTGCGCCGGGGGCCGTCCGCACAGCACCACGCGGGTCCCGGCCTCCGTGAGCTTGCGCAGCTTGGCCGCGACCGCCGCCGCGTGCGGCGCGTCCTCCACGGCCCCGCCGGTCAGCACCACGGCGGCCGCCCGCTGCCGCTGCAGCAGGGTCAGATACGTCAGCTCGCGCTCGGGGGAGCCGCCGGTGTTGCAGACCACCGCGAGCCGCTCACCGCCCGCCCGGCCACCCCCGACACCCCCGATCTCGGCCTGGATCGCGCTCGCCATGATCCCGAAGAACGGGTCGGCGATGTCGTTGACGAGGATGCCGACCAGGTCGGACGTGGCCGCGGCGAGAGCGCTCGCCGGACCGTTGAGGACGTAGTCCAGCTCGTCCACCGCCCGCAGCACCCGCTCGCGCGTGGAGGCGGCCACCGGGTAGTTGCCGTTCAGCACGCGCGACACCGTCGCGGGTGAGACCTGGGCGCGGGCCGCCACATCTGCCAGGGTCACCGTCATGTCGTCGTCCTCCGGTCGCGCTCGTGTCGTACGCCCTCGTAGACAGCCAGGCATTGCCGCTGGTTCCGGGAATCCGTGGAGCAGACCTTAAAGCCATGGCCCCCGGTCGTTCGCCCCCTCGAACAACTCGAAGGGGACACGGTCTTGTACGGACACCGTCCCGGGGCTAGGTTCTCCAGGGTAGAAAGCGCTTGCTGCACCCGCTTGCCGTACCGATCCAGGGCGTCCGGCGCCCACGAAAGGGACTGACGTGACACGCAAGACGGTGCGTATCGCCATGAACGGTGTGACGGGGCGCATGGGCTACCGCCAGCACCTCGTCCGGTCGGTCCTCGCCCTGCGCGAGGCGGGCGGCCTCGGCCTCGGCGACGGCACCGTGCTGTGGCCCGAGCCGATCCTGGTCGGCCGCCGTGAGCGCGCCCTGGAGGAGATCGCCGGACGGCACGGCCTGGAGCACGTCTCCACCGACGTCGACGCAGTGCTCGCCGACCCGTCCGTCGACATCTACTTCGACTCCCAGGTCACCTCCGCCCGCGAGGAGGCGCTCAGCAAGGCGATCGCCGCCGGGAAGCACGTCTACACGGAGAAGCCGACGGCGACGGGGCTGGAGGGTGCCCTGCGCCTCGCCCGCCTCGCCCGCGACAAGGGCGTCAAGCACGGCGTCGTCCAGGACAAGATCTTCCTGCCGGGCCTGCTGAAGCTGAAGCGGCTCGTCGACAGCGGCTTCTTCGGCCGCATCCTGTCCGTGCGCGGCGAGTTCGGCTACTGGGTGTTCGAGGGCGACCGGCAGCCGGCCCAGCGGCCCTCCTGGAACTACCGCGCCGAGGACGGCGGCGGCATCGTCGTCGACATGTTCCCGCACTGGGAATACGTCCTGCGCGAGCTGTTCGGCCGGGTGAGGTCCGTCCAGGCCCTCGCCACCACCCACGTCCCGCAGCGCTGGGACGAACGGGGCAAGCCCTACGAGGCCACCGCCGACGACGCCGCGTACGGCATCTTCGAACTCGAGGGCGGCGCGATCGCCCAGATCAACTCCTCCTGGACCGTGCGCGTGAGCCGCGACGAACTGGTCGAGTTCCAGGTCGACGGCACCGAGGGCTCGGCGGTGGCCGGTCTGCGCGGGTGCCGCGTCCAGCACCGCTCCGTGACCCCCAGGCCGGTCTGGGACCCGGACGTCCCCGCCACCGAGGTCCACCGCGACCGATGGCAGGAGGTGCCGGACAACGCCGAATTCGGCAACGGCTTCAAGGCCCAGTGGGAGCTGTTCCTCGAACACGTCTACGCCGACGCCCCGTACCACTGGGACCTGCTGGCCGGCGCCCGCGGCGTACAGCTCGCCGAACTGGGCCTGAGGTCCTCCGCCGAGGGCCGCCGCATCGACGTCCCGGAGATCTCCCTGTGACCATCCGACTGCCGGACGCCCAGGGGCGGTTGCGCCGGTACGAACCCCGCGCCGAGCCGCCGGCGATCGTGCCGGGCACCCCCTTCACCTCCCGTACGGTCTTCTCGGCGGCGCATGTCGTGGCCGACCCGTACGCGGACGTGTCGCCCGACTCGCCCGCGGCCGTCGACTGGGACGCCACCCTCGCCTTCCGCCGCCACCTGTGGGCGCACGGTCTCGGCGTCGCCGAGGCGATGGACACCGCCCAGCGCGGCATGGGCCTGGACTGGGCGGCCGCGGCCGAGCTGATCCGCCGCAGCGCCGCGGAGGCCAAGGCGGCCGGCGGGCGCATCGCCTGCGGGGCCGGCACCGACCAGCTCGCGGCCGGCACGCTCGCCGGCATCCGCGCCGCCTACGAGGAACAGCTCGCGGTCGTCGAGGAGTCGGGCGCCCAGGCGATCCTGATGGCGTCCAGGGCGCTGGCCTGCGCCGCCACCGGCCCCGAGGACTACCTGGAGGTCTACGGCCACCTGCTGCGCCAGTCCGCCGAACCGGTGATCCTGCACTGGCTGGGCCCGATGTTCGACCCGGCGCTGGAGGGCTACTGGGGGTCGGCCGGCCTGGACGCGGCGACGGACACCTTCCTGCAGGTCGTCGCCGCGCATCCCGACAAGGTCGACGGCGTCAAGATCTCCCTCCTGGACGCCCGGCGCGAGATCGACCTGCGCCGCAGACTGCCGCGAGGCGTCCGCTGCTACACCGGCGACGACTTCCACTACCCCGAGCTGATCGCGGGCGACGACTCGGGCTTCAGCCACGCCCTGCTCGGCATCTTCGACCCGCTGGGCCCGCTGGCCGCCCAGGCGGTACGGATCCTGGACACGGGCGACACGGCGGGTTTCCGTGAACTCCTCGACCCCACCGTCGAGTTGTCCCGCCACCTCTTCCAGGCCCCGACCCGCCACTACAAGACCGGCGTGGTCTTCCTCGCCTGGCTCGCCGGTCACCAGTCGCACTTCACGATGGTCGGCGGCCTGCAGTCGGCCCGCTCCCTGCCGCACCTCACCCGCGCCTACGAACTCGCCGACGGCCTCGGCCTGTTCCCCGACCCCGGGCTCGCCGAGGAGCGGATGAAGACCCTGCTGTCGCTGTACGGAGTGGACCAGTGACCGATCTCGCGCGCTTGAGCATCAACCAGATGACCGTCAGGCAGCTGACCTTGCCGGAGCTTGCCGAGGCCTGCCTGGAGCTGGGCGTTCCGGGCGTGGGTCTGTGGCGGGAGCCGGTGCGGGCCCACGGTGTCGAGGCGACCGCGAAGCTGGTGCGGGGCGCGGGCCTGGCGGTGACGTCGCTGTGCCGCGGCGGCTTCTTCACGGCGATCGATCCGGCGGCGCGTGCCCGCGCCCTGGACGACAACCGGCGGGCGGTCGAGGAAGCGGCGGCCCTCGGCACGGACACCCTGCTGCTGGTCTCCGGCGGCCTGCCCGCGGGCTCCAGGGATCTGCGCGGGGCGCGGGAGCGGATCGCCGACGCCCTCGCCGAACTGGGTCCGTTCGCCGGGCAGCACGGCGTACGACTCGCCCTGGAGGCGCTGCACCCGATGTACGCCGCCGACCGCTGTGTCCTCTCCACGCTGGCCCAGGCGCTGGACCTCGCGGAACGCTTTCCGGCCGACCAGGTGGGCATCGCGGTGGACACCTACCACGTCTGGTGGGACGACGGGGCGCCCGGGCAGATCGCCCGGGCGGGCGCGACGGGGCGCATCCACGCCTTCCAGCTCGCTGACTGGACCACCCCGCTGCCTGCGGGCGTCCTCGACGGCCGGGGCCAGCTCGGCGACGGAGCCGTCGACATGCGGGAGTGGAGGGGGTATGTGGAGGCCGCCGGCTACACCGGCCCCATCGAGGTCGAGCTGTTCAACGAGGCTCTGTGGGCCCGCGACGGCCGCGAGGTGCTGCGGGAGACGGCCGCACGCTTCGCCGAACACGTCTCCTAGCGAAAAAACCCGAGAAACCCTGCAACCCTTTCCGGGCCGGGAGTGTCGTACCTGTCGTCGGAACCCGGGAGGGGACCCGGGGGGGATTCACGGGGTTCCGGCACGGAGGGGAAAGCCGAGGGGGCGTGCCCAGGCCGACGGGCCGGTGCACGCCCCCTCGAAGTCGTCGGTCGTCACCCGGCGCACCCGGCGCGCCGGTCAGGGGGCGGCCGAGGTCCCCGCCTGCTTCACAGGGCGTCGACCTCCTCCGCCGTCGGGTACGACTCCTGCGCGCCCCGCTTCGTCACGGCCGCGGCGCCCACCCGGACGGCATGGGCCGCCGCGTCGGCCAGTGCGGCACCCGTCCCCAGCTTCCAGGCCAGCGCGGCCGCGAACGCGTCGCCGGCGCCCGTGGTGTCGACCGTGTCCACCTTCACCGACGCCACCGGCGTCACCCCGGAGTCGTCGCACACCAGCGCGCCCTGCGCGCCCAGCGTCACCACCACCGAGCGCGGCCCCTTGGCCAGCAGCAGCCGCGCCCAGTCCGCCGGGTCCTCGCTCACACAGGCGTCGCCGAGGATCACCCGGGCCTCGTGCTCGTTCACGATCAGCGGGTCGCAGACCGCCAGCACCTCCGAGGGCAGGGGCCGCGGCGGCGACGGGTTCAGCACGAAGCGGCCGTCCGGGGACAGGTTCCGTACGACCTCCACGACCGTCTCCAGGGGGACCTCCAGCTGCGCCGACACCACCCGCGAGGCCAGGAACAGGCTGACGGCCGCCCGGACGTCCGCCGCGGTGAGCCGCGCGTTCGCCCCCGGTGACACCACGATGCTGTTGTCTCCGGAGGGGTCCACGGTGATCAGTGCGACGCCCGTCGGCGCCCCGCCCACCAGCACACCGACCGTGTCGACGCCGGCCGCGTGCAGGGAGTCGAGGAGCAGCCGGCCGTAGGCGTCGTCACCGACCCGGGCCAGCAGGGCCGTGGCCGCGCCGAGCCGGGCGGCCGCGACCGCCTGGTTGGCGCCCTTGCCTCCCGGGTGGACGGTCAGGTCGCCGCCGAGCACCGTCTCACCGGCGGCCGGCCGCCGCGCGACGTCGATCACCAGGTCGGCGTTGGCCGAACCCACGACCAACAGGTCGTAGTCATACATCAGTTGACTCCCCTGAGAGACGACCCGGGGCGGACGGCCGTCACCCGAGGTGCGCCCCATGGTGTCACCACGGCCCCTCCGCCGTACGCCCGCCCGTCCAGCGTCCGCCGTTGTCCGCCGTCGAAGCCGCTCGGAGCCGCTCACGTCGAGGCGTGACCTGCTGGGGGAGTGCCCTTCGAAGGGGACCGGTCCTGGCCCACGGCCGCCCGCCCGCGCTGGAAGGAAGCTGCGGCGAGTCCGTTCCCGTCCGGCGCCGCTGGTGCGCCCACGCGCCGAGCCACCCGTAGGCCCGTCCGAGGGCGCCGGGACGAGGCGGTGCCCGGTGTCAGACGCCGCATGTACGGTCGGATCATGTCCAACCGCGCGGGGAACCCCACGACCGAGCACCGGCTCGCCGTGCTCGAAGGCGTGCTGGAGCGGATCACGTACGCCAACGAGGAGAACGGCTACACGGTCGCCCGGGTCGACACGGGAAGAGGTGCCGGTGACCTGCTCACGGTGGTCGGCGCACTGCTCGGTGCCCAGGTCGGGGAGTCGCTGCGCATGGAGGGGCGCTGGGGGTCCCACGCCCAGTACGGCAAGCAGTTCCACGTGGAGAACTACACGACGGTCCTGCCCGCCACCGTCCAGGGCATCCGGCGCTACCTGGGATCGGGGCTGGTCAAGGGGATCGGGCCGGTCTTCGCCGACCGCATCACGCAGCACTTCGGGCTGGACACGCTGAGGATCATCGAGGAGGAGCCCAAGCGGCTCGTCGAGGTGCCGGGCCTCGGCCCCAAACGGACCAAGAAGATCGCAGACGCCTGGGAGGAGCAGAAGGCGATCAAGGAGGTCATGCTCTTCCTCCAGACCGTCGAGGTGTCGACGTCCATCGCCGTCCGGATCTACAAGAAGTACGGCGACGCGTCGATCTCCGTCGTCAGGAACCACCCCTACCGGCTCGCCGCCGACGTCTGGGGCATCGGCTTCCTCACCGCCGACAAGATCGCCCGGTCCGTCGGCATCCCGCACGACAGCCCGGAGCGGGTGAAGGCCGGGCTGCAGTACGCCTTGTCCCAGTCCGCCGACCAGGGTCACTGCTTCCTTCCCGAGGAGCGGCTGATCTCCGACGCCGTGAAACTGCTCGCCGTCGACACCGGGCTTGTCATCGAGTGCCTCGCCGAGCTGGCCCTGCCACCGGAGGACGGCGCGGACCCCGGGGTCGTACGGGAGAAGGTCCCAGGGCCGGACGGCGACGAACCCGTCAGCGCCGTCTACCTCGTCCCCTTCCACCGCGCCGAGCTCTCCCTCTCCTCCCACCTGCTGCGTCTGCTGCGCACCGACCAGGACCGGATGCCCGCCTTCCGGGACGTGGACTGGGACAAGGCGCTCGGCTGGCTGAGATCCCGCACCGGTGCCGACCTCGCCCCCGAACAGGAGGCCGCGGTCAGGCTCGCGCTGACCGAAAAGGTGGCCGTCCTGACCGGAGGCCCCGGCTGCGGCAAGTCCTTCACCGTCCGCTCGATCGTGGAGCTGGCCCGCGCCAAGCGCGCCAAGGTCCTGCTCGCCGCTCCCACCGGGCGTGCCGCGAAGCGCCTGGCGGAGCTGACCGGCGCCGAGGCCTCGACCGTCCACCGGCTGCTGGAGCTCAAGCCCGGCGGGGACGCGGCGTACGACCGGGACCGGCCGCTCGACGCCGACCTGGTCGTCGTCGACGAGGCCTCCATGCTCGACCTGCTGCTCGCCAACAAGCTGGTCAAGGCCGTACCGCCGGGCGCCCATCTGCTCTTCGTGGGAGACGTCGACCAGCTGCCCAGCGTCGGCGCGGGCGAGGTCCTCCGGGATCTGCTCGCCGAGGGCGGTCCCGTTCCCGCCGTCCGGCTCACCCGTGTCTTCCGGCAGGCCCAGCAGTCCGGTGTCGTCACCAACGCGCACCGGATCAACGCCGGACAGCATCCGCTGACCGACGGGCTGAAGGACTTCTTCCTCTTCGTGGAGGACGATACGGAGGAGGCGGGGCGGCTCACCGTGGACGTGGCGGCGCGTCGGATCCCGGCCAGGTTCGGGCTCGACCCGCGCCGGGACGTCCAGGTGCTCGCGCCGATGCACCGGGGGCCGGCGGGTGCGGGAGTGCTCAACGGGCTGCTCCAGCAGGCCGTCACCCCCGGCCGGCCCGATCTGCCGGAGAAGCGGTTCGGCGGTCGGGTCTTCCGGGTCGGCGACAAGGTCACCCAGATTCGCAACAATTACGAGAAAGGGAAGAACGGTGTCTTCAACGGCACCGTGGGCGTCGTCACCTCGCTCGATCCGGTCGACCAGCGGCTCACGGTGCTGACGGACGAGGACGAGGAGGTTCCGTACGAATTCGACGAACTGGACGAACTGGCCCATGCGTACGCCGTGACCATCCACCGTTCGCAGGGGAGTGAATATCCCGCTGTGGTGATCCCCGTCACCACCGGAGCATGGATGATGCTTCAGCGGAACCTCCTGTACACGGCGGTGACACGGGCGAAACGACTGGTTGTCCTCGTCGGTTCACGCAAGGCGATCGGACAGGCGGTGCGCACGGTGTCGGCGGGGCGGCGCTGTACGGCACTGGACTTCAGGCTTCGCGGCTGCTGACCGCCCCTGAGCAGGGGCGTCGAACCGCATCACAAAAAATGATCGATCAAATGAGTCGTGAAGGTCACAGAGCACTTCCAGATGCCGTTCGGAGGGGGCAGGATGGCAGGTTGGCGGCACTGAGTGCCGCCAATAGGCCCAATGGTCGACCCCGAGTGCACTCTCCTGAGCCAAATGGGGGATGGTAGAGACAGTCAGGGCACCTCGAAGATGAGGCACTACGTCGGTGAGGGAAGACGTGAGCGACAACTCTGTAGTACTGCGGTACGGCGACGGCGAGTACACCTACCCGGTGGTCGACAGCACCGTCGGCGACAAGGGCTTCGACATCGGGAAGCTCCGCGCCCAGACCGGTCTGGTGACTCTGGACAGCGGTTACGGCAACACGGCCGCCTATAAATCCGCTGTCACCTACCTCGACGGCGAGGCGGGCATCCTCCGCTACCGCGGCTACCCCATCGAGCAGCTGGCCGAGCGCTCCACCTTCCTCGAGGTGGCGTACCTGCTGATCAACGGCGAGCTGCCCACCGTCGACGAGCTGACGACGTTCAAGAACGACGTCACGCGGCACACCCTGCTGCACGAGGACGTCAAGAACTTCTACAAGGGCTTCCCGCGCGACGCCCACCCGATGGCCATGCTGTCGTCGGTCGTCTCGGCGCTGTCCACCTTCTACCAGGACAGCCACAACCCGTTCGACGAGAAGCAGCGCGACCTCTCCACGATCCGGCTGCTCGCCAAGCTCCCGACGATCGCGGCGTACGCGTACAAGAAGTCGATCGGCCACCCGTTCGTCTACCCGCGCAACGACCTCGGTTACGTCGAGAACTTCCTGCGCATGACCTTCTCGGTCCCGGCGCAGGAGTTCGACCTCGATCCGGTCGTCGTCGCCGCGCTGGACAAGCTGCTGATCCTGCACGCCGACCACGAGCAGAACTGCTCGACCTCCACGGTCCGCCTGGTCGGTTCCTCGCAGGCCAACATGTTCGCGTCGATCTCGGCCGGCATCAGCGCGCTGTGGGGCCCGCTGCACGGCGGCGCCAACCAGTCCGTGCTGGAGATGCTCGAGGGCATCCGCGACTCCGGCGCCGACGTCGACACCTTCATCCGCAAGGTGAAGAACAAGGAGGACGGCGTCCGCCTGATGGGCTTCGGCCACCGGGTCTACAAGAACTTCGACCCCCGCGCCAAGATCATCAAGGCCGCCGCGCACGACGTCCTCTCCGCGCTGGGCAAGGAGGACGAGCTCCTCGACATCGCCCTGAAGCTGGAGGAGCACGCGCTTTCCGACGACTACTTCGTCGAGCGCAAGCTGTACCCGAACGTCGACTTCTACACCGGTCTGATCTACCGGGCCATGGGCTTCCCGACCGAGATGTTCACGGTCCTGTTCGCCCTCGGCCGTCTGCCGGGCTGGATCGCCCAGTGGACCGAGATGATCAAGGAGCCGGGCTCGCGCATCGGCCGCCCCCGCCAGATCTACACGGGTGTCGTCGAGCGCGACTTCGTGCCGGTCGAGGAGCGCTGAGCGCGCACTGAGTGACAGGGCCTGCCCGGGAGGCGGGCCCTGAATCAGTGCTGCAGGGGAAGGCTGACAGCCGAGCCGGGCGAGCGGAACCCGGCAGGCGAGGCCTGGCAAGCGAAGAGTAAGCGGAAGGCGCCCTGAGACGCCGGTCCCCCCACGGGCCGACGACCAGGGCGCCTTCCCATGTCCCGGTGCGGATTCCCCCCACGGGATCCGGCCGGGCGCTCGGAGAGGACAGCGCCTGAACCGCTGTCTGTGAGCAGAACGAGCAAAACTCGTCCCGCTCCAGTGACACGGTGCGATCTGCCGGGACAACGCACGCTGGGAGGGCCGCTCAAAGCTTCCCGTCGCGCGTGCCCCGGCAACGCATCTCTGAGGAAGTCCCCCAAGACATCCCCAGATGCCAGTCAGCGCCCCCCAAGACGCTGCTCTGACATCGCCAACTTAGACCTTCGAACCCCTTCGATGGTTACGTTCGCATCACTGTGATCTGCGTCTCTTGCATATGTCCTTTAGGTACGCAAGAGCCCCGATACGGCGATCGGGGCCCAAGCGTAAGGATGATGCGCGAGCCTTGTGAAGAGCTTATGTGAGGCTCGCGCCGGACTCTAGGGGGTCTCTTACTTCGACTGCGGCTAACCGCCGGTAACCTCGCGGGACTTCAGCGGAAGCGGCGCAGCCGCAGGCTGTTGGTCACCACGAAGACCGAGGAGAAGGCCATCGCGGCGCCGGCGATCATGGGATTGAGCAGCCCGGCGGCGGCCAGCGGCAGTGCGGCCACGTTGTAGCCGAAGGCCCACGCCAGGTTCCCCTTGATCGTGGCCAGCGTCCGCCGGGAGAGCCGGATGGCGTCGGCGGCCACCCGCAGGTCCCCGCGCACCAGGGTCAGGTCGCCGGCCTCGATCGCCGCGTCCGTGCCGGTGCCCATGGCGAGGCCCAGATCGGCGGTGGCGAGCGCGGCCGCGTCGTTGACGCCGTCGCCGACCATCGCCACGGTCCGCCCCCCGCGCTGCAGCCGTCGTACGACGTCCACCTTGTCCTCGGGGAGCACGTCGGCGAACACGTTCCCGGTGTCGATGCCGACCGCCTTCGCGACCGCCTCCGCGACCGTCCGGTTGTCACCGGTGAGCAGCACCGGGGTGAGTCCGAGGCCGCGCAGTTCGCGCACCGCCTCGGCGCTGGACTCCTTGATCGCGTCGGCGACGGCGAGGACCCCGCGGGCCCGCCCGTCCCAGCCGGCCACGACGGCCGTACGGCCCTCCTGCTCGGCCTCGCGCGCCGCGCGGGCGAGCTCCTGCGGGAGCTCGTCGTACAGGCGCCCCACGGTCACTTCGTGGCCTTCCACGCGTCCGCGTACGCCCCGCCCGGGGACGTTCTCGAAGAACTCGACCTCGGGGAGTCTTCCGGCCCGCTCCTCGGCGCCGGCGGCTATCGCGCGGGCGACGGGGTGCTCGGAGGCGTGTTCCAGGGCGCCCGCGAGCCGCAGCAGCTCCTTCTCGTCCTCGCCGTCGGCCGCGTACACCGCCTGCAGCGTCATCCGGCCGGTGGTGACGGTCCCGGTCTTGTCCAGAACGACCGTGTCGACGCGGCGCGTGGACTCCAGGACCTCGGGGCCCTTGATGAGGATGCCGAGCTGGGCACCCCGGCCGGTGCCGACCATCAGCGCGGTCGGGGTGGCGAGGCCCAGCGCACAGGGGCAGGCGATGATCAGGACGGCGACGGCGGCGGTGAACGCGGCGACCGTGTCATCGGTCGCGCTCAGCCAGACGGCGAAGGTGCCCAGCGCGATGAGGATGACGACCGGGACGAACACCCCGGAGATGCGGTCGGCGAGCCGCTGCACCTCGGCTTTGCCGTTCTGGGCCTCCTCGACCAGCTTCGCCGTCCTCGCCAGCTGGGTGTCGGCGCCGACCCGGGTGGCCTCGACGACCAGCCGGCCACCCGCGTTGACCGTGGCGCCGGTGACCGGGTCGCCGGGCCCGACGTCCACCGGCACCGACTCGCCGGTCAGCATGGAGGCGTCGACGGCGGAGACGCCCTCGGTCACCGTGCCGTCGGTGGCGATCTTCTCGCCGGGCCGCACGACGAACCGGTCGCCGACGGCCAGGGACGACACCGGGACGCGTGTCTCGCGGCCGTCGCGCAGGAGCGCCACGTCCTTGGCGCCCAGTTCCATCAGCGCCTTCAGGGCCGCGCCCGCCCGTCGCTTGGAACGGGCCTCCAGATAACGGCCGAGCAGGATCAGCGCGACGACTCCGGCGGCGACCTCCAGGTAGATGGTGGAGGTGCCGTCCATGCGCGAGACGGTCAGGCGGAGCTCGTCGTGCATGCCCCGCATGCCCGCGTCACCGAAGAAGAGCGCCCACAGCGACCAGCCGAACGCGGCCAGCGTGCCGACGGAGACCAGGGTGTCCATGGTGGCGGCGCCGTGCCGGGCGCTGGTCCACGCGGCCCGGTGGAAGGGCGCGCCGCCCCAGACGACGACGGGTGCCGCGAGGGTGAGGGAGAGCCACTGCCAGTTGTCGAACTGCAGCGCCGGGATCATCGCGAGCAGGACCACGGGCGCCGCGAGCAGTGCGGAGACGAGCAGGCGGTGGCCGAGGGCGCCGAGTTCGGGGTCGCGCCCGGGGGTTTGCGGGGCCGCCTCGGGTCCGGGCTCCGGTGGCGCCGGCTCCTCGGCGGTGTAGCCCGTCTTCTCCACGGTGGCGATCAGGTCGGCCACCCGGACGCCCTCGCCGAAGGCGATCTTCGCCTTCTCGGTGGCGAAGTTGACGGTGGCGCTGACGCCCTCCATCCGGTTGAGCTTCTTCTCCACCCGCGCCGCACAGGAGGCGCAGGTCATCCCGCCGATCAGCAGCTCGACCTCGGAGGTGCCGGCTATCGCGGCCGCCTTCTGCGTGGTCGCGCTCTCTGCGGTGGTGCTGGTCATGTCCGGACTCCAGACATCGGACCGGACGGTACGGATCCAGTATCAGCTGGTCGGCACGGTCCGGTCGGGGAAAGGTTTCGGGTCCCTGCTCGCGGTGCGGGACCGGTCGTTCGAGCCCTCTCGCTCAGACCCTGTCGTGCGCCTCAGGCCTTGCCGGCCAGCTCGAAGCCGGCCTCGTCGACGGCGTCGCGCACGGCCTCGTCGTCCAGCGGGGCCGCGGAGACCACGGTCACCTCGCCGGTCGACGCGACGGCCTTCACGGAGGTGACGCCGGGGATCCGGGAGACCTCGCCGGAGACGGAGCCCTCGCAGTGGCCGCAGCTCATGCCGGTCACCTTGTAGACGGTGGTGACGGAGCCCGGAGTGTCGGTGTGGGCGGTCATGTCGTTACTCCTCGTCGAGGCGGGTGGGGCGACTGGGGCCCGCGAGGGAACCCCACGTTTCTCACACTATACCCCTAGGGGGTATTTCTCCAAGAGGTGTCCCGGCGGACCAGTTCCCGCACCCAGCCGACCCCGGCCAGCGCCACCAGGGCCAGCCCGCCGACGGAGAACAGCGTGAACAGGTCTTCCTGTTCGGGACTCGGCCGTACGAGGTGCTCCAGCGCGAACAGCCGCCTCTCCAGCCCGGTGCCGGTCAGCCGGGCGACCGCCCAGATCGCGAGGCCGTGCGTGGCGTTCCACAGCGCGTGCAGAAGGGCGACTCCCAGGTACGCGCCGACGGCCGGCGGGGTGAGGCGGAAGCAACCGTTCAGGCGGCGCCGGGACAGCAGGACGCCGCCGGCGATCGCGGTCCACAGCCCGTGCCCGAAGGGGGCGAGTACCCCGCGCAGCATCTCCGTCTCCAGCAGGGCGCGCAGATCGGTCCCGTTCGTGCCGACGGCCGCGGCGAAGGCGTACCCGGCGCTCTCCAGGGCGGCGAAGCCGAATCCGACGGCCGCGCCGAGCACCAGTCCGGCGCGCAGTCCGCGGACGGCCGGCTGCCGCCGCAGCGCGAACATCAGCGCCGCGAGCTTCGCCGCCTCCTCGACCAGGGCGACGCCGGCGGACGTGGTGAGGGAGGCGGGCGGCAGATGCGCCTCCATCGGCGAGGCGCCGAGCGCGCCGAGGGTCCCGCCGGCCAGGAAACAGCCCAGGATCGCGCTGACGCCCAGGTCGCGGCCGTGCCGCTCGTACGCCCACAGCACGAAGGCGACCGGCACGAGAAGGCTGCCGAGCAGGATCGGTGTCGGCAGCAGCGTGCTGTCCCGCGTCTCGTACGTGCCCCACGCGGTCAGCGCCCACAGGGCGAGTCCACCGGCCAGACTGCGCCGCCACAGACCCGCGCCGATGCGGGGGTACGGCGGTGGCGGTTGCTGGGGGCCGGGAATGCGGGCCTTGGGCGTGCCGGGAGGCGGGGAGTGACTCACGGGGGTCCCCTCGGACAACGTCTGGGCGATTCTGGGCGATTCATCCGCAGCCTAGGCAGATGTGCCGGTCGTCGCAGTCCGGGTGGGCCCCTGGGGTCACCCGCGGGCGGATGTCCTCATGGGTGAGCTGTCGGTGGGCGGCCCGCGTGGATCACCGGCGGCCGATCCGGTCGCCCACCAGCGGTTCCAGGTAGCGGATCAGAACGGTCTTGATCTCCTGGACGTAGGCGGCGCGCTCGGCGCCCTCGTGGGCGAGAACCAGCTCCAGGCCCGACTTGTAGATGCCGAGGCAGACATGTGCCGTGCGGGTGACGTCGGGCGGGGAGGCGCCGGGCATGAGGGAGGCGAGCAGGTCCTCGATCCGGCCGGTCAGGGTGGAGTGCAGCTGGTCGTGCGTCTCGGCCATCCGGCCCGGGATGTCGGGGCCGTGCATCAGCGTGAAGAAGACCGGGTGCTCGGTGTTGAAGGCCATGAACCGGTCGATGGCGGAGCCGACGGCCGTCTCCAGCGAGGTGGCGGGGTCGACGGGAGCCAGCGCCTCGCCGTAGGTCTCCCGCATCTCGTGGACGAGCCGGTCGCCCAGCTCGAGCGCGATCGCCTCCTTGTTCGGGAAGAACTGGTAGAGCGTGCCGGGCGAGACGCCCGCCTCGCGGGCGATGGCGTTGGTGCTGGCGGCGGTGTAGCCGGTGGTGCAGAAGACCCGGGCGGCCGCTTGGAGCAGCTGGGCGATGCGGCGCTCGCCGCGGGCCTGCCGACGGCGCGGCTGCTCCTTCTCCCTCGGCTGCTCCTGCTCCGAGGTGTCCGAGGTCTCCGAGGTGTCGGACACGCGTTATCCCCAGCTCTCCCGAAGGTCATTGACAAACGCGAGCGCTCGCTCGCATTCTGGAGAAACGCGAGCGATCTCTCGTGTTTGCCAGTCTATGGCAATGAGCGGCCCATGCTGCCTGTCTGCGCGGACATGGGCCACGGTGAAGGGGACACCGCACGATGACCGAAGTCAACACGCCAGCGCAGGCGGCGGAGGGGGCGCCGGGCGGTGCGCCGCCCCGTCCCGGCCGCCACACCCGCTTCGTGACCGCCCGGCCACGCCTGTCCCTGCTCGTGGCCCTGGTGCTCACGGCGCTCGCCGTGCTGGCCGGCAGCGGGGTCGCGGACCGTCTCGGCAGCGGCGGCTGGGAGGACCCGGCAGCCGAGTCGACGTACGCCACCAAGGCGCTGGAGCGCGAGTTCCCCGCCTCCCAGCCGAACCTGCTGCTCCTGGTCGACTCCGGCCGCGCCTCCGTCGACGCTCCGGCGGTCACCGCCGAGGCCCGCGACCTGGCCGCCCGGCTGGCCGGGGAGAAGGGCGTGACCGGCGTCGGCTCCTACTGGCAGGGCCGGTCACCGGCGCTGCGCGCAGCGGACGGCCACGAGGCGCTGATCGCCGCCCGCATCACCGGCGACGACAACGCGATGGGCAGGACGCTCGACCGCATCGCCCCGCACTACCGGGGCACGCACGGCCCGGTCCGGGTGAAGATCGGTGGCATCGTCGCCGTCCGGCACGAGATGCAGACGGTCATCAAGGAGGACCTGGCCCGCGCCGAGCTGATCGCGCTGCCGATCACGCTCGTGCTGCTCGTGATGGTCTTCGGCAGCGCGATCGCCGCCCTGCTGCCGCTCGGCATCGGCATCGTGGCCATCCTCGGCACCAACGCCGTCCTGCGCGCTCTGACGTCCTTCACCGATGTCTCCGTCTTCGCGCTCAACCTCACCACGGCCCTCGGTCTCGGCCTGGCCATCGACTACGCCCTGTTCATCGTCCGCCGCTATCGCGAGGAACTGTCCACGGGCGCCGACCCGTTGACGGCCGTCGCCGCGACCCTGCGCACCGCCGGGCGCACGGTGCTCTTCTCCGCCCTCACGGTGGCCGTGTCCCTGGCCGCGATGATGGTCTTCCCGCAGTACTTCCTGCGGTCCTTCGCCTACGCCGGCATCGCGGTGGTCCTGCTCGCCGCGGCCGCCGCCCTGATCCTGCTCCCGGCCGCCCTGGTCCTGCTCGGCCACCGGGTCAACTCGCTCGACCTGCGCCGCCTGTTCCAAGGGCGCCGCGAGCCGAAACCCGCCGAGCGGACGGCCTGGGCGCGGACCGCCGGCCTGGTGATGCGCCGCGCCCCGCTCTTCGCTCTCGGCACCACCGTCCTCCTCGTCACCCTGGGACTGCCCTTCCTCGGCGTGAAGTTCGGCACCGCCGACGACCGTCAGCTGCCCTCCACCGCCGAGTCCCATGTGGTGCAGGAGCACATCCGCGACGGCTTCCCGGGCAACCCCGGGAGCGGCCTGGAGATCCTCGCCGAGGGAAGCGCCACCGAGGCCCAGTACGCCGGCTACAAACAGCAGGTGGCCGCGCTGCCCGAGGTGGCCCGCGTGGACGGCCCGCTCGTCAAGGGGGACACGGCCTACTTCACGGTCCAGCCGAAGGGCGAGGCGGTCGACGACCCGGCCCAGCGCCTGGTCGGTGACCTGCGCTCGCTGGACGCCCCCTTCGGCACCAAGGTGACCGGCACGGCCGCCGTGCTCGTCGACACCAAGCATGCGATAGCCCAGCGCCTGCCCTGGGCGGCCGCGTTCATCGCCGTCGTCACCCTGCTCCTGGTCTTCCTGCTCACCGGCAGCGTGCTGATACCCGTGCAGGCCGTGGTGCTCAACGCGCTCAGCCTGACGGCGATGTTCGGCGCCCTGGTCTGGGTCTTCCAGGACGGCCATCTCTCCGGTGCGCTCGGTTTCACCAGCTCCGGCTCCATCGAGACGACCCTGCCCGTGCTGATGTTCTGCGTGGCCTTCGGACTGTCCATGGACTACGGCGTGTTCCTGCTCTCCCGCATCAAGGAGGAGTACGACCGCACGGGCGACCATGACGCGGCCGTGCGCCACGGACTCCAGCGCACCGGCGGGCTTATCACCGCGGCGGCGGTCATCCTCGCGGTGGTCATGGTCGCCATCGGCACCTCACGGGTGACCAACACCAAGATGCTCGGACTGGGCATCGCGCTCGCCGTGCTGATGGACGCGATGGTGGTGCGCAGTCTGCTGGTCCCGGCGATCATGCGCCTCACGGGCAGGGCCACGTGGTGGGCGCCGGCCCCCTTGCGCCGCCTTCACGAACGGTTCGGGCTCAGTGAAGGCGAGCCTCAAGCGCACCAGGGGAGCGCGGGGGACGGCGCGACCGGCACGCACGAACCGGAACCGGCCACACAACCCGGCGGCGCCCGGGCCCTCTAGTCTTCGCGGAGGTTTCCGAAAGGAGCGCGCATGCGAGCCGTCGTCTTCGACCGGTACGGCGCCCCCGCCCAGGTGCGGGACGTACCCGATCCAGAACCCGCGGAGCACGGCGTGGTCGTCCGGGTGGAGGTCACCGGCCTGTGCCGAAGCGACTGGCACGGCTGGATGGGACACGACCCCGACATCGCGTTGCCGCACGTGCCCGGGCACGAACTCGCCGGCGTCGTCGAGACGGTGGGTTCCCGGGTGACCGGGTGGCGGCCCGGCGACCGGGTCACCGTGCCGTTCGTCTGCGCCTGCGGCACCTGCCCGGCCTGCTCGGCGGGCGACCAGCAGGTGTGCGAACGCCAGACCCAGCCGGGCTTCCACCACTGGGGCTCCTTCGCCGAATACGTGGCGCTCGGCCACGCCGACGTCAACCTGATCGCGATCCCGGACGACATGGCGTACGCCACCGCCGCCGCCCTCGGCTGTCGTTTCGCCACCGCCTTCCGCGCGGTGGTGCAGCAGGGCCGGGTGGCGGCGGGGGAGTGGGTCGCGGTGCACGGGTGCGGCGGGGTCGGGCTGTCGGCGGTGATGATCGCTGCGGCCTGCGGGGCGCGGGTGGTCGCCGTCGACGTGTCACCCCAGGCCCTCGATCTGGCGCGGAAGTTCGGCGCCGCCGCATGCCTGGACGCGACCGGTGTGCCGGACCCGGCCGCGGCCGTCCGCCGGCTGACCGACGGCGGCGCCCATCTCTCCCTGGACGCTCTGGGCTCGCCCGCGACCTGCGTGGCCTCCGTGAACGGCCTGCGCCGCCGCGGCCGGCACATCCAGGTCGGGCTGCTGCCCTCGGCCGACGGCACCACGCCCGTCCCGCTGGCCCGCGCCGTCGCCCTGGAGCTCGAACTCCTCGGCAGCCACGGCATGGCGGCCCACGCGTATCCCGGCATGCTCCGCCTGGTCCGCTCCGGTGTTCTGCGCCCCGACCTCCTGGTGACGTCCACCATCACGCTCGACGCGGCACCGGCGGCCCTGGCGGCGATGGGTACGGCGCCGGGGGCCGGGGTCACGGTCATCGAGCCGTGGAGCTGAGGCCGACTGCGCACCTGCGGTGTACGCCCTCGGCCGCGAACCCGGAGCGACCGTGCCCCGTACGGCAGGTGGGGCGTGGTCGATCGACGCCGGAGTCACATGCGGCCGCGGTTGCGCGGCCGGGAGGCCACCCAGGCGCGGACCGTGTCCGCGTACCAGTAGGGTTTGCCGCCCTCCACATGGTCGGGAGGGGGCAGCAACCCGTGCTTGCGGTAGGACCGCACGGTGTCGGGCTGCACTCTGATGTGCGCCGCGATCTCCTTGTAGGACCAGAGCCTTCGGTCGGTCATGAGTTGCACCTCCCTGCGCGCGCCGCAGCGGCGACCGGGGGCGGTCGTCGGGGGAGCCGGGCGCTGCGCTGGCGATCACAAGCCTGCGCCCGGTGAACGACGCAGAGTGACCGCGGGACAGGGCCTGTCGTCACCATGTGACGCAGCACGCGCGTACATGCGACATGTGTGACACGGAGGCGTTGTTTGTGACACGGCCGCCGCAAAGGCGTACGCCGGGGCGGTCCCGGGGCCCGTGAAAACCACGCGGTCCCGGATCAGTCGACATCGCGTGGGCGGCCCGGAACGCGAATCACCCGCAGCGGACGGAACCCGGCACCCCGGCGAGCGCCCCTACACCCCGCACGACCGAAGGAAGGCCCGAGTCCGCCGGGCGATGGGCAGCGGAGCGTCCGGCTCGCACGGATACATGTCCTGCTCCACGATCGCGAACAGATCGACCCCCAGCCGCCGCGCTGCATCCAGCACAGGACCCAGCTCCGGGACGCCCCGCGGGGGTTCGCACATCACACCCTGTGCCACGGCGGGCCCGAACGGCGTCCCCCCGGCCCGTACGTCCGCCAGGACCGCCGGATCCACCTGCTTGAGATGCAGGTACCCGATCCGTTCCCCGTACGTCTCGATCAGCTTGACGCTGTCCCCGCCGCAGTACGCGTAGTGCCCGGTGTCCAGGCACAGCGACACCAGCTCGGAGTCCGTGCCGTCGAGGAAACGGCTGACGTTCTCCTCGCTGTCGATGTGGGTGTCGGCGTGCGGATGGACGACGATCGTCAGCCCGTACCGCTCCCGCACCTCCCGCCCGAGCCGTTCGGTCAGCGAGGTCAGGTTCCGCCACTGCTCGGCCGTCAGTTCGGACGGCTCCAGCACCTGGCCCGTCTTGTCGTCCCGCCAGAAGGAGGGGATGACGACCAGATGGCGGGCGCCCATCGCCCGGGTCAGGGCCGCGATGTCCGACACGTGCTCCCAGGTCGTGTCCCACACGGCCGCCCCGCGGTGCAGGCCGGTGAAGACGGTGCCGGCCGACACCTTCAGTCCGCGCCGTGCGGTCTCCTCGGCGAGCACCGCGGGGTCGCTGGGCAGATAGCCGTAGGGACCCAGCTCGATCCACTCGTAGCCGGAGTCGGCCACCTCGTCGAGGAAGCGCTGCCAGGGCACCTGCCGGGGGTCGTCGGGGAACCACACGCCCCAGGAGTCGGGCGCCGAACCGATGCGGATACGGGACAGTGAGGAGGAGGGTGACAGCGACGTCATGGGCGCCAGCGTGCGGCCGTTCGGAGAGGCTGTCAAGGACTGGTCCGAATGTCTGGACAAACTATTGACAGGGTTCGCCGTGCGGGACTAGAAAGCCGGGGAGAGCCATGACGAAGGGAAGCCGATGGCCTACGACCTGATCACCATGGGGCGGATCGGAGTGGACCTCTACCCGCTGCAAACCGGTGTCCCGCTCGCCCAGGTGTCGTCCTTCGGCAAGTTCCTCGGCGGGTCGGCGGCGAACGTGGCGGTCGCCGCGGCCCGGCTCGGCCGGCACACCGCCGTGATCACCCGTACGGGCGACGACCCGTTCGGCGCCTATCTGCACCAGGCGCTGCGCGACTTCGGCGTCGACGACCGCTGGGTCACCCCGGTGGCCGGACTGCCGACCCCGGTCACCTTCTGCGAGGTCTTCCCGCCGGACGACTTCCCCCTCTACTTCTACCGGCAGCCCAAGGCGCCGGACCTGGAGATCGACGCCCACGACCTGGACCTCGACGCCGTCCGCGGAACCCGCATCTTCTGGATGACCGGCACCGGCCTGAGCGAGGAGCCGAGCCGTACGGCGACCCTGGCGGCCCTCGCCCACCGGGCCAAGTCCGGCACCACCGTCTTCGACCTCGACTGGCGCCCGATGTTCTGGAAGGACCCCGCCGAGGCCCGTCCCTTCTACGCCGAGGCCCTGCGCCACGCCACGGTCGCCGTCGGCAACCTGGACGAGGTCGAGGTGGCGACCGGCGTGCGCGAGCCGTATGCCGCCGCCCGCGCGCTGCTCCGGGCCGGCGTCGAGATCGCCGTGGTCAAGCAGGGACCCAAGGGCGTCCTGGCGGTCGGTGCGAGCGGCGAGTCCGCCGAGGTCCTGCCCCTGCCCGTGGAGGTCCTCAACGGCCTGGGCGCCGGTGACGCCTTCGGCGGCTCGCTCTGTCACGGTCTCCTCGAGGGCTGGGACCTGGAGAGGATCATGCGGCACGCCAACGCGGCCGGCGCCATCGTCGCCTCCCGCCTGGAGTGCTCCTCCGCGATGCCCACCGCGGACGAGGTGGCCGCCGCGCTCGAGGCCGGAGCGGTCCTGTGAGGGCCGGCCGGGTGGCGGGCACGCACACCGAGGGCGGGGACGCCGGCCGGCGGCCCCGTGTCGACGTGGCCGAACTCGTCCGCATCCGCACCCACCACCCCGAAGCGATCGCCGAGGCCGCCACCCGCCGAGCCCGCAGGCCGCTGCTCAACGAGAACGGCAAGCTGATGATCGTCGCCGCCGACCACCCGGCGCGTGGCGCGCTCGGTGTCGGCGACCGCAGGCTCGCCATGGCCAACCGTGCCGATCTGCTGGAACGGCTGTGCCTGGCACTGTCCCGGCCCGGCGTGGACGGCGTCCTCGCCACCGCCGACATCCTGGACGACCTGCTGCTGCTCGGTGCCCTCGACCACAAGGTGGTCATGGGCTCCATGAACCGGGGCGGACTGCAGGGGGCCCGCTTCGAGATGGACGACCGGTTCACCGGTCACCGCCCCGAGGACATCCAGCGGCTCGGCTTCGACGCGGGAAAGCTGCTGCTGCGCATCGACTACGACGACCCCGGTTCCCTGACCACCCTGGAGTCCACCGCCCGCGCCGTGGACGAGATGGCCGCGCGCCGCCTGCCGGTCTTCGTCGAGCCGTTCATCAGCCGCCGTACCCCCGAGGGAAAGGTGCGCAACGACCTGTCCGCGGAGGCGGTCACCAGGTCCATCGCCATCGCCTCCGGGCTCGGCGGGTCCTCCGCCTACACCTGGCTGAAGGTGCCCGTCACCGAGAACCCCGACGACATGGCCCGGGTCATGGAGACCTCCACCCTGCCGGCCGTGCTGCTCGGCGGGGACATCGGCGACTCGCCCGAGGACCAGGTCGCCGCCTACGAGAAGTGGCGCAGCGCGCTCCAACTGCCCACCGTGCGCGGCCTGGTGGTCGGCCGCTCGCTGCTGTACCCGGCGGACGGCGACGTGGCCGCCGCCGTGGACACCGCCGTAGGACTGCTGTGAGGGCCGCATGACCAGCACCGACCTGCATCTGCCCGCGGGCACCACCGCGAACGCCCAGTACGCCGTCGACATCGACCCCAAGTTGGCCGGCTGGACACACAGCAGCCTGCGCGTGGTCGAGTTGGCGCCCGGCGGCAGCCATATGTTCACCACCGGCGACAGCGAGTGGATCGTGCTTCCGCTGGAAGGCGGATGTACCGTACAAATTGAGACGGCATCAACCGGGAAGGACGAGTTCCAACTCCTGGGGCGGGAAAGCGTGTTCGCGGACGTCTCCGACTTCGCATACGTTCCCCGGGACGCCCGGGCCCAGATCGCCTCCGGCGCGGGAGGCCGCTTCGCCCTGGCAGGAGCGAAGTGCGAGCGACGACTCCCCGCCCGCTACGGCCCCGCGCCGGAGGTCCCCGTCGAGGAGCGCGGCAGCGGCACCTGCGCCCGCCGGGTGCGCAACTTCGCCTCGGCGGACTCGTTCGACTGCGACAGCCTGATCGCCGTCGAGGTGATCACACCGGGCGGCAACTGGTCGTCGTACCCGCCGCACAAGCACGACGAGCACCGGCCGGGCGAGGAGTCCGAGCTGGAGGAGATCTACTACTTCGAGATCGCCGGCCCGAACGGTCTCGGCTACCAGCGCGTGTTCCCCTCGCGCGAGGGCGGCGCGGACGTCCTCGCCGAGGTCCGTTCCGGCGACACCGTGCTCGTCCCCGACGGCTGGCACGGCCCGTCGATCGCCCAGCCCGGGCACGACATGTACTACCTGAACGTGATGGCCGGCCCGGGCGAGACCCGGGAGTGGCGGATCTGCTTCCACCCCGACCACGTAGACAGCACAGGGGGCTACCGATGACGATCCGGCTGACCGCCGCCCAGGCACTCGTCCGCTTCCTCGCCGCGCAGTACACCGAACGCGACGGCGAGCGGCAGCGGCTGATCGGTGCCACCTGGGGCATCTTCGGCCACGGCAACGTCGCGGGGCTCGGCCAGGCCCTGATCGAGTACGCGGACGTCATGCCCTACCACCAGGGCCGCAACGAGCAGTCCATGGTGCACGCGGCCGTCGGCTACGCCCGCCAGTCGGGCCGCCTGTCCACGCACGCGGTGACGACGTCGATCGGCCCCGGGGCCACCAACCTCGTCACCGGCGCCGCCCTCGCCACCATCAACCACCTGCCGGTGCTGCTCCTGCCCGGCGACGTCTTCGCCACCCGCCCCGCCGACCCGGTCCTGCAGCAGCTGGAGGTCCCGTACGCGGGCGATGTGTCGGTGAACGACACCCTGCGCCCGGTGTCCAGGTACTTCGACCGCGTCACGCGCCCCGAACAGCTCATCCCGAGCGCCCTGCAGGCCATGCGGGTCCTGACCGACCCGGTCGAGACGGGCGCGGTCACGCTCGCCCTGCCGCAGGACGTGCAGGCGGAGGCCTTCGACTGGCCGGAGCAGTTCTTCGCCCAGCGCGTGTGGACCGTACGGCGGCCGGGCGCGGACCCGACCGAGCTGGCCGAGGCGGTCAGGGCGGTGCGGGAGGCGCGGCGGCCCCTGGTGGTCGCGGGCGGCGGGGTCCACCACAGCCGCGCCGAGACCGCCCTCGCCGAGTTCGCGTCGGCCACCGGCATCCCGGTCGCCTCCACCCAGGCCGGCAAGGGCTCCCTGCGCCACGACCATCCGCAGGACGTCGGCGGGGTCGGCCACACCGGCACCGCGACCGCCGACGAACTGGCCCGCACGGCCGACCTGGTGATCGGCGTCGGCACCCGGTACACCGACTTCACCACGGCCTCCGGCACCCTCTTCGGGAACCCGGACGTCCGCTTCCTCAACCTCAACATCGCGCCCTTCGACGGCCACAAGCTCTCCGGGCTGCCGCTGGTCGCCGACGCCCGCAGCGGCCTGGGCGAGCTGACCGAGGCGCTGGTGATGCACGGGCACCGGGTCGCCGACTCCTACGTCACCGAGTACACCGAGGACAAGGAGCGCTGGGAGCAGCGCGTCGACGCCTGCTTCGAGGCGGACGAGATCGACGTACGGCCGACCCAGCCGCAGGTCATCGGCGCCCTGGACGCCGTGGTGGACGAGTCCGACATCATCATCAACGCGGCCGGCTCGCTCCCCGGCGACCTGCACAAGCTGTGGCGGGCCCGGTCGCACGACCAGTACCACCTGGAGTACGGCTACTCCTGCATGGGCTACGAGATCCCCGCCGCGCTCGGCGTGAAGCTCGCCGCACCCGAGCGGAACGTGTGGGCGCTGGTCGGCGACGGCACCTATCTGATGATGCCCACCGAGATCGTGACGGCCGTGCAGGAGGGCATAGCGATCAAGATCCTGCTGGTGCAGAACCACGGGTACGCGTCCATCGGCGGCCTGTCGGAGTCGGTGGGCGGAGAGCGGTTCGGCACCGCGTACCGCTTCCAGGCCGACGACGGCACGTTCACCGGCGCCCCGCTGCCCGTCGACCTGGCCGCCAACGCCGCGAGCCTGGGCATGCGGGTGCTGCGCGCGAAGACCGTACGGGACCTGCGCGCGGCCCTCGCCGAGGCGCGGGCCGCCGACACTCCCACATGTGTCTACGTGGAGACCGAAACGTCCGACACTGTGTCGGGCGCGCCTCCGGCGCAGGCCTGGTGGGATGTTCCTGTGGCCGAGACCGCGACCCGACCGTCGGCGGTCAAGGCACGTGAGCTGTACGAACGGCACGTCTCGACCCGACGCCGCCATCTGTAATAAGGAGTCTCTGGGCATGACGAAGATCGTCAACCACTGGATCGGCGGGAAGACCGTCGAAGGCGCGTCGGGTACGTACGGGCCGGTCACCGACCCGGCCACCGGCGCGGTCACCACGAAGGTCGCGTTCGCGTCGGTCGAGGAGGTGGACGCGGCCGTCGCGGCGGCCAAGGACGCCTACCTGACCTGGGGCCAGTCCTCGCTGGCCCAGCGGACCACCATCCTCTTCCGGTTCCGCGCGCTGCTCGACGCCCACCGCGACGAGATCGCCGAGCTGATCACCGCCGAGCACGGCAAGGTGCACTCCGACGCGCTCGGCGAGGTCGCGCGCGGCCTGGAGATCGTCGACCTGGCCTGTGGCATCAACGTGCAGCTGAAGGGTGAGCTGTCCACGCAGGTCGCGAGCGGCGTGGACGTCTCCTCCATCCGCCAGCCGCTCGGTGTCGTCGCCGGCATCACGCCGTTCAACTTCCCGGCGATGGTCCCGATGTGGATGTTCCCCATCGCCATCGCGTGCGGCAACACCTTCGTGCTGAAGCCGAGCGAGAAGGACCCGTCGGCCTCCGTCAAGATCGCCGAGCTGCTGGCCGAGGCCGGTCTGCCGGACGGCGTCTTCAACGTCGTCCACGGCGACAAGGTGGCCGTCGACCGCCTGCTGGAGCACCCCGACGTCAAGGCCGTCTCCTTCGTCGGCTCCACCCCGATCGCCCGCTACATCCACACCACGGCCTCCGCGAACGGCAAGCGCGTGCAGGCCCTGGGCGGCGCCAAGAACCACATGCTGGTCCTGCCGGACGCCGACCTGGACGCGGCGGCGGACGCGGCGGTGAGCGCGGCGTACGGCTCCGCGGGCGAGCGTTGCATGGCGATCTCGGCCGTCGTGGCCGTGGGCGCGATCGGGGACACGCTGGTGGAGAAGATCCGCGAGCGTGCCGAGAAGATCAAGATCGGTCCGGGCAACGACCCGGCGTCCGAGATGGGCCCGCTGATCACCAAGGTGCACCGGGACAAGGTGGCGTCCTACGTCGAGAACGCGGCCTCCGAGGGCGCCGAGGTGGTGCTCGACGGCACCGGCTGCACCGTGGAGGGCTTCGAGGACGGTCACTGGATCGGCATCTCGCTGCTGGACAAGGTGCCGACCAGCGCGAAGGCCTACCAGGACGAGATCTTCGGCCCGGTGCTGTGCGTGCTGCGCGTGGACTCGTACGACGAGGGCGTCGCGCTGATCAACGCGTCCCCCTTCGGCAACGGCACCGCGATCTTCACCCGGGACGGCGGCGCGGCCCGCCGCTTCCAGCTGGAGATCGAGGCCGGCAT
This sequence comes from Streptomyces sp. NPDC046759, assembly GCF_040645475.1. Lineage (NCBI taxonomy): Bacteria > Bacillati > Actinomycetota > Actinomycetes > Kitasatosporales > Streptomycetaceae > Streptomyces > Streptomyces sp. NPDC046759. Next base: position 72,080 of record NZ_JBEYYJ010000010.1, on the reverse strand, counting down.
GGTCGGCGTGAACGTGCCGATCCCGGTGCCGGTCGGTTACCACTCCTTCGGTGGCTGGAAGGACTCGCTCTTCGGCGACCACCACATCTACGGCAACGACGGCACGCACTTCTACACCCGCGGCAAGGTCGTCACCACGCGCTGGCCCGACCCGGCCGACGCCCCGGCGGGCGTGGACCTGGGCTTCCCGCGCAACCACTGACCGTAGCAAGAACCCGACGTCAGGCCGTCCGGATACCGGACGGCCTGACATTTTTTTGACACCTTCGCTGCGGTTCCCGTTCACGGCGGACGAAACGGATGATGAAGGGGTTATGAGGGAATTGCCTTCGAATGCAAGGTCACAATCACCTAGGGCTTGATGGATGCCTCTACCGGGCTTGCTGGCCTGGGAATGTGGTGTGACCCGTGCCGCTGACCAAGTGCGGATTCCGAAGGTAAACGGCCATTGACGCGGCGGTTTTCGTCGGGGTTCGCTATGCACCGCCGGGAGCGGACGAGACGTACGCAGGACGAGCCGCCGGAGGCGATAGCGCTCCCGACCCCCACCCTCAGCCGCACCAGTCGATCGGAACCGCCGCATGACCGACACGCTCCCGAAGTCCGTGGTCGATACCGAGCCCGCCCCCGCACCGGGCCTGAAGCGTTCCATCGGAGTCGTCGGCGGCACCCTGCTGACACTGTCCTGCGTCACCCCCGCCTCCACGCTGTTCGTGATCGTGCCCGACCTGTTCTCCAGCCTGGGCACGGCGACGGCGCTCTGCCTCGTCATCGGCGCGCTGCTCTGCATCCCCGTGGCGTTCTGCTACTCGGAGCTGGGCACCCTCATCCCCAGCGCGGGCGGCGAGTACGCCATCGTCTCCACCCTCGCCGGACGGCTGGCCGGCTGGCTCGCCTTCGTGATGTCGCTGCTCGTGGTGATGATCGTCCCTCCGGTCATCGCGATGGGCACCGCCGACTACCTCGCCCCGGTCGTCCACCTCGACCCGTCCTGGACGGGGGCCGGCGTGATGATCGCGGCGACCCTGGCCGGTCTGCTGGACCTGCGCGCCAACGCCTGGATCACCGGCATCTTCCTGGTCCTCGAGGTCGTCGCCGCCGGCGTCGTCGCCATGCTCGGCTTCACCCACTCCCACCGCGGCCTCGGCAGTCTCGGCAGCCTGCAGATCGCCGGCGAGCACGCGCACGTCAACCCCGTGACGGCCATGATGGTCCTGTCCGGGCTCGCCATCGCCCTCTTCGCCACCCAGGGCTTCTCCACCGCCGTCTACCTCTCCGAGGAGCTGGAGAACCCGCGCCGCAACGTCGCCCGTACCGTCCTCGCGACCCTCGCCATCTCCAGCGTCGTCATCCTGGTGCCGGTCGTGGCGATCACCCTGGGCGCCGGTGACCTGAAGGCCCTGACCGGCGGCGACATCTCGAGCATGGTCATCGCCTGGAGCAACTCGTCCGTCGGCACCTTCGTCAGCCTGTGCGTCGCCCTCGCGATCATCAACGCGGGCATCGTCATGGTCATCCAGAACTCCCGCGTCCTGTTCGCCTCCGCCCGCGACAAGGCCTGGCCGGCGCCGGTCAACAATGCCCTCTCCCGGCTCGGCCGCTTCGGCTCCCCCTGGGTCGCCACCCTCGTCGTCGGTGTCCCCGGCGCCTTCCTCTGCTTCGTCGACCTGGACACCCTCTACGGCGTCACCGGCGTCGCCGTCACCGGCCTGTACCTGCTGGTCGCGGTCGCCGCGCTGCTGGCCCGGCGCGGCGCGCACGGCGGCAGGAGGGCCTGGCGGATGCCGCTGTGGCCGGCGATGCCGGTCCTGCTGATCGCCGTCCTCGTCTACATCCTGGTCGAGCAGGACCCGTCGTACCTGTGGTGGACCGGCGGCATCACCGCCGTCGCCACCCTCTACTGGGCCTTCTACCTCCGCCCGCGCCGCGAGACCCGCTGGCTGGTGTCCCTCCCGGAGGACGTCCAGCTCGCCGACGAGGCGGCGGCGTAGGAGGAGGCGTGGCAACGGCGCCGCACCCGCACGGCGCCGGGCCTTCGTACCGCGTCCGAAGTACGCCGGGCCGCCCCGTACTCCTGGGGGAGGGCCCGGCGTTCAGCCCACCGGCTTGCCTGGATGTCCGTGGCGGCCCGTACCGTTGAGGGCATGGATCTTCGGGTGCCCTCGGTGCGGGGACTGCTCAAGGGGCCGCGCCGGCTGTTCGCCGCCGCGGCCGCCGTCGTGGTGCTCGCCGGTGCCGGCACCTGGACGGCCGCCGCATCCGGTGACACACCCCCGGTGCACAGGACCGACCAGGTCATGGCGGTCGACGGCGTCCACCTGGACACCTCGTTCTTCACCCCGGCCGGCGCCGGACGGCACCCCGCCGTCCTGCTGGCGCACGGCTTCGGCGGCAGCAAGGACGACATGCGGCAGCAGGCCGAGGACCTCGCCCGGGACGGATACGCGGTCCTGACCTGGTCCGCGCGCGGCTTCGGCAGCTCCACCGGGAAGATCGGGCTCAACGACCCGCGGGGCGAGGTCGCCGACGTCTCCCGGCTGATCGACTGGCTGGCGAAGCGGCCCCAGGTCCAGCTCGACAGACCGGGCGACCCGCGCGTGGGCATGGCGGGCGGCTCCTACGGCGGCGCGGTCTCGCTGCTCGCCGCGGGATACGACCACCGGGTCGACGCCATCGCCCCGGCCATCACCTACTGGAACCTCGCGGACGCCCTGTTCCCGAACGGCGTGTTCAAGAAACTGTGGGCCGGTGTCTTCCTCAACACCGGCGGCGGCTGCGCCCGCTTCGAGCCCGCGCTGTGCCGGATGTACGACAGGGTCGCCGAGTCCGGCACCCCGGATGCGGCCGCCCGCGAGATGCTCCAGGAGCGCTCGCCGTCCGCCGTGGGCTCCCGCATCAAGGTCCCCGCACTGCTGCTGCAGGGCCAGACCGACTCCCTGTTCACCCTCGCCCAGTCCGACGCCGCCGAGAAGGCGATCCGGGCGAACGGCGCCCCCGTGGACGTCGACTGGATCGCCGGTGGCCATGACGGCGGCGACATGGAGACCGGCCGGGCGCAGGCGCGCGTGCGCGGGTGGTTCGACCGGTATCTGAAGGGCGACACGAGCGCCGGCACCGGGCCCGCCTTCCGGATCACCCGCACCGGAGGCGTGAACTCCACCGACGGCACCGCCCAGCTGCGCGGCGCGTCCGCCACCGCCTACCCCGGCCTGCGCGACCACCCGCGCGGCATCGCCCTCACCGGCGGCACCCAGCACGTCACCAACCCGGCCGGCGCCAGCCCACCCGGTGTCTCCGCGCTGCCCGGCCTCGGCGGCTCCGGCGGTCTGACCCAGCTCTCCGCGCTCGGCCTCGGCGTCTCCCTCGACTTCCCCGGCCAGTACGCGAAGTTCGACTCGACGCCGCTCACCCGGGACCTGCAGATCACCGGCACCCCGACCGCGACCGTCCACATCACCTCGACCGGCGGGGACGCCGTCCTCTTCGGCAAGGTCTACGACGTCGGGCCCGACGGCACCCGGCAGGTGCTGCCTTCCCAGCTCGTCGCCCCCTTCCGGGTGACCGGCGCCAGAGCGGGCAAGGACGTCACCGTCACCCTCCCGGCGATCGACCACGAGGTGCAGAAGGGCCACCGGCTCCGCCTGGTCCTCGCCTCCACCGACCTCGGTTACGCCTCACCGGCCGCCCCGGCCACCTACACCGTCTCCCTGCGGGGAGACCTGAGCGTGCCGACGGCCCCCGCCGTGACCACCGCGGCGGCCCCTCTGCCCGCCTGGGTCTGGTGGCTGCCGGCTGCCGGCGCGGTGGCCGCGCTCACCCTGCTGCTCACCGCCCGCCGCCGGACGGCCGGCCCCGCGCCCGACCCCGGGCTGGCCGAAGTCCCGCTCGTGATCAAGGACTTGAGCAAGCGGTACGCGAAGTCCGCCGACCGGTACGCGGTGCGCGAGCTGTCCTTCCGGGTGGACAAGGGCCAGGTGCTCGGCCTGCTCGGCCCCAACGGCGCGGGCAAGACCACCACCCTGCGCATGCTGATGGGGCTGATCACACCGGACGACGGAGAGATCCGCGTCTTCGGCCACGCCATCCGGCCCGGCGCGCCCGTGCTGTCGCGGGTCGGCGCCTTCGTGGAGGGCGCGGGGTTCCTGCCGCACCTGTCCGGCCGGGAGAACCTGGAGCTGTACTGGCGGGCCACCGGCCGCCCGCCCCAGGACGCCCACCTGGACGAGGCGCTGGAGATCGCCGGGCTCGGCGACGCGCTCGCCCGCGCGGTGCGCACCTACTCGCAGGGCATGCGCCAGCGCCTCGCCATCGCCCAGGCCATGCTCGGCCTGCCCGACCTGCTCATCCTCGACGAGCCCACCAACGGCCTCGACCCGCCGCAGATCCGCGAGATGCGCGAGGTGATGATCCGCTACGCGGCCGGCGGTCGCACGGTGATCGTCTCCAGCCACCTCCTCGCCGAGGTCGAGCAGTCCTGCACCCACCTGGTCGTCATGGACCGCGGCCGGCTCGTCCAGGCCGGCCCGGTCGGCGAGATCGTCGGCTCCGGCGACACCCTGCTCGTCGGCACCGCCACACCCGTCGAGGAGCCGGTCGTGGAGAAGGTGGCCGCGCTGCCCGGCGTCGCCTCCGCCGTGGGCACCGGCGACGGGCTGCTGGTCCGGCTCGAACCAGGCGGCACGGCCGAGCGGCTGGTCGTGGAGCTGGTCCGGCTGGAGGTGCCCGTCGCCTCGGTCGGCCCGCACCGCCGCCTGGAAGACGCCTTCCTCACCCTGATCGGAGGTTCAGCATGAGCACGCTCACCGAGGTCGCCTCCGGGTATCAGACGCGGCACACCCTGCCCCTGCGCGTCGAACTGGTCCGGCAGCTCAAGCGGCGCCGCACCCTGATCATGGGGGCGGTCCTCGCCCTGCTGCCCTTCGTGCTGCTGATCGCCTTCGCGATCGGCGGCGACCCGGCGAGCCGCAACGACCGGATCACCCTGATGGACACGGCCACCGCGTCCGGCGCCAACTTCGCCGCGGTGAACCTGTTCGTCTCGGCCGGCTTTCTGCTGGTGATCCCGGTCGCCCTGTTCTGCGGGGACACGGTCGCCTCGGAGGCGAGCTGGTCCTCGCTGCGGTATCTGCTCGCCGCCCCCGTGCCCCGCGCCCGGCTCCTGTGGTCCAAGCTCGTCGTGGCCCTCGGGCTGAGCCTCGCCGCGATGATCCTGCTTCCGGTGGTCGCCCTCGCCGTCGGAACGGCTGCCTACGGCTGGGGTCCGCTGCAGATCCCCACCGGCGGTGCGCTGGACACCGGCACGGCGGTGCAGCGCCTCGCGGTGACGGTGGCGTACATCTTCGTGTCCCAACTGGTCACGGCCGGGCTCGCGTTCTGGCTGTCGACGAAGACGGACGCCCCGCTCGGCGCGGTCGGCGGCGCGGTCGGCCTGACCATCGTCGGCAACGTCCTGGACGCCGTCACCGCGCTCGGCCACTGGCGCGACTTCCTGCCCGCGCACTGGCAGTTCGCCTGGGCCGACGTCGTCCAGCCGCACCCGGAGTGGTCCGGCATGATCCAGGGCACCGCGATCTCCCTCACCTATGCCCTGGTGCTGTTCGCCCTGGCCTTTCGGGGATTCTCCCGTAAAGACGTGGTGTCATAGTTTTCTTTTAGGATCAATTGATTCGCCGACCACATGTGAATAACTCCAGGGAAACCAGAGTAATGCGCTTCTTCACTCCCTTTGTATTCACGCGTATGGAGTAGTGCCTCGCTTTGGACGGACTGTGGACTGCTATGTTCTGCATCTGTCGGATCAGAGGTAACTTCAAGTGAGGTGAATCATGAAGAAGGCAGTTTTCACCACTGCGGCGTTGGCCATTGGTGCGGGTCTTGTGGGTGGTTCCGCGGTGGCGGCGTCGGCCGCCACCAAGGCACCTGACCGCGAATCCGGTCCGCTGGGACTCATGTCCCAGACCGAGGTGACGCCGGCGCTCGTGCCCGCGGCGGACACGGTGATGCGTGTGGCCAAGCAGGGCAACCTCACCAAGGGCAGCGCGTTCGACGCGAACCAGGCGTCGTCGGTCACCGGCAGGAACAAGGCGGCGAAGGTCTCCGGTGTGTACCTCGACGGTATGAGCCGCGCCGGCAGCAAGAAGCCCGCGATTCCGGTGAAGAACCCGCTCGGGACCGGCTCCGTCCAGGTCCACCCGCTGAACGGGCCGACCAGTGCCGGTCTCGGCAGCCTGTTCAACGGGTGACACGGAAACCTCCAGGAGTCGGCGCGGCGGGAGTCTTCCCGTACACCGTTCTTCCGCTGCCGTGTGCTCCCCTCTGTTCGTGAGACAGAGACGGGACCGGAATCCCGACACTCTGATCCGGTTCTGGTCCGCCCCAGGCCCCGCCCCTCGGCCGACGCCGCAGTACCGCGGGATGGAACGCCCCGGCGGACACCTGGTGAGACCCTCGTCCGGCGCCGCTGAGCCGCAGGCCCAGAGAGCGCGGCCGGACCGGTGGCTCCGCACCCGTTCCGGCGCCCGATGCGTGCCGGGGAATATGCCTCAAGCCTCCGGCCTACTGGACTCCTCCTTGCCAGTGGGCCGGACGCACGTCGGGCGCTATTCCGGTGCATGCGGTCGGGGTAATCGGCAGAAGAAGGCGTTCCGCCATCCGGTGGAATCCGTCCCGAATGAGCGTTGTCCGCGTGACTTTTCGCCACATATTTCGGTTTCTTGCTATGTAAGCGCGGCTTACCGTGAATCCAGGAAGGAACCGAGTTGACCAGGAAGTTCGCGGTCGTCACTGCACTCGCCCTTAGCGCGCTCTGCGGCAGCGCTGGCGTTGCCTCCGCCCACTCGAACTCGACCGACGTCACTGGTGGTGGCGGCTTTTCGGAGTCCCCGGTCGTCGTGAACGCCCCTCAGCAGGGGGTTGTCGTCGTCAACGGCTCGCTCGTCGACGGCCGCTGCATCGCGCCGTGGTCCGACGGTGCCGTCGGCGCCGCCATCGGCGGTGCCGCGACCATCGTGCCGAACTCGCACTACGCCGCCTGTGACACGGCGAGCGTGAACCAGGCGCAGAACGCCGGTTACCAGGGCGGCCTGCTCTTCTGACCCCTGCTTCGAGTCATCCCGAGCAGGTGAACCCCCTCGCAGTCCGGAAAGGACACTCCATGCGTAACAAGGTTACGGCCATCTCCGCCCTCGCCGCGGGTGTCGTCCTCGCGACCGCCGGCACCGCCGCAGCCGACAACTGCACGACGGTCACCGGCGGCAAAGGCTTCTCGTCGTCCCCGGTCGTCGTGAACGCCCCGCAGCAGGGCGCCGTCGTCTCCAACGGCACGCTCGCCGACCTGCGCTGCGTCGCTCCCTGGTCCAACGGCGCCGTCGGCGCCGTCATCGGCGGTGCCGCGACCATCGCGCCGAACTCGCACTACGCCGCCTGCGACACGGCGAGCGTGAACCAGGCGCAGAACGCCGGTTACCAGGGCGGCCTGCTCTTCTGAGCCCCCTTTGCGCTCCGAACCATCCGGAGCAGGGCGGGGACGTCGGCTGACGTTCCCGCCCGACCTTCCCCTCCCATCCCGAAAGGCGCATCTATGCGTAAGAAGGTTACGGCCCTGTCCGTCCTGGCCGCGGGTCTCGTCCTGGCGGCCGGTGGCGCCGCTGCGGCCGACGACAACCACACCAACGTCACCGGCGGCAGCGGCTTCTCGGAGTCCCCGGTCGTCGTGAACTCCCCTCAGCAGGGCCTCCTCGTCTCCAACGGCTCGCTCGTCGACGGCCGCTGCATCGCGCCGTGGTCCAACGGCGCCGTCGGCGTCCTGGGCGGCGCCGCGACCGTCGCGCCGAACTCGCACTACGCCGCCTGCGACACGGCGGACGTCAACCAGGCGCAGAACGCCCCCTACGTCGGCGGCCTTCTGTTCTGAGCAGCTCACAGCCTGGCGGCCCGTCGATACTCGGTGGGCCGCCAGCTGCTTTTCCCGCACACGAAGAAGGCCGGCTCCGCGGCAGGCGGAGCCGGCCTTTTCGGCCCGGCAGGACACGTCCTCTACTTGAGGGCCGGAAGCGCGGCGGGAGGCTTGCCGTTGAGGGGGTTCGGCAGCATGCCGCCGAAGACGGGGGTCTTGACGACGCCGGACTTCTTCACGCCCTGCGCCGTCTCCTTGACGTTGCCGGCCAGTCCGCCCGCGGGGACCTCGGCTGCGTTCGGGAGCGTGCGGGCGACCGACTTCCCGTCCTCGAGGAGGCCCTGCCCCGGCAGGTCCGCGGCAACAGCGGGCGCCGCGGCGCCGGCGATGACCAGGGCCCCGGCCATGAGAGCGGCAGCCTTCAGATTCTTCATGGGGTTCCTTTCGACTCGCTTCCGCTGGGATAACGAGTGGAAGGCGTCGCGGGAAACTCCGCAGGCGGCAGGTTCCCGGAACTCATACATCCTGAATGACTCCGCGGAATTTTTATCGGATTATTCCCCTGAAAGGGGTCGTGTTTTCCGACACGATTGACGGCCTCCCGGGAAAAGGCGGATAAGCGGCTAGTGTTGCATCTCGAATCCGATGTGTTTATGTCGAACCTGCGTTCCCTGCGCTCCGTGACGGGGTTCGGAATGTTTCTTCGGAAGGGAAGCCTCGGTCATGCGCATTCCCCTCGTATCCGTCCCGCGCCGTGCGCCGCGGTCCGCCGCGCGCGAGCCGCATGTCCTGCACGTCACTCAGCCCGTGGAGGGCGGTGTCGCCCGGTTCGTGACGGACCTGGCCGCGGCACAGGTCGCCGCGGGGCTGCGCGTCACCGTGGCCTGCCCGCGGGACGGCAGGCTGACGGACGCACTGCGCGCGGCGGGCTGCAGGGTGCTGCCCTGGGATGCGACCCACCCACCGGGTCCTCAACTCGCCGGTGAGGTGGGGCGGCTGGCGCGGTTGCTGCGCGAGGCGCGGCCCGACGTGGTGCATGCGCACAGCGCGAAGGCGGGGCTCGCGGCGCGGCTCGCGGTGCGCGGCCGGGTCCCGACCGTCTTTCAGCCGCACGCCTGGTCGTTCGAGGCCGTGGACGGCGTCATGGCCCAAGCAGCCCTGCGCTGGGAGCAGTTCGGGGCGCGGTGGGCGACGCGGGTGTTGTGCGTGAGCGAGGCGGAACGGTGCACCGGCGAGCGGAACGGCATCACCGCCCAGTGGCATGTGATCCCCAACGGCGTCGACACCCACAGGTTCCGGCCGGAAGGCATCAGGGCCCGGACCGGAACGAGCCCCCTCGTCGTATGCGTGGGGCGGCTGTGCCGGCAGAAGGGCCAGGACGTGCTCCTGCAGGCCTGGCCCGCCGTCCTGCGGCAGGAGCCCGCCGCCCGGCTGGTGCTGGTCGGCGACGGTCCGGACGAGGACCGGCTGCGCGCGATGGCCCGCGAGTCGGTGGAGTTCGCCGGCCCCGCACCGGACGCCGCGCCCTGGTACCGGTCCGCCGACGTCGTGGTGCTGCCGTCCCGCTGGGAGGGTATGGCGCTCGTACCCCTGGAGGCGATGGCCTGCGCCCGGCCCATCCTGGTCACGGACGTGGACGGAGCCCGCGAGAGCCTGCCCCCGGGGCACCTGCCGCACTGCCTGGTGCCGCCGGAGGACCCCGAGACGCTGGCACGGGCACTCGCCTCGCTGCTGCGCCGCGCACCGTTGCGCGCGGCACTGGGCGCACAGGGCCGCGCGCACGTGGTCGCGGCCCACGACGTCCGGCAGACCACGGACGCGGTGATCGACGTGTACCGCGAACTGCTCGGCATGGTCACCACGCCGGTCGTGGTACCCAACCAGAGCAGGGAATCCATCACCACATGACCGCGCAGAGCAGCGTCCTGGCTGCTGCCGGGCGGTCGCCGGCGGCGGTGCTGCCACCTCTGGCGCTGACGGCGCTGCACCGTGCCCTGCCGGTCCTGCCCGTCGTGGCGATCGTCGTCATGATGGGTCTGCCGACCGCACCCGACAGCAGGGCCACCCCCGCCGACGCGGTCTCGGGGCTGGTCGTGCTGTGGGCCGTCGTATGGACCGCGCGGCGGGCACGGCGCCCGCTGACGGGGACCGCCGCGGTCCTGATGGGGCTGCCGGTGGTGGGCATCGCGGTCGCCGCGATCGGGGCGGCGACGCCCGGTGACAGCCTCGCCGGACTGGCCCGCTACCTGCAGCTGTTCGTACTCGTCCCGGTCGCGGTGGTGCTGCTGGTGCGCGACCGGCACGACGCCCGGCTGGTGCTGTGGTCGCTGGTCGGCCTCGCGCTGTGGCAGGGCGCGATCGGGGTGCACCAGTACCTCACGGCGACCGGGGCCTCGTACCAGGGGGCCGACATCCGGGCGGTGGGCACGTTCGGGCCGACCGATGTGATGGGCATGGCCACCGTCGTGGCGTTCGGGACGGTGGCTGCGACCGGCCTCGCCATCGGCGCCGCGCGGCGCCGGCAGCGGATCGCGGCGGCCGCGTGTGCGCTGGTGCTGCTCGTGCCGCTCACCGTCTCCTTCAGCCGCGGCGCCTGGATCGCCACGGCCGTCGCCTGCGGGGCGCAGCTGCTGTCGGCCGGGCCGGCCCGCGCGGCGAAGGTGTGCGCGGCCGCGGTGGCGGCCTCGGTGGTGCTGGTCGGCGGTCTCGGTGTGGGCACCGCGGCCCTGCAGGAGCGGCTGGCCAGCATCACCCGCGTCACCGACGCACCGGACCAGTCCGTGGTCGACCGCTACAGCCTGTGGACGGCGGCCACCGGCATGTGGCGCGAACACCCGGTGACGGGCGTCGGGTTGAAGGCCTTCCCCGTGCACCGGGACGGGCATGCCTCGCTCGCGCTGTCGTCGGGCAGCGACACGGAGGGGGCGGGCCGGCCCTACTGGCGCCAGCCCCTGCTCTCGCCGCACAACATGTATCTCCTGATGCTCAGCGAACAAGGCCTGCTGGGCGTGCTCACGGTGGCGGGCAGCTGGATGGCGCTGCTGGTGCGCGCACTGGGACGGCTGCGGCGGGCGCAACGCGCCCGGGACTGCGCCGTCGCCGTCTGCGGGCTGCTGCTGTGGCAGCTCGTCGACTACCTGTACTCCGACATCGGCGGCCCCAACAGCGTCCTGACGGCCGTACTCCTGGGGCTCGCCGCCTGGTGGGCCGTCGCCCCCGGCGCGGCGGCCGCCCCGGCCCGGGCGACGTCGGAGGTCCCACGATGAGACCGACGCCCCCGGCGGCGCAGGACACGTCCGGGCCGACGGTGCCCGAGCCGGGCACGGCACACGGCCGCGAGACGGCGGGCCCCCCGGCCGCAGCCGGCACCCACCGCGACGCCGCCCCGGCCACGGCGCAGGAGACCTTCCCGGGACCCGTCTCGGGCCGCTTCCTCGCGAAGGCCACCCTGATCTCCGCCGCGCTGTCCGTGGCCGGGTCACTGCTCGGGCTCGGACGGGACCAGGCCCTGGCCCATCTCTTCGGGGCCGGGGCGGACACCGATGCCTTCCTGGTGGCCTGGACCGTGTCCGAGACGGCGGCGACGCTGCTGATCGATGCCGGCATGGCCTATGTGCTGGTCCCCGCGTTCAGCGTGGCACTGGCCCGGCGGGGCCGGGCGCCCGGTGCGGTCGACCCGGTGCGCGCGCTGGTCGCCGCCTCCCTGCCACGACTGTGCCTGGGCCTCGCCGCAGCGGCCCTGGCGCTCGTCGCGGGCGCACCGCTGCTGGTCTCCCTCCTCGCGCCCGGCCTGCCCGAGGCGTCCCTCGCCGCGGACTGCACCCGGCTGACCGCGACCTGTGTGCTGACCTTCGGACTGGCCGGGTACTGCAGTGCGGCGCTGCGGGCGCACGGCTCGTTCGTCGCTCCGGCGGCGATCTCCGTCGCGCTCAACATCGCCGTCATCGGCACGGTGTACGGCTTCGGAGCACACTGGGGTGTACGGGCGGCCGCGCTGGGCGTGGCGCTCGGCGGATGCCTGATGGTCACCCTCCAGGCCCCGTCCCTGTGGCGCAGGATCTCCGGTGGACCCGGCCCGCAGCCGCTGCCCGCCCGGGCGGGGGACGGCCTGCGGCCGCTGACGCCGGCCCTGGTCACGTCGGTGCTGCTGTTCGTGCTGTGCCGCCAGGCGCAGGTCTTCGCGGAACGCTATTTCGCGTCCGCGCTGCCCGCCGGTGCGATCTCACACCTCAACTACGCCCAGAAAGTGGCGCAGTTGCCCATGTCGCTGTCGCTGATGGTGTGTGTGGTCACCTTTCCCGTGCTGGCGAGGGCCATCGCCGAGGGCGACCTGCGGCAGGCCCGGGACCGGACCGAGCGGGACCTGGTGCTGGTGGGCTGTCTCGTGCTGCTGGGCACCGCCGTGATCGTGGCCTGCGCACCGCAGATCATCGAACTGCTCTTCCAGCACGGCGCGTTCACCGCCGCGGACACCGCCGCGACCGCGTCCACGATGCGGGTGTACGCGCTCGGGCTGCTCGGCCACACACTGGTCGGGGCGCTCGTGCGGGCCTACTTCTCGACGGGCCGCGCCACCTGGTACCCGCTGGGCGCGATGGCCGTGGGCCTGACCGTCACCATCGGCGCCGGCGCCTGGGCGGTGGGGTTCTGGGGCGCGCGCGGCATCGCCGCGGCCAACGCCGCCGGCATCACGCTCACCGCGCTGCTCCTGCTGCACGGGCTGGGCGCCCGCAGCGTACCCGTGCGTGTCCACCGGGTCGTGGCCGAGCTGGCCAAGCCGGTGGGCGCCGCCCTGTGCGCCGCCGGAGCCGGCGCCGTCTGCACAAGGCCGTTCACCTCGCCCCCGGCCGCCGTCGCCGTGGGCTGCGTGAGCGTGACGGCCGTCTTCCTCGCGCTGGTCTGGGCTCTCGACGTGGCAGGAACCCGGTCCCTGCCGGCCCGCGCCGCGCACACAGTCCGAGGCCTAGTCGAACGAGGGGCAAGCCATGGCCGTTGACGTCCCGGTACCTCCCCACCCCACCGAGCCGGGCTGCGACCCGGTCGCACGGGAACGCCGGAAACAGGGGCCCGCGGCCTGGGTGGCCATGTACCACTCCGTCTCGGACGACCCGGAGGACCCGTACGACATCACCGTCTCGCCCGCCCGACTCGACCGCCAGCTGGCCTGGCTGCGCCGCCGCGGTCTGCGCGGGGTCAGCATGCGCGAGCTGCTGGCGGCCCGGGCACGGGGACAGGAACGCGGACTGGTCGGGCTCACCTTCGACGACGGCTACGCCGACTTCGTCACCGCGGCGCTGCCCGTTCTCAGCCGCCGGGAATGCGGGGCCACCGTGTTCGTGCTGCCCGGGCGGCTCGACGGCGAGAACGACTGGGACCCGCTCGGCCCGCGCAAGCGTCTCCTCGACGCCGACGGCATCCGCCGGGCCGCGGCCGCGGGCATCGAGATCGCCTCGCACGGCCTCACGCACCTCGACCTCACCCAGGCCGGCCCGCAGGAACTGCGCGCCGAGGTCGAGCGCAGCCGCTCCGCCCTGGCCGCGCTCCTCGACGCCGACGTAGAGGGATTCTGCTACCCCTACGGCCGGGTCGACGCGCGCGTCCGGGCCGCCGTACGCGACGCCGGCTACGCCTACGCCTGCGCCATCGCGCCCGCTCCCGACCTCGCAGGCGACCTCGCGCTGCCTCGGCTGCACATCGCACAGGCCGACAGCCCCGTACGCCTCGAACTGAAAAGACGCCTCGCCCGTCTCCGCGGTCGAGCCCTGGGGGCACGGTGAAGGCCCTGCACGTCATCACCGGCCTCGGCGTCGGCGGCGCGGAGCAGCAACTGCGCCTGCTGCTGCGGCACCTGCCCGTCCGGTGCGACGTGGTGACGCTGGCCAACCCGGGCCCGGTCGCCGAGGGTCTGCGCGCCGACGGCGTCCGGGTCACCGACCTCGGCATGAGCGGCAACCGCGACCTGAGCGCCCTGCCGCGGCTGACCGGCCTGATCCGGGACGGCGGCTACGACGTCGTGCACACGCATCTGTACCGGGCCTGTCTGTACGGCCGGATCGCGGCGCGCCTGGCCGGGGTGCGGACGGTGGTGGCCACGGAACACTCCCTGGGCGACACCCGGATCGAGCGACGCCGACTGACCCCCGGCGTCCGGGCCCTGTACCTGGCCGGCGAGCGGCTCGGACGCGCCACGATCGCCGTCTCACCGACCGTGGCCGAACGGCTGCGCCGGTGGGGTGTGCCCGGCCCGCGCATCCGGGTCATCCCCAACGGTATCGACGCCTCCCTGTTCCGTTACGACGCGGCGCGGCGCGGGCAGGCCCGTGCGTTCCACGGGATCCCGCAGGACGCGTACGTCGTCGGCGGCATCGGCCGCCTGACCGTGGGCAAGCGCTTCGACCTCCTCGTGCGTGCGCTGGCCCGGCTCCCCGGCGACGTACGGCTGCTGCTGGTCGGCAGTGGCGGCGAGGAGGGGGCGCTGCGGCGCACCGCCCACGACCTGGGGGTCGCCGACCGGGTGGTGTTCACCGGGGAGCGGCCGTATCTGCCGGCCCCCCGGGACCACACGCCGGGTCTGGCCTCCCTGCTGTCCGCGATGGACGTGCTCGCCGCCCCGTCGGCCGAGGAGGCCTTCGGCCTGGCCGTCCTGGAGGCGCTCGCGGCCGGGTTGCCCGTGCTGTACACGACGTGTCCCGCCGTCGACGACCTGCCGCCGGACTTCGCGCCGGGCGCCCGACGCGTCGCGGGCGGCACCGACGCGTACGTCCGGGAACTGCTGCGGCTGCGCGCGGCGGGCCCCGGCGAACGTGCCGTCCCGGACGCCGTGCGGCACTACGGCATCGAGCGAACCGCCGGGCAGCTGATGGACGTGTACACGGCCGTGCTGTCCGGACCGACCAGGAAGTGAGGTTCTCATGTCCGACAGCCCCCCGTCGCCCGTTCGACCGCCCCGCCGGGCTCCCGCGCGTGCATCCCGACTGGCGCTGTGGTGCGCGGTCCCGGCCGGTGTGCTCCTGGGTGCCGCTGCCGGTGTCGCGTACGCAGTGGTGACACCGGCCCAGTACACGGCCACGAGCTATGTCATCGCCGTACCGGCCGACAGGACGCAGTCCGACTCCGCGGCGACCATCGGCTTCGCCCAGGGCTACGGCCGTGCGCTGGTGCAGCTCGCCGAGCTGGGGCAGGCACAGGTGCGGGCGGGGGTACCGGTGCGGAAGCTGCACGACAGCGTCCGCGCCGCCACCTCGCCCGACGCGCCGATGATCGCGATCACGGCGACCTCCGGGCGCCCCGGCCAGGCCGCCGACCTCGCCAACGCCGTGTCGGACGCATTGACCGAGCAGGCCGACCGGACGAAGCGGGCCACCGGCATCGCGCTCGTGCACCTGTCCCGTGCCCTCAGGCCCGACGAGCCGTCGTCCGAGCCGCCGGCGCTGACCGCGCTCGTGGGTGCCGCGGCCGGAGGGCTGTTGGGCGGCCTGGTGCTGCTCGCCCGGCCGCGGGGAGCGGTGGCGGACGGCGCCGCGCGGCGGGCGCAGTTGCCCGGTCCGGCTCCCGCCGCCGACAGCCAGGAGGTCCGGTGACCGCCGGCCTCGGCCCCGCCGTGTCGGTGGAAGTGCGCACCGACGAGCAGGCCTTCGCCGACCTGGCGGGGGAGTGGGACAACCTGCACCGCGCCTGCCGGTCCGCGACGACCTTCCAGAGCCACGCCTGGCTGCACTCGTGGTGGCTGTCGTACGGAACGCCGGGCAGGCTCCGGCTGGTTCTGGTGCGTGCGGGCGGGGAACTGGTGGCTGCGGCACCGCTGATGCGCCTCCCCGGCCCGTTGCCGGCGCTCGCGCCGATCGGCGGCGACATCTCCGACTTCTGCGACGTGCTCCTGGACGAGACGGCGGCGGCGCAGGGCACGGCGGCACTGGCGGACGCCCTGGCCGACCTGGCTCGTACCGCCCTGATCGACTTTCGCGAGGTGCGGCCCGGCAGTGCGCTGGAACGGGTCTACCAGGCCTGGCGCGGCCCGCGCCGGCGCCTGACCGGCTCGGTCTGCCTGGAGATCCCCGCCCTGCCCATGGAGGAACTGGTCAAGCGGCTGCCCCGGGCACGCGCCCAGCGGGTGCGCAACAAGCAGAACAGGCTGAAGAAGCTCGGGATCGAGTGGCGCAGCGTGGATCACCGCGAGGCCGAGACCGCGCTGCGGCGGCTGCTGGAACTGCACCGGTTGCAGTGGGAGGGCAGGAAGGTGAATCCGGAGCATCTGCGGCCACGCTTCCTCGACCACCTGATCCGGTCCGTGGTTCCCCTGGTCCGGCGCGGTGAGGCCGTGGTGAAGGAGTTCGTGCTGGAGGACGAGGTCGTGGCCGTCGATCTGACCCTGGTGTCAGGGAAGCTGGCGGGGAAATACCTGTACGGAGTCCACCCGGTGCTGCGTGAGCGCAAGGTGGACGCGGTGACGATGATGCTGGGCGCGGCCGCCGACGACGCCGCCGCCGACGGGCTCGCGGTGCTGAGCCTGCTGCGCGGCAACGAACCGTACAAGTACCGCTGGCTTCCCGAGACGGTCGTCAACCAGCGCTTCCTGCTGGCCCGCCGGCGCACCGCGCCCCTGCTGGCCGCCGCCGTCTGCGGCGCCGCGGCCCGGCACTGCGGGAGGAGGGTCCTGCGCCGCACCGCCCCGGCCGGATCCGACTAGCGTGGGTTTCCCCTCGGCTTCTCCGCCGGTTTCTCCGCCCGTTTCTCCGCCGGTTTCTCTGTCGGTCCTGCCGCCGGTGTTTCCGCCGGGCCGCACGGGCAGGGGCGCGGTGGGGTCGGCGGTGCCGCCGGAACCGACGGCTGCGGTGTGGGACTCGACGGCTGCGGTGTGGGAGCCGGCGTGGACCCGCCGGACAGGTACGCCCGGTAGATGGCGGACGACCGCGGATTGGTGGAGCACAGCCACACGCCGTGCGGGCAGTAGTCGGTGACCGTCTGGTACAGCGGCTTGTGCTCGTCCAGCCACGCGAGCATGCGCAGCGTGTACGTCGCGTTGTCACCGTTGCGGAACAGGCCCCACTCGGGGTACGAGATCGGCTTGCCGTGCTTCTTCGCGAAGTCGACCTGGTACTGCAGGCCGAAGGGCTCGGACACCTGCTGGTCGAACGTGACTCCCGCCGGCTGGTCGTACGAGTCCATGCCGATGATGTCGACGACGTCGTCACCGGGGTAGCACTTCGGCCACGGAACCGCGTCCGCGCCCCGGTTCGGGGCGAAGTCGAACCTGAATTTCTGCCCGGGCACGGAGCGCATGACTTTGACGATGCGCCGCCAGTACGTCTTCCAGTCCTCCGGAGCGGGGCCGCAGCGGTGGGTGTAGGTGATGCCGTTCATCTCCCAGCCGAGCACGAGGATCGTGTCCGGCACCCCCAGGCCGACGAGATGCTGGGCCAGCACCCGGAAGTGCTGGTCGAACTCGCCCGCCGCGGCGCGCCGCAGCAGCTGTCTGACCTCCGTGTCGGGAAGGCGCGCTTCGTTGCGTTCCATCAGGGGCACGTTGAGCACGAAAAGCCGGTCGGCCTTGGCTCGCCGCCATGCCGCCCAGCTGTCGAGGAAGCCCGGCAGGCCCTCGATGTTGCTCCACAGGTCCCCCGGCAGGTACGTGCGCCCCACACGCACCTCGGAGCCGTCGAGCCATGCGCTGAACTGCTTCATCAGCTCCACACCGGGGGGCCCGTAGTCGAGGTAGGCGCCGAACGCGGGCCGGTCGGCCGCCCCCAGGGAGCCCGTCCCGTTCGGGGGGCAGCCGGAAGGCGTCGTGCCGGCGGGCGGCGCCTGCACGGACACGGCCGGCGTGGACTGCGCCGTCGATGCGCAGGGCCGCGCGGCCAGACCCGTCGGGGCGTCACCCCTGAGGACGGGGCTGGGAATGAAGGCCGCCGCCACGCACACCCCGGCGGCGATGAAGGCCACTCGCCTCAGGGACCGGCGGCACTCGGACGTCATTCCTACTCCTTTGGTGCGGCTATGTCCCAGTCACTGGGTCATAGCCATATATACGCTCATTGCACCAACTGAGTCGGGTGGCTCGGCGCCGATCGGCCACAAGGATGACCGGCGGGTGCCGGGCGTGAGCCGCCGTCCGGCACCCGGAGTCCTACCGACGGGCCGAGGTCCGGCCTCGCCGGTACAGGACGGCTCCGGCGGCCAGCAGTACCCCGCTGGCGGCCGTGGCGGCGAGGGTGCCCTCGGCGCCCGTCTTCGCCATCGCGGGCGGCGCGGGCGGCGCGGGCGGCTGCGACGGCTTCGCGGGCGGCGTCTTGGACGGGGCGGGCGTCACCGGCGGGGCGGACTTGTGGGGCGGCGGCGTCGGGGTGGGCGTGGGCGTGTCCTCGCCGTGGCAGCTGCAGGAGGAGTGCTCGTCGCCGCCGTAGCTCTGGTCGCTCGACTCGTCGTCGTAGCCGTAGCCCTGTTCACCGCCCTTCGTCCAGTCGGCCTTCGCCTCACGGGCCTTCGTCTCACGGGCCTTCGTCTCACCGGCCTTCGCCTTACCGGCCTTCGCCTCACCGGCCTTCGTCGTGCGGCTGCCGGAGGCCGGGGCCGTGAGCCCCGTCAATGTGCGCGCCTGGTGCACGGCGGCATCCGCGCCGGGGATCACCTTCAGGGCACTCGTCTCGGCCGGGGAGTCCTTTTGCGCCGTGTCGTCCGACAGCGCGGTGTGGGAGTCGGCCCCTGTCGCCTGCGGACCGGAGTCCGCGAACGCCCATGTGCCGGACAGAGTCAGGGCACTGGTCGCGGCGGCTGCCACGACCAGTCCCTTGGTCAAGGTCTGTCGCACTCTCGTTGTCTTTCTCTCAGGCGGGAAGGGGTAACCGGCGGCGGTCGTCGGTGCGACCTTCTC
This sequence comes from Streptomyces sp. NPDC046759, assembly GCF_040645475.1. Lineage (NCBI taxonomy): Bacteria > Bacillati > Actinomycetota > Actinomycetes > Kitasatosporales > Streptomycetaceae > Streptomyces > Streptomyces sp. NPDC046759. The sequence continues at coordinate 53,319 of NZ_JBEYYJ010000010.1, read as the reverse complement.
GATGCCGGTTTCCGCAGGGCCGTCGCAGGGACCGTGCTGCCGCACGTCCACACCCGCCACGGCCCGCGGACTGTGAACGAACGATGGAGGCCCGAGGAAACCGAGAGTGCTGGATCGCCCGGGAATTCACCCGAATGCCAGCCCGCGGGCCTGCGGGCTCATCAGCCGTACAGCGCCTCGATCTGCTGCGCGTACGCGGTCGCCACCGCCTGCCGCTTGACCTTCAGGGACGGCGTCAGCAGCCCGTTCTCCTCGCTGAACTCGCCCTCGACCAGCGCGAAGGCGCGGATCGACTCGGCGCGTGAGACGGCCTCGTTGGCGTAGTCCACGGCTAGCTGCACGTCGGCGCGCATCCGCGGGTCCCGGACCACCTGCGCCATCGGGGTGTCCGGGGCCATCCCACGCACCGCCAGCCAGTGGGCGACCGCCTCGGGGTCCAGCGTGACGAGGGCGGCGACGAAGGGACGCCTGTCGCCGACGACGAGGCACTGGCCGACGGGCGGGCGGCTGCGCAGCCGGTCCTCCAGGAGGGCCGGGGAGACGTTCTTGCCGCCGGAGGTGATGAGGAGGTCCTTCTTGCGGCCGGTGATGGTGAGGTAGCCGTCGGCGTCGAAGGAGCCGAGGTCGCCGGTGGCCAACCAGCCGTCGGCCAGCACCGCGTCCGTCGCCGCCGGGTTGTCCCAGTACGCCCCGAACACCACCCCGCCCTTGACGAGGACCTCACCGTCGTCGGCGATGCGCACCGCGGTGCCGGGCACCGGCAGGCCGACCGTGCCCGGGCGCGGCTCCAGCGGCGGGACGATGGTGGCGGCGGCCGTGGTCTCGGTCAGGCCGTACCCCTCGTAGACGACGATGCCGGCCGCGAGGAAGAACAGGCTGAGGTTGCGGTCGAGCGGGGAGCCGCCGCTGATGGCGTAGCGCATCCGGCCGCCGAGCTCCTTGCGGACGCGCCGGTAGACCAGCAGGTCGTACAGTGCCCAGGCGGCGTACAGACCGATCCCCGGGCCCTTGCCCGTGCCGAGGAACTTCTTCAGGTACGCCTCGGCGAAGCGCACCCCCACCCGGTCGGCGCGGTCGAAGGACGCACCCCGGCCGATCCGCTCGGCGGTGGCGCGCCCGGTGTCGTGGATCTTCTCGAAGAGGTACGGCACACCGACCAGGAAGGTGGGGCGGAACTCCTTCAGCATCGGCCGCAGTTCGTCCGGCTTGACGCTCGCGCAGTGACCCAGCTCGATCCGGGCCAGCAGACAGGCGATCTGCAGGGTGCGGCCGAGGACGTGCGCGAGCGGCAGGAAGAGGAGGGTGGAGGCGGTCTGCCCGGTGACCGCCTCGAAGACCGGGTGGAGCAGCTCGACCGTGTTGGCGGCCTCGGCGTGGAGGTTGGCGTGGGTGAGAACGCAGCCCTTGGGACGTCCGGTGGTGCCGGAGGTGTAGCAGATCGTGGCCACCGAGTCGGGCGTCAGGGCCGTGCGGCGCCGGGTGACCTCCTCGTCGGGGACGTCCCGTCCGAGGGCGACGAGTTCGGGCAGCGCCCGGGCGTCGAGCTGCCACAGGCGCGGGGGCCGGGGGTGGCCGGCCGTGCCGGTGGTGACCGTTGCGGCGTTCTCGGCCGTCTCGGTGACGACGAAACGGGCACCGGAGTCGCGGACGATCCACTCGACCTGCTCGGCGGAGGAGGTGGCGTAGACGGGGACGCTCTGGCCGCCCGCGGCCCAGATCGCGAAGTCCAGGACCGTCCACTCGTAGCGGGTGCGGGACATCACGGCGACGCGGCCTCCGGGTTCCAGACCGGCCGCGATCAGCCCCTTGGCGACGTCGGCGACCTCGCGGGCGAAGGCGGCGGCGGTCACCGGGCACCAGTGGCCGCCCTCCCGGCGGCGCATGACCACGGCGCCGGGCGCCTCCTCCGCGTTGGTGAACGGGATGCCGGCGATGGCGCCGCCGGCGCCACGGGGCGCCAGCGGGGCGGTGCGGACCTCGCGCACCGTGCCGGTCTCGTCCCTGACCAGCTCGGTCCGCGCACGAGCCGCAAGGTCGGCGCGCTGCCGAGCCCGTTTCAGATCCCTGCGTACGCCCATGACGGCTCCCGGTCGCGGCGCGGCTGACGTGCTGAGGTACGGACCCACGTGGACTTACTGGAGGGTCAACTTACTCACCCGTAGGCGCTGGTCAATAGGCAATGGTCAACAGGCGGTGGGCAATGGGCAATGAGCGACGGTCAATAGGCAACGGTCAATAGGCAACGGTCAACGGGTGTCGGTCCGTGGGACCGAGCGCGGATCGAGGGGCGGATCGAGGGCCGTGGCGGAGCGTCCCCCGATCGTGTGGCGCGCCGGCCGCGCTCCACCGGTCGGGTGAGCGGGCGCCGGGCCCTCCCGCACGGTGCCGATAGGGTCACGCGGTGACCTCAACCCCCCAGGTGCCCCGGGCGGCGGGCGGCAGCCGTGGTTTCGCGCTCCTCCTGGTCCTCACGGGCGCGGGCGGGCTGCTGGCCTCCTGGGTCATCACCCTCGACGAGTTCAAGCTGCTGAAGAACCCGAACTTCACGCCCGGGTGCAGCCTGAACCCGGTGGTGTCCTGCGGCAGCGTCATGAAGAGCGCACAGGCCTCGGTCTTCGGCTTCCCCAATCCGATGCTCGGCCTGGTGGCCTACGGCGTCGTGATCTGCGTGGGCATGAGCCTGCTGGCCGGCGCCGCCTTTCCCCGCTGGTACTGGCTGACCTTCGACGCGGGCTGTCTGTTCGGGGTCGGGTTCGTGTCCTGGCTGCAGTTCGAGTCGCTGTACCGGATCGACGCGCTGTGCCTGTGGTGCTGTCTGGCCTGGGCCGCCACCATCCTGATGTTCTGGTACGTGACCTCGTTCGCCGTGCGGCACCGGTTCCTGCCCGCGCCGGCTGCGCTGCAGGCCTTCTTCGCGGAGTTCACCTGGGTGCTGCCACTCGTGCACATCGGCGTCGTCGGCATGCTGATCCTGACCCGCTGGTGGGACTTCTGGACCGGCTGAGCACTCCCGCGCCCGTCCGCTCCGGAGCCGGCGCACCGCGCCGCTGTCACCGATCCGGCCGCACGGCGGTGACCGGGAGGGCCGCTCGACGGTTACCGCTTCGGACACCTGACCGGACGAGGAGGCAACGATGGTTCCAGATGTCGGCGGAGCGCCGGTGGGCGGGCAGCGCGGAACACCGGCCGCGAGCACGGAGCCGCCCGGGGAGAGCACACGCAGAAACGTGACGCGCAGGCTGCTCGCCTCGGCCGTCGCCGTCGCGCTCGCCCCTGCGGCCGCGGCCTGCGAGCGGCCCCCGAGCACCCCTGACGACGGGCGGCGGGCCGGCGCCTTCGACGAGACCTACCGCGGACGCCACATCCGCGGCGTTCCGGTCCGCACCGGCCTCCGGGCCGCCGGCGACCAGTGGGAGATCACGATCGACGGCCGCCGACTGCACCTGATGCGCCGCGCCGACGGCACCTGGCTGAGCATGGTCGACCACTACAGCTCCTACGCGACCCCACTCGCCGCGGCCCGCGCAGCGGTCGACGAGCTGAGTCCCGGAGAGCAACTGCGTGATGTGGCACCGGGACCGATGGGCGGGGCGCCGATGCACGGGGAGGGCGGGCATGACGTACACGCGTAAGAACGTCGGCAAGCTGACCCGCAACGAGCGGCGGCGGCTGGTGAACGCCCTGCTGGAGGTCAAACGGCGCGGCGAGTACGACGAGTTCGTGCGGATGCACATGAAGTACAACGCCCCCGACGGCGAAAGCGGGCTGCGCACCGCCCACATGGCACCCTCCTTCCTGCCCTGGCACCGCAAGCTCCTGCTGGAGCTGGAGCGGGCTCTGCGCCGGGTGGACGCGTCGGTGACGGTGCCGTACTGGGACTGGACCCGCGACCGCACGGCCACCTCCCTGCCGTGGACCGACGACCTGTTGGGCGGCAACGGGCGGCGCTCGGACCGGCAGGTGATGACCGGCCCGTTCGCCTACCGGGCGGGCCACTGGAAGATCACCGAGAACGTGACCGACGTGCACTACCTCACCCGCGATCTGGGCCACCACAGCAGCCCCATCGAGCTGCCGACCGCCCGTGATCTGGAGGCGGCGCTGGCCGACCCCGTCTATGACGCGGCGCCCTGGAACTCGACGGTCACCAAGGGGTTCCGCAACAAACTGGAGGGGTGGGGGACGGGCCGGGGCAGCGTCTCCTGGCACAACCACAACCGGGTGCACCGCTGGATCGGCGGGGTGATGGTGGGAGGAGCCTCCCCCAACGACCCCGTCTTCTGGCTGCACCACGCCTTCGTCGACCTGCAGTGGACCCGCTGGCAGAAGCGGCACCCCGACCACCGCTATCTCCCGGCCGAGCCGCCCGGCCCGCGCGACTCCCAGCACGGCAGGATCGTGGCCCGGCACGAGCTACTGCCGCCGTGGGACGTGACGCCGGACGAACTGGAGGACGTGAGCAGCATCTACCGGTACGAGTGAGGCAGTTCCGGAACCGGAGCGCCAAGGCGTCGTCGTCGTCCTGCCGTTGACCGGACGACGGAGCCGGGAGGAGGCGACGGCGGACGGAGCGGGACCGATCACCGTCGCCTCTCGCTCCGCCGTTCGATGCCTCACACGTCCCGCTGAAAAACCGGCGACACGGCAACCGCCGCTCGCGCACGGCTTCCCCGTGATCAAGTCTGAGTCTTCTGCGAAGGAGACGCCCCCGTGCGAATTTCTGACATTCAGCGCTGCGAAGTCCGGCCCGGACGCCTCGTGGAGTGGACGTACAGTCCGGCGACGATCGCGGCCGCGGCAGCGCTGCCCCCGGACCCCCGGCCGCCGGCGTACATCCAGGAGTCGCACATCAGAACCGCGCGCTCGGTGCGCGAGGACGGACTGTTCGTGCCGACCTGGATCGGCACGGCGTTCGATCTGCCGGGCCGAGCCGATCTCGACGCGCTGGAAGAGGCGTTGCGCGGCTGGACGCTGCGGCACGAGACGCTGCGCAGCGGCTTCCGGTGGGCCGGCGACGACATGCACCGGTTCACGCTCGGCGAGGCCGACGTGTCCCTGCACCGCGAGGTGGTCGGTGACTTCGCCGACGCGGACACGCTGGTCCGCTACCTGCAGGACCGATTCGACGTCGCGGCGGACGCGCTCGGCTGGCCCAACTTCATCTACGCGGCCGTCGTCCGGGACGATTCCACCAGCGTGTACCTGGCGTTCGACCACACCAACGTCGACGCCTACTCCGTGCACCGCATCCCGGACGAGATCCATGAGTTGTACCAGGTGGGGGTCACGGGGCGGCCCCCGTCCGGTACGTCCGTGGGCAGTTACGTCGACTTCTGCGAGCAGGAACGCACGAACGCGGACGACATCGACGGCACCCATGCGATCGTCGCCCGCTGGCGGGAGTTCATCGCCCGGTGCGGCGGCAAGCTGCCGGACTTCCCCCTCGATCTCGGTCTGCGGCCCGATGACGCACTGCCCACCCAGAAGCTGCTGCGCGAACGGCTCGTCGGCGCGGACGCCGCCGCCGCGTTCGAGGCCTACTGTCGGCCGTACGGCGGCAGCATGGTGGGTGTGCTGGCCGCGACCAGTCTGATCGTGCACCAGCTCGGCGGGCAGCCGGTCTACCGTACGGTGGTGCCGTTCCACACCCGGGTGAAATCCGCGTGGTCGGACTCCGTGGGCTGGTACGTCGGCGGCGCACCCATCGAGGTGCCCGCGGGACGGGACTTCGACGGTGCGCTCGCCGCGGTCCGCGCCGAGTTGCAGGCCAACCGGTCGCTGGCGCGCATTCCGCTGGCCCGGGTGTTGCGCCTGCTCGGCACGGACTTCCGCCCGACCTCGCCCGACCTGTACTCGATCGTGTCGTACGTGGACACCCGTGCCATCCGCGGCTCGGCCCGCTGGAGCGAGCAGAAGGCGTACGGTCTGATCCGGGTCTCGTACGGCGACCAGGTGTGCGTCTGGGTCAACCGGCTGCACGAGGGACTGTGGTTGGCCTGCCGCTACCCGGACACCGACGTCGCGTACAAGAACATGCGGCGGTACATCGAGGGATTGCGGGACCTCGTGGTGTCCGTGCCGGCGGACCATCGTCACCGGGCCGTTGAGCCGACCTTCTCGTAATACCGGGGCACCGTGCGCGTCCGGTCCGCCGACAACTTTCCTGTGTGCCATTCGCGTTGACGCCTTCTATGGCAACCCGCACAACAGGCACGCCAGTTGTCGGCGTCCGGCAATTCCCGTACGCCCATGTCCCCTTTTGGGACACGGATATCCGCCAAAGTGGAATAGCGCACATCGCTACTGCTAGTGTTCATCTAGTCACGGTAGGCAATCAGCCTCGACGTCGAGCAATGAAGAACCGAGGGTTCCATGCGCAAGCTTCAGCAGGTCGTGATCGCAGCAGTGGCGGCAGCCGGCGGCCTCTCCGCCATCGGCGCCGGTGCCGGTACCGCCTACGCTCATGGCGTGGAGGTCAACGACCTCTACCGCCCATACCAGGAGTGCAGCCCGCAGACGGTGGCCGAGAACGACATCCCGGTCGGCGTGCTCGGATTCGCCCAGACCCTGGACACCACCTGCGGCCAGTTCAACAACGCTTTCAACGGCTGAGGTCGACGGCGTTCACGCGCGACGCCGTCCGCGGAACCCTTCGGGTCCTTCCTGGAGGGTTCCTCCAGGGGCGCCTTTCACATAAGGAAATCGCAGCACATGTTCTGTAAGAAGAAGATCGCGGCTGTCTCGGGGCTCATCGGCGGCCTGGTCGTGACCTGCGCCGGCGTCGCCCAGGCGCACCCCGCGGGGGTTCAGGGCGGCTGCACGCGCGACCTCCTGGGCAATGTCACCTGTGTTCAGCGGATCGAAGGTGAGATCCCCGAGGGGGGCTCCCTCCCCCACCAGGAGAACTGCATGCCCACACAGCCGCTCTCGGTGCCCGCCGCCCTGGGGAACGGGGCGATGCGGATCGGGCCCCAGGTGACGTGTTCCCCCACGACCTCCGGTGTGCCCGACAAGGCCGACGGAAAGATGGAATTGCCCGGTCTGCTCTGAAGTCCCGGGTTGAACAAACGGCTATCTCATGCGGTGTGCCGACACGACGCGTGCAGAAGATCCCAAATCGCTGCGGATTGTGTGTATATGCTCACGGTACGTAGTCAAGCCAGGGCTTTCCGCCCGGGTAAGAAAGGGTCAAACATGCGTAAGTTTCAGCGTGCCGCTGTCGTAGCGGCGGCGGTTGCGGGGCTGTCCGTTCTCGGTGTCGGCGTCAGCTTCGCCGGTGGTGAGCACGAGGAGCAGCCTTCGCAGCAGCTCACCGCTGTGGCCAACTCGTCCGCCAACGCCGTGGCCACGTGGGGCGATTACAACGCGCACCCGGGTCACAAGGACAAGGACAAGGGTGAGGAGGGTTACGGTCAGTCTGGCGACGACCAGTAACCAACGCGATATGCGCATCGTATGACCGGGGCGTCCCTGTTCGGACTCAACTCGACTCGTTCGACGGTGCGCTGAGCCATAGCCATGCCACGACAGCCCGGATGCGCGGCAGAACCCCTCGGGGTGCGCGTCCGGGCTGCGGCAGTGCCGTCGCCCACCGACGATCCGTCCAGGCGCCGGCCCTCGCTTCCGGATTCTTCAAGGCCCGGGCGCACGCCGGTCGACGGCGCAGGCGCCCGGGCCTTGATGCACCCCCATGCAAAAGGAAGGCAGCACATGTTCACTCGACAGAGGATCGCGACGATTTCCGGGCTCGTCGGAAGTCTCGCCGTGATCTGCACCGGCGCCGCGCACGCCGAGGGCCCCAAGGGCGAATGCCGGAGCACCGACACGGGCGACATCGTCTGTATCCGCAAGACCGACATCCGCACCGACGACCACGGCAAGCAGGTCATCAAACAGGCACAGGACTGCTTGACGGCGGACCGGTCGCGCATGGTGTTTCCGGACGACGAGCTGCTGGACGGCGGTTCCGCGAAGACCGGGACGGTGGTGGACTGCTCCAACGACCTGAAGCTGCCCAAGGGCTTCAAGAGGCCTGAGTTCAAGAAGCCGCACATCGACTTCTGAGGCACGAACGGAGAATGCCGGACCGGGGATGGATCCCGGTCCGGCATTCGGCTTGCCGGGGGCAGACGTGAATTCCGGTGACATGGCTGTCCCCGGTGTCCGGCCTGCGGCCGGGACACCGGGGACAGCGCGCCGGCCTACTTGCCGACGCTGTTGTTGCAGCCCATGGTCGAGCCGAGGGTGGACTGCTGGGCGCCGGGGTTGCCTTCACCGTTCAGCAGGTTGCCACCCAGGCCGTTCAGGATGCCGACCTCGCCGAGGACGTCGGCGTTGAGGTCGTGGGACCTGCAGGTGCTGCTCTGCAGGATGCTGACGCGGTCGTCGTTGCCGCCCTTGCCCCAGCCCTGTCCCGCGTGGGCAGCGCCGGCGCTCATGACTCCGACGCTCCCGAGGGCGGCGACCAGGACGGCGGCCTTGCGGAGCTTGTGCATATCTTCTCCGGTGGAGTGAAGTGGATGCGATCCGTGAGAGATCGACTTCGTACGGTTATGGAGGCTAATACGAAATATGCGGATGCAACCAGCGACGCGCCGAATTCAGAATTCTTGTCACTCCGAATGCCCACCGGCCTCAAAAAGGGTCCCGGCACCGGGCCTGAGGCTCGGTGCCGGGATCATTTCCTGCCCTGGCCGCCTACGCGGCCGTGTGACTAGAAGGCGCTGTTGTTGCAGCCCATGGTCGAACCGATGTGGGTGGCCTGGGCACCCGGGTCGCCCTCGCCGTTGAGCCCGTTGCCCAGCAGGCCGTTGAGCAGGCCGACCTCACCGAGGACGTCCAGGTTCAGGTCGTGCGACCGGCAGTTGGAGCTCTGCAGGACGCTGAAGCGGTCCTTCTTGCCTTCATCCTTGCCGCCGTCCTGGCCGCCGGCGTGGGCGGTGCCGCCCACGAGCCCGATGCTGCCGAGGGCGGCGATGACGACGGCGGCCTTGCGAAGCTTGCGCATGTCTTCTCCGGTGGAGTGAAGAGGTGTGTGCGGTCCGTGACGGATCGCGTTCTTACAGTTACGGGAGATTAATAGGAAATAACCCAAAGTGGACATCGACGCGCCGAGTTCATGATCCGGCGGCAAAAGCACCCAAAAGCCGTACCGCATAGGAACGGGCCCTTCGGGAGTGCTCCCCGAAGGGCCCGATCCGGGCGCCGGTGTCCGGTGGTGCCTAGTGCGCCCTGGCCTGCGCGAGGGCGTTCGACTGGGTGTTGGCCTGGCCGCACTCGATGCCGTGGGTCTCGGACGCGGCGAGCAGCGCGACCGGGACGGCCGCGTTGAGCAGGGACTGCGGGCTGCACTCCTGCGACGGACGGAAGAGGTTGTTCTGGCCCGCCACGGTGTCGTGTCCCGCCTGCGGGGCGGCCTGAGGAGAGATCTGCGGGTTGATCTGCGGGCTCAACTGCGGGTTCAGCTGCGGGGTGACCTCGGCACCCCGCTGCGGGGCCTGCTGCGCGGCCGGCGAGCCGTAGGTCTGCGCGTTGGCCTGAGCGGAGGTCGCCGAGGCCGCCTGGGCGTCCGGCTGCGAAACAGGAAGCGGAGCACCGCTGTTGTATGCGGGAGCGGCGGCCGAGCTCGGGCCCGCGCCGACGGCGGACAGACCGCCGGCTGCTGCGACGACGAGCGCGACCCTGTGAAGCTTGCGCATGAAACCCTCGGCCCTTCATTGACCTGTGCACGGAACGTTGTGGAAATGCTGCTGCTGGAGCAGGTGTTGCTGTTCTTGCCGCCCTGTACGGCTGCGACGGGGCCATCGCCCTGGCCCAGTGGGGAACGAGGAATCGGTGAAACGGATACGGGATGCCCGGTCGCGGTCACCCGTTTGACCCAGGCCCGGTGTGCCTCGACAGCACGTTCTCAGCCCCTCTGCAATCCTCGTACGGCGCGCCCGGCGGTCCCCGGCAAATGGGTGACGCGCTTTCGGCGGCCGTGACCGGGGCGGGGGAAAGTTCGTTGCCAGCTGAGAGAGGGCAGCGATCATGGATCACGGGAGGGGCAAGGGAATTCGCTGCCGGCTCCGGCGTAAGTCCGCGTGCCGCCCATTGAGTCAGCCCTGAAACGGCGCAGTACGAACATCGCACCGGGCGCACGCGAGACCGCACCGAATACAACGGATTTCCCTGTTCAGGTATTGAAGGGCCGAGGGTTCCATGCGCAAGCTTCACAAGGCCGCTCTCGTCGCAGCAGCGGCCGGCGGTCTGTCCGCCATCGGCGGCGGCGTCAGCCAGGCCGCCGACTATCCCGCGGGGTACAGCGGTGCCGCTCCAGCGTCGGCTCCCGATTACCCCGCACCGCAGTACGCGGCGCCGCAGTACCCGCCGCCGCAGTACTCGGCTCCCCAGTACCCGCCGCCGCAGTACGCCGCGCCCCAGTACGCCGCGCCGCAGTACCCGGCTCCCCAGTACGCCGCGCCGCAGTACGCGCCGTCCCAGCCGAGCGGGCCGCAGGCCACGGCGGCAGCCCATTCGACGGGCGTCGCGCAGGTTTCCGCCCCGCAGCCGTACGCCCAGCCGGTGATGCAGGCTCCGCCGTCGCCGCCGCAGCAGCCGACCGGCTACGCCACCGCCTCGGCCACGTCGAACGGCCTCGCGCAGGCTTCCAACTCGCCGTACGCGTCCCAGCAGGCCGCCCCGCAGCAGGCCGCGCCCCAGCAGTCGGCGCCGCAGGTCATGCCGCAGGTCAGCCCGCAGTCGGCGCCGCAGGTGATGCCGCAGGTCGCCCCGCAGGTCGCCGTACCCCAGACCTTCGCCCCGGAGGCTCCGCCGCGGGTCGCCCCGCAGGTCAACCCCCAGGTGAACCCCCAGGTGAACCCCCTCGTCAACCCGCTGGTCGCGCCGGGCGAACCGCAGGTGGCCCCGCTCGGCCTCGGGCAGGTCGCGGCGCCTCCCGTCGGTCAGCTCGGCCTGCCCCGCATCGGCTGATCGCGCGCCGCGATTCCCGCCGTCCCCCCCGATCTGCTGCAGATCGCATCCAGCTCGACCAACGGAGAAGTAATGCGCACGTTCCACAAGGCCGTTCTCGTCGGCGCCGCCGTCCTCGGCGGCGTCGGCTCCCTCGGCATCAACACCGCCTTCGCACACGGCGACCGGGGCCACGACGACTTCGACGTCACGCAGGGCATCGAGTGCCGCTCACACGACATGAACATCGATGTGCTCGGCAGCGTCGGCGCCGTCAACGGCCTGGCAGGCAACCTGCTGAACGGCGAAGGCGCCCCGGGTGCGCAGCAGAGCCACCTCGGTTCGGACATGGGGTGCAACAGCCGGGCACTCTGACCGCCCGCGGCGCACGCAGGTGAAGCCGGGCCCTCCCCACGTGGTCATGGGGAGGGCCCGGCTTTTTGCTGCCTGTCGTCGTGGCGTCGTCCGGTGCGCCGTCCGTCCGGTGGCGCCGTCGGCATCCGTCATTGGCCGTACGCGTACCGCAGTATCACGCGCTGCCGCTCCGGGGTGTTCTCGGCGAACAGCCGGGCCAGCCTCCGGCCGGACTTCTCGCCCGGACCGTGCGTCAGCACGGCGACGGCCGCCGCCGCCAGATCCCGCGGTGTGCCGACCAGACCGGGCAGGCCCAGGGACTCCAGGGCCGGGATGCGCCGCGCCACCACCGGCCGGCCCAGCCCCACCGCCTCCAGGAGCGTCATCGGCGCTCCCTCCCACAGCGCGGTGTGCGCGTAGACGTCCACCTGGCCGAGCAGCCGCTGCAGGGAGCTGTGGTCCAGCCATCCGGTGACCGTCACACCGGCCCGCTCCAGCCGGTCACGGTGCACGGAATCCCCACCGCCGAGCCAGAACCAGTTGCTCGACGGCATCAGCCGCCGCCCTTCGGCCGCCGCCTCCGCGAAGAAGGCGGGGTCCTTCTGCGCGCACAGCCTGCCGACGGCGGCGACGGTCCGCGGCGGCAGGCCGGTGCCTTCGCCGGTGCGTGCCTGGGACTGTGGCCCCGGCCGCGGCGTGTCGGCCGCCGCCTCCTGACGGGGCACGAGGTTGGGCACGTGGACGGCCCGCTGGCGCTTGCGCAGCGAGCGGGCGAGTTCGACCTCACGGGGGCTGACACCCGCCACGGTGCCCGTACGCCGGGACAGCACACGCTCGACCGCCTGCACCGCTGCCGCCGCGTACCGCGCGAGGTCGCCGCGCTCCATCGCGTAGCAGTGCGGGGTGTAGACGATGCGGTCCGTCGGTACGGCGGGGGCGAGGCGCACATAGCCTCCCGCCAGCGAGGAGTGGGCGTGGACCACGTCCGGTCGCACCTCTCGGAACAGCCGTCCCACGGCGCGGACGCGTGCGAGGTGGCCGGGCGGCAGGCGCCACACGCCCTCGAAGAGCGCATCCGTGTCGGCGACCTGGCAGCCGACGCGCTCGGACATCAGCAGCAGGTGACGCACCTCCGGAACGGATCGCACATAGTCGCGGACCGCCGTCTGCACCCCGCCGCCCCAGGCTTCCGCGACATGGAGAACGGCGGGCCGCCCGTCGTCCCGCGCCGCGCCGCCCGGATCACCGCGCATTGCTGGTTCTGAGGACGGCGGGCAGGGTGCGCAGGAGGATCAGCAGGTCCAGCTGCAGGCTCCAGTGGTCGACGTACCGCAGGTCGAGCCGGATCGCCTCCTCCGCCGTGGTGCTCGAGCGGCCCGAAACCTGCCAGAGCCCCGTCATGCCCGGCTTGACGGACAGGCGTCTGGCCCGGTGCTCCGGATGCAGCAGCTGGTTCTCGGGGCGCACGTTGGGGCGCGGTCCCACCAGCGACATGTCGCCCCGCAGCACGTTGATCAGCTGGGGGAGTTCGTCCAGAGAGGACTTGCGCAGGAATCGGCCGACCGGCGTGATGCGCGGATCGTGCCGTGGTTTGGTGCAGATCGACATCACGCTGCCGTCGGCCAGCAGCAGGTCCGCCAGATCGACGGTCGCATTGTGGTACATGGTGCGGAACTTCAGCACGGTGAACGATCGTTGCCCCACGCCGTCCCGGGCCTGCCGGTAGATGACGGGCCCCGCACTGCTGACGGCCACCGTGAGAGCGATGAGGGCCATCAAAGGCAGAAAGACGATCAGCAGAAGCGCGGAGAGCACGACGTCGAGCGTGCGCTTGGCGCGGGCGCCGGCACGGCCGGCGCGTGTGTCGCCGATGAGCGGAGGCGGTGACGTCACCGCCGAGGCCTCGGCCCCGCCCAGCGCCTGAGCTACTCCTACCAAAGGACTACTCCTCCCGAATTAGAAGCAAATAATGTGACAGGTGCATCAGAAATGTAGGAGCGGCCGACGCCGCGGATCGGCTGCGACATACCGTGGCCCGTTCCGTCGCCGGGGCAAGAACACCCGTACGACGCATCGCGGGCCACCCTCGGCCCTGATGTCCTTGCGAACGCCGGGAGTTCGGGCCGCTCGGACCCGGCAGGCTCCTGCCGGTGCCCTGGACTCAGCCGACGGGCCGTCCCGGCTCACGCCCGACGGGCCCGTCACGTCGGCGCCGGTCCCCGCAGCGGCGGCCGACCAGCCCGTCACGTCCGGGCAGGTCCCTTCCCGGAGCTGCCGCCCGGTGACGGCGCCCGCTCGTGCGCGGTACGGCGGCAGCGCAGCATGCTCAGGACCCGGTGCTCACCGGACGCCAGGCGTGACCCTGGAACGGGCCGCCGACGGGTACGCCCGGTGCAGCAGCGCCCACTCCTCGCTCAGCCGGCGAACACGCGCTCGCCGGTGCGGACATCCAGCGACAGCCTGCCGCCGGACACGCTCATCCCAACTGTTCCTGTACCTCGTCGGCGTGGGCCGGAGCCGGCACCGACGCCCCGGCCGTACCGTCGTACGCCGTGCGCCGCGGCCGGACCAGCAGCGCCAGGCCGCCCAGCAGGCCGCCGGCGGCGGCACCCACGAGCGTGGTCAGGCTGCGGGACGCGGACGACGGCCGGGTGGGCTTCAGGGCGGGGGAGAGACGGACGAGCCTGACGCCGGTGTCCCGGACGGCGCGGTCGGCGTACGCGGTCAGCGAACCCGTCACCGTGTTGGCGATGTCGGCGGCGAGTCCGGCGTGCGGGGAGGTCGCCGAGATGGAGACCATCGGCGCGTCGGGGGAGGTCGCGGACCGCACGCTCTTGCGCAGTGACGCGACGGGAACACCCGCCCGCAGCTCCGCGTCCCCGAGCACGGCGGGCTGCGTGACCAGGCGGCCGTACGCCTGCGCGAAGCCCAGTGCCGCCCGGGAGTCGACGAGCTGCTGCCTGTCCGGTACGGCCATGACGTAGCTGGTGGCGGTGTACTGCGGTGTCTGCACGGTGCCGTAGGCACCTCCGGCCACGGCGCCGAGCAGCGCGCCGGCCGGCAGCAGCAGCTGCGCGGGCAGCCGCTTGACGCGGGCGGGTGCCTTGCCGGGCAGTCCAGCGGATCGTGGGACGGTGTCGGTCATCAGGGGCTCACTTCCGGGTCGGATCGCAGAGGACTTCCGTGTGGTTCTGGCCGGTCAGGGGCGGGACTCCGGTCCCGGGCGGCGGGCGCGGAACGCCGCGGAACGGATCAGGGACCGTGCTCCCGCGGTGTCGAGGACCCAGCACAGCAGCAGGAAGACGGCGGCCGTGCCCGCACCGCCCACGGCGACGGACGCCAGGGGCGCGGTGAACGGCCGTGCGCAGACGAACCCGGCTCCCGTCGCGCACCCGGCCGCCGCCAGCGGCCCGGCGAGTTGGGTGACGACGTGGCGGACGGACACGGGCACGCTGTGCGAGCCCAGACCGCGCAGCAGGATCAGCGCGGCGAGGGTGATTCCGGCCGCGTTGCCCGCGGCGATGCCGCAGGCGCCCCAGTGCGGCGCGCTCCAGGCGTCGATGCCGGCGGTGGCGGCCATGCCCACGGCCATCGCACCGACCGGGTACCAGGTGGCGCGCCCCGCCGAGAAGTACGACCGCAGGAGCGCGCCCACCAGCGTGTGGCCGAGCAGCCCGACCGTGTACACACGCAGGATGGCGGCGGTCGCCCCGGTGTCCTTGGCGGTGAACGCGCCGCGCTGGAAGAGGAGATGGACGATCTGCGGCGCACAGGCCACGATCGCGGCGGCGCCCAGCAGCGCGATGCAGGACACCAGCACCAGGTCCCGCTCGATGCGTTCCCGGGCCCGCCGCATGTCGCCCTGGGCGATGGCCTGGGCCACCAGCGGGTAGGTCACGACGGCCAGGGTCAGCGCCAGCACCATCGGGTACTGCCCGACCTTCTGGGCGTAGGTGAGGTGCGAGATGGCGCCGCTGGGCAGCGCGGACGCGAAGTAGCGCTCGACGAGCACCTGTGAGTGGCGGCACAGCGAGAACAGCAGCACCGCGGCCACCAGGGAGAACGTCAGCGGCCGGCCGCCCTCGGCGGCGTTCCCGGAGGCGGGCCGGCGGGGCCCGACGGCGAGTGTGCGCCGCAGGGCGAGAGCCTGCACGGTGGCCATGGCGCATCCGCCGAGCGCGACCCCGAGTGCGGCCGACCGCACTCCCCAGCGCCCCCCGAGGACGGCCATCGTGGCGATGACGGCGCTGTTGGAGGCGAGGGAGATCGTCGCGGGGGCGAGGTAGGAACGGTGTGCGCGCAGTGCCGCGCTGCAGTACCCGGCCAGCCCGAAGGTCAGCACACAGGTCGCGGTCATGCGGGTGCAGTCGACGGCGAGGGAGGGATCGGGCAGGCCGGGTGCGAGGACGGAGACCAGCAGCGGCGCCCCGGCGACGAACACCGCGGCCAGCGCGGCGAGGCCGAGGCCGAGCCGGGGCAGCGAGGAGGCGATCAGTGTCCGCACCGGGTCCGGTGACAGGACGCCGCGCGCCCGCCGGGCCAGCGCCACGGTGAAAACGGGGACCAGCACGATCACCGTCCCGTCCTCGTTCAGCAGCGTTCCGGCCAGCTCGGGCAGCGTCCAGGCCACCAGCAGCGCGTCGGTCTTCCCGCTCGCCCCGAAGAAGTGGGCCAGGAACTGGTCCCTGACGAGTCCGAGCACCGCCCCGGCGATGGACAGCGCGGTGGTGAGCAGCGTCGCCCTGGCCAGGAAGCGGCCCGAGGGCGCCGACATGGGCTCCGTTTCCGCGCCGGGCGGCGTGACCTCGGTCGGCGTCGAGGTCGGGTCCCGTACGTCACCGGGAAGCGGCGTCGGCGCGGGCTTCATCGCGGGCCCGCTTCCGACGGCGTGGCCGTCCCGGCGTGAGCGCCGAAGCCCACTGCGCACCAGGCCGCCAGCCCGAACTCAACGGCGACGAGCACCGTGATGGCGCCGCCGGTGTCCGCGTACAGGAAGTCCACGAGGTGCCACAGCAGCAGGCCGCACGCGATGAGCGCGCAGTCCCGGCCGTGCCGTGCCCCGCGTGTGCGCAGCAGTCCGCCCAGCGCGCACACCAGCAGGGCCAGCCAGCTGCCCACCACCGTCACCATGCCGAGCAGGCCCTGTTCGCTGAGGACCTCCAGGTACATGTCGTGCGGCGACAGGAAGGGTTCGCGGTAGTAGCCGTGGCCCGCACCACCGGTGTCGGAGGCCGAGTTCACCGAGAGCGGGGCATGGCCGTCCCGGTATTCCGGGAACCCCCGCAGCCCCACGCCCGTCACCGGCCTGTCCCGCCACATGTCGACCGCGGCCGCCCACAGCGAGTAACGGTCGAGGACCGACTGGTCGGGAGCGTCGGCGACCTGCGTGATGCTGTCCAGGCGCTGCTGCAGCATGGTCGTGCCCACGCCGAACCCGCCCACCAGCACCACGGCCGCCGCGACCGCCGCCGCGAACGCCTTGACCGCTCGCCGCACCCCGGCCAGCAACAGCTGTGCTCCGCAGGTCGCGGCCGTGGCGATCCAGGAACCCCGGCTGAAGGACACCGTGAGGGGGAGGAGCAGCGCGAGCGCGACCACCGTCGCCGCGATCCGCTGCCGCCGTGTAGGTGCCCCGAGCGCGAGACCGGTGGCGGCCACGACACCGGACGCGACGACGGTGGCCATCCCCATCACCTCGGTCGGCCCGAACGTGCCCACGGCCCGGACGAACGTACCGGCGTACAGGGCGCCCGTGCCGGTCAGGTACTGGTGCACCCCGATCGCGCCCTCCCACACCGCGAGGGCGATCAGCGACCAGGCCACCAGCCGCACGTCGCGCCGGTCGCGCAGCAGCACCAGAATCGCCACCGGCACCAGTACGAAGATCTGCAGGTAGCGGATGAGTCCCACGAGGCCGTCGCCCGCATGGGGCGCGCCCGTCGCCGCGACGGCGACGCCGATCACGGGCAGCCCGAACACGACGGCGGCCGTCCGCGTCAGCGGACGCCGGGCCTGGCGCACGGTGCGTACGACGGCCCAGAGGACCACCAGCCCGGAGGCCGCGTCGGCGGGCGTGACACGGCCGTCCGACAGAGGCGGCAGCCCGATCAGGGCGATCAGCACCAGGACGGGCAGCACGGGAGCGGCCCGGCGCAGAGCCGGCTGGAACGCCCACGAAGACGCGGTGGCGAACGTCGTGCCCATCGGCACTCAGCCCCGCGCCGGCCGTGCGGAGAGCAAGCGGTGCGTTTCCGTCGTCATGTGGTGTTCTCCCTGCACTCCGTCGGGCGTGCGGATACGTACGGATGCCGATAGGAATGTTCGCCGCTGAAATCCCGGCTCATCGAAGGACGCGCATGTACGTGCCCGCGCGGAAGGTGCGGGACTGGGTGGTGGAGGTCCTTTTGGCCCTGACGCACTCGGACGCGCGCAGCTTCAGCGTGGTGACCACCGCGGTTTCCGGCTGTGCGCCGGACGGAGTGAGGCTTTCTTGAGCGGTCCCGTCGCCGGCACCGCTCTCGCCGGCCGCCTCGGACGGCCGGCTTCCGCCACCGGGAACCCCTTTTCGGGTGCGGGAGGGAAGGGGTCCTTCATGAGGACGTCCGCGGGGAAAGGAGGCATTTCCGCGGCACGCCGACAGCCCTGTTCCGGCCACCATCGGCGCCACGATGCGGCTCGTCGTCCTCATGCACCGGACCTCCTCCGCCTTGCCGCCGCCCCGGCCGAATGGCCGCACGTTCTTGGGCGGCGATCAGGGGCAGTAGATCACGTCAGGTGGGAAAGCAGCCGTTACATCCGATTTTGAACGCAAAGTGTCGAATCAATGGGAATTTCATACTTTACGACGGCGGTTCACGCGGTCTTCCGACGGCACCCGGACAGCGCCGTACCCACCCCACGGACACCGGGGGAGGGTACGGCGCTCCGCTGCCTGCGCCCGCAGGGCGGGCCTCGCCTGGGCTCAGCCCAGCAGCCGCACCGGGGATCCGGCCAGATAGGCCTGGATGTCCTCCACCGCCTGGCGGTAGTACGTCGTGTAGTTGGCGTGGGAGACGTAACCGAGGTGGGGTGTGGCCAGGAGGCGCGGGGCGGTGCGCATCGGGTGGCCGGCGGGCAGCGGCTCGACGTCGAAGACGTCCACGCCCGCACCCGCGATCCGGCCCTCGTGCAGCGCGGCCAGCAGGGCGTCCTGGTCGACGACGGTCGCGCGGGAGGTGTTGATCAGGTAGGCGGTCGGCTTCATCAGGGCGAGCTCGGCGGCGCCGACGAGTCCCCGGGTGCTCTCGCGGCCGGGGACGTGAACGGAGACGAAGTCGCTGGTCGCGAGCAACTCCTCCTTCGGGGCGGCCAGTTCCGCTCCCGCCTCCCCGGCCCGCTCCTTGGTGAGGTTCGGTGTCCAGGCGCTGACCCGCATGCCGAAGGCGAGCCCGACCCGGGCCACCCGGCCGCCGATCCGGCCGAACCCGAGCAGGCCCAGCCGACGGCCGTGCAGATCGGCGCCCACGGTGGACTGCCAGGGGCCGTCGGTGCGCAGCGCGGTGCTCTCCTCGACGATCCCACGGGCCAGACCGAGCAGCAGCGCCCACGTCAGCTCGACCGGCGGAGTGCCCGAGCTCTCCGTACCGCACACGGTGACGCCCCGGGCCTCGGCCGCGGCGTAGTCGATGACGGAGTTGCGCATGCCGGAGGCGATGAGCAGCCTCAGCCGGGGCAGGCGGGCGATCAAGGAACCGGGGAAGGCGACGCGTTCGCGCAGCGTGACCACGATGTCGAAGCCGGCGAGCGCCGAGGCGAGGGCGTCCTCGCCGTCCAGGTGCTCCCGCAGCGTGACGACCTCCACCTCGTCCCCGATCACCGACCAGTCGGCCAACTCGGTGGCCACGCCCTGGAAGTCGTCCAGCACCGCACAGCGAAGTCGCACGTCGTCTCTCCTCACGAGCACCTGTCACCTCTCATGGACAGGGACAAGTGTCATCGCTCGCTCGGAGGACCGACGACCCGGCTCCTGCTGCCCGTGGCTGTGGGCAGCAGGAGCCGGGCGGCCCAGTGAGCTGGGCAGACCGCGATGGCGAGGCGTACGCCGCGGTGACGGCCGGCCGGCGGGGTCAGCTGAGTGTCAGAGCGGTGTCGTCGACGACGAACGAGGTCTGGAGGGAACGGTCCTCGCTGCCGGTGAAGCTGAGGGTGACGGTCTGTCCGGCGAAGGACGAGAGGTCGAAGGCCTTCTGGCTGTAGCCGGTGGCGGCGTTGAGGTTGGAGTAGGTGGCCACAGTGGTGCCGCTCGCCTTGACGGAGAGTGTGTCGTAGGCGGTGGAGCTCGTGGTCTCGGCGGTGTCGATGTGCAGGTAGAGGCTGAGCGTGGCCTTGCAGCCGGCGGGGATGGTGACGGACTGCGAGAGGGTGTCGGTGTGGGTGGTGCCGTAGCCGTCGAGCCATGCGTTCCACGTGCCGCTGTGCGGGGGCTCGCCCTGTGAGCCGTACTGTCCGATGACGCCCGAGCCGGCGGACCACACGGTGTTGCCGGACTCGAAGCCCGGGTTGCCGAGCTTCTGGCCGGTGCCGGTGCAGGTTCCGCCGCCGGCTGGGTTGACCGTCCAGGTGAAGGCGGTGGCGCCGGAGGCGCTCGTGTCGTCGGTGGCGGTGACGGTCACGTGGTACGTGCCGGCGGTGGTGGGCGTGCCAGTGACCAGGCCGGTGCCGGAGGCGAGGGTCAGGCCGGGCGGCAGCCCGGTCGCGCCGTAGGTGAGCTTGGCGGACGAGGAGGAGTCGGCCGCCGTGATCTGCAGGCTCGCCGCGGTGCCGACGGTCCCGGTCTGGTCGCCGGGGTTGGTGACCGTGACGGTGTTGCCACCGGGCTGTCCGCTGCCGATCGGCAGGCCGCCGGCCGGTGCGTACATCGCCACGTCGAAGGTGCTGCCGCTGGGGGCGTGGGCGACGGGGATCACGGTGACGGCGTTGCCGCCGGACAGGACCGACGTCGATATGTAGTCGCCGAACATGCGGCCCTGCGTGGTGTTCGGCAGCCAGGCCAGCGTCATGGGACCGGCGAGCTGGGCCGGCGTCGTCCACGTGGCACCGCCGTCGGTGGAGGAGACGTAGCCCGCGTCGAGCCGGCAGGTGGTGTCCGTGCAGGAGGCGTTCGGGTAGTAGTAGTACGTCAGCGCGATGCGGGCGGTGCCGCCGGAGCTTCCGGGGTCCACGCCGATGCCGGGTACGAAGTGGTCGGCGGTGCCGGTGGCCGCGTCGATCGGCACGCGGGCCGGTGAGCTCCACGAGGTGCCGTTCGTCGAGGTCGACATGATGATGTCGTTGCTGGAGCAGTTGGTGCGGAAGCGGCAGTCGGACCAGACCACGTAGACCCGGCCGGAGGCGTCGATCTCCGCGGACGGCAGGGGGCCTTCGCGCAGGGTGTCCAGCCGTGACATGTCGGCGGCGTCGTCCTCCAGACCCGCGACCGGGTGGTGCGAGACCGTGGCGATCTGAACGCTGGCGCCCCAACTGGTCCCGCCGTCGGCGGAGATGAACGCCCGTTCGCTGTCCTCGCTGGCCGAGGAGAACGGGACGACGACGGTGCCGTTGGGCTGGACGACCGGCTGGCCGCCGAGCCCGCTGGGGCGGTCGGCGGGGCTCTGCTGCGCACCCCAGGTCGCGCCGCCGTCGGTCGAGGTCTTCATGTGCTCGGCGTCGCCTGCGTTGGCGTCGTCGTATTCGGTGTAGCAGCGGCCGTAGTAGGGGCTCAACGGGTGGTTGTCGCAGGCCGTCCAGTTCTTGTCGTCGAAGGTTCCGGTGGCGAGGGTGACCGGGGCGCCCCAGGTGTGGCCGCCGTCCGTGGAGCGGCTCAGGTCGACATCCACGCTGTTTCCGGAGCGGATGCCCAGCCAGGAGACCATCCACACACCGTCCTTGGCGTCGTAGGCCACGGAGGCGTCGCTTGCGGCGGTGTACGGTCCGCCGGTGTTCGTGGTGGAACCGGGCAGGAAGCCGTGCGTCCAGGTCTGGCCGTTGTCGGTGGAGGTCGCCCAGCCGATGTTGGACGCTCCGCCGCCGGAGACCCGGCCGACCTGGAATGCGGCGACGACGGTGCTGCCGAAGCTGTAGGTGTCCGGCTCGACTTCGGTGGCGTGCTGGGCCTGCGAGTCGGCGTAGGGGTCGCTGCTGACCTGGGTGAACGTGGGAGCGATGGCGTGCGGTGCCGCCGAGGCGGCGGGGGAGGGCGAGGGGGCGGCGAGGGCCGGGGTGGCGAACGCCGTCGCGGCGGTCAGTGCGCCGATGAGCAGGGAGATTCTTCCCCTTGACGGTCTTGCCGGTCTGGACATGCTTCTCCTGGCGGTATGGGTGCTGCTGACGACCGGACGGCGGGACTGGCACCGCCACCGCCGCCGGGTGAGGGCAGCAGGACCGGGGGATCGGGCACGGCGCCCCTGCGTCAGGCGGCGCCGGACATCTCGTGGGGGTCTTGCGACGGACTGGCGAATGCGGCAGCGTTGCCGGTCTGCACGTGACGCCGACGCCGCAACCTTGATCAGGTCGCGGGCGCACTCCGACTGGCGCGGCATACCCGTCGGTTGATCGCCCTGTCCTCACCGCCGGCCGGCGTCGCCGGCTTCGCTCTCGCCTCCGCGCCGCTCCGAGCCGTCGAGCTGATCCGGCACGCGCTGCGGGGACATGTGGTGACTGTGCGTATTCGGCCGGGTGTGAAGCGTGGCACTGAACATCCCTTCAGGCAGCCGGGGGGTGTCCGGCGGTGGGGGTGAAGGACGTTCGCGCGAGGTGCACGCGTGATTGCACACGGGAGTGTGGACCTGTACATGACACCATGCAAGGGGGCGGCGCCAAGTCGTTCGGCGGCCGCGCGGCGCCGGAGCGGGCCGAGTCACCGTCCTGACCGGCTCCGGCCTGTCGGTTCCCGCCCTGTCGCACGGTGTCCGCCGAGGAACCACACTGGTCGGTGGGGCGCCCTCTTCGGAGGGGCTTGCCTGCGACGGAAGGACGGACCCATGCCCACGGACACGCTTCCCGGCCCGCTGCGATTCCTGGTCTTCGGCGCAGCCCTGCGGGCCGATTCGACCAATGCGCGCCTCGCGTCCCTCGTGGCCCGGCTCCTCTCCGACACCGGTGCCACTGTCGACCTCGCCCACGTCCGCGAGTTCGACATGCCCTTGTACGACGGTGACGTGGAGGCCGGCGAAGGGCTGCCGCGCGGTGCACTCGCCCTGCGCGACCGGCTTGAGCGGAGCGACGCCTTCGTCATTTCCTCGCCGGAGTACAACGCCTCCGTGCCGGGAGTGCTGAAGAACGCGATCGACTGGGTCTCGCGTGTCCGGCCGCAGCCGTTCAAGACCAAGCACGCGCTGCTCGTCTCCGCCTCGCCGTCGCTGATCGGCGGGAACCGCGGGTTGTGGGCTCTGCGGATTCCCCTGGAACATCTGGGGACCCGCGTCTACCCGGACATGTTCAGCTTGGCCAACAGCTACCAGGCCTTCGCCGAAGACGGAACACTGGCCGACCCAGGACTGCAGCAACGTCTCACCGAGACTGTGGCGGGGTTCGTCAGCCTCGTCGAAGCGGACGTGCGCTACGTCTGCCTCGAACGCCGTTGGTACGAGTTCCTGGGCGACCGTACCGAGGCGGCCATCACCCAGCGGGCCGAGAAGTGACGCCGCAACGCCGCCAGTTCACATGGAGCGGACGGGCGGTGCCTCACGCGCGGGGTCCCCGCAACCGAGGTTCGCTACGACGCGGTCGCGTCCTCGACCGAGTCCCGGACAGCGAGCACGGAGTCGGCCCCGGTCAGTTCGAGCAGTCTCAGAAGCTGAGGCGCCGACTCGGCCACACGCAGCGCGGTCATGGTGTGGACGCGAATCAGCAGGTTCAAGAAGGTTGAATCCGCAAAGGTGAGCTGGGAGGCGTCCAGGACGACCTTGGAGTACTTCTCCGACGCGTCTTCCAGTGCCTCAACCAAGGGCGCGATGTTCTGCATGTCGTAGGCGCCGTGCGGGACGATCACCCACGCACCGTCCCACTCGTACTGGAGAACCCCAGCCGGCTGTGGAACCGGCCTTCTGACCTGCTCGTTCCGCTGTTCGCTGTCCCCGTCCGCTGGGCTCACGCTCCCAGTATGGCGGCCTGGCGGGACGACCTGAAGCCTCAGAAGGGCGGAGGCCGAGCTCTGCCGCGTCGAGGGCGACCGGGTCGCGGGCGCTCCGCCCACCGGCCTGAGGAAAGGCCGTCGCGGAGCCTGCCCACCGCGCTGCCCGGCCTCCGGCCCGACTCCGGAGTGGAAGCCGGCCGGCGAGAAGGCAGGCGAATTCAGGCAGGTAGTACGGGTGAGCCAGAACCGCTCACGCCGGCCTGTGGCACTGGCGTCGTACGTAACACCACCACACGACGGGCCACACGCCGCATCTCGCGCAGCCCGGCGACCGGGTCCGGCCAGTGATGAACGGTGCTGACCGCCATCGCGGCGTCGAAGGACTGGTCCTCGACCGGGAGGCTCTCCGCACTGGCGGCCACGCACGGCGCCGCGCGGCGCCAGGCTTGTGGTGCGGTGGTGGACGGAGGACCCGTCTCCTTGCCGCTCCCGCCCGGCGCCGTCGTTCCCGGTCCGTCCCGGCCCGCGGACCGGCTCGCAACGGGATCGATCCCGCAGTGATCGCGTCTGGTCACTACACCGGTGGGCCGAGCCGGGATTCGCCGGATGGGTTGAGCACTGGGCAGCCGGCAAGCCCTGGTTTGACGCTGCGTGACAGAGGCGCGAGCGGCCGGGCCGGACCCGGTGCTCCCCGGGCCGCGTGCTCGCAGTGGCGCACCCGCTCCACGGGGGCTCTGCCACGATGCGTTCGTGTCCGCCATCGTTGATGTCAGTCATGGTCGGGTTCCGGTTCCGGAACCGAGGTTGACCCTCGACCTTGTGCAGGGCTCAGAGTTCCAGGTGTGGAGAGCGAGATGCGCAGCATCGGTGAGATGGCCCGGGACAGCGGACTGGGCGTGAGCGCCCTGCGGTTCTACGACCGTACGGGTGTGCTGGTCCCAGCCTGGGTGGACCCGGTCAGTGGCTATCGCTGGTACAGCCCGGCCCAGCTCGAGGAGGCACGACTGCTGGCCCGGTTGCGCCGGGCCGGCATGCCGCTGGCGGACATCCGACTCGTCCTGGCCGGCTGGTCGAGTGCAGACAAAGACCTGGTGATGGAACTGCTGCGGGCGCACTTGCGCCGTCTCGAGCTGGAACTGTCCGATGCGCGCACTGAGTTCTCCACGCTCCAGGAACTGCTCGCACACAGGGAGAACACCTTGACTTCCCATGGAACCACCACCGTCCGGCTGACCGCCTCGGCTCCTGAGCTGGCGGCCGCATTGGACGCGGTCCGTTTCGCGACCAGCACCGATCCGGAGCTGCCGATGCTGGGCGGCGTCCTGTTCGACATCGAAGGGGCGGCGCTTCACGTCGTAGCCACCGACCGGTACCGGATGGCTGTCGCGCAAGCCGGTGCCACCGGGGGCGGCGGACCCGCTGTGCAGGTCATCGTGCCTGCCCCACTCGTCGACGCGATGCGGGCGTTGCTGAACGGCGGAGGACCTGTACGGCTCGCTGTGGAGGGTGACCGAGTGACACTGGAAGCGGAGGACGGTCAGGCGTCGGGCCGGCGCCTTGACCATGACTTCCCCGATTACCGTCGCCTCGTCCGCTTGCCGGCCGGGAACCGCGCCCTCGTCGATGCGACGGTTTTCCGGAAGGCGGTGGCAAGCGGTCCCGTCCGCACGGGCGAGGTGCGCCGTCAGGACGGTGCGTCCTGCGAGCTCAGCGTGTTGAAGGTGGCACACGACGGCACCGTGGTCGTCTGCGACGACGGTGACGACGACCCCGGTCAGGTAGCCGTCAACCGCGCGTTCCTGCTGGACGCGCTCGCTGCCGGAGACCGAGATCAACTGGTCCTCGAATTCGGCGACCCCACGGCGCCCATCGCGATTCGCCGGCCCGATGACGAGGAGACGTTCTCGATACTGATGCCGGTGCGTCTGGAACACTGACGGTCCTGACCGTCACCGGCTGCGGGGGCCGGCACGACGAAGTTGCCCCCGTGGGGCACACCCTCTGAAACGAATACTCCGCTGCTGTACCCCCCATCGCTGGGCGCCGGCCCGCCCGAGGGGAATCCCCGGGCGGGCCGCCGATGTGGTAGCGGGAGGTCTGGTGACCCTCAGCTCACGGTGTACGCGTTGTACACCGTGGTCGTCGAACTGTCGCCGTGGGTGTCGGTGACCGTCGAGCGCAGCCCGACGCGGCCGGAGCCCGGATTGTGGACGGCGATGGTCCAGTTGCCGCCGGACAGCTTCGCGGTGGTGGCGTGCCAGGTGGCACCGCCGTCGGTGGTGTACCAGGCACGCACGGACTTCACGCTGTCCGACAGCTGGCTCACTGTGCTGTCGCCCGTGCCGTTGCGCTGCATGCCGAGGACGACGGTCGTGGTCGACCCAGGGGCCGCCTGGTTCCTGGTGTTCAGGGCGTCGGGCCAGAACCGGGTGATGTAGTCCCGGATCTGGTCGTTCTTGCTGGGGTCCGCGTAGAAGTGCAGCGTGAGGCTGGAGGTGGTCGACAGTGAACCGGACGGCAGGCTGCGCCGGCCGACTTCACTGATGGTGTACCAGCCCGCGTCGGGGATCCGCGGATGCGCGTCGATGCCGTCCGAGTGGGCGTAGGTGTGCGAGTAGAGCGTCTTGCCCGCGTGGGTCAGCATCACGGTGCCGGTGGCAAGCGTCCCGCCGTCAGGGAGGGTCGGGTCGGCGAACGGGTTGATGGACCCGAAGTACAGCTGGTGGTACCAGGTGTTGGGCAGCCGCCCGCCGGGCCCCCAGACGGCGTGACCGAGGGTCAGCGAGGCCGTCTTGCCGGCGGCGTAGTTGTGGAACCCGTCGAAGACGAAGTCGTGGCTCTGCTGGCCCACCTGCCATTGGCCGGGTGGGAGGTGGGCGGTGAATGAGTTGGGCAGCTCCCGTTGGAACATGAGCGAGTTCGTGGACATCGGGCAGCTGTCGCCGCCCGTCGTCTGGTAGTTGAACGAGAACATGGCCTGTCCGCTGTCCGGGCCCGAACGGGCGGACACCTTGAGGGCGGTCAGCCCGGATCGCGTGAGCGTCGAGGACATCCCGGACGGCACGCCGCCCGTATGCGTGGCGGACGCCAGCCAGAAGTCCCCACCGGTCGCCGATTGCGGCTGGTACGTGGTGCCGTAGGACAGCTCGTACGCCTTGCTGCTCGTCGGGATGACGTACAGGTCACCCGCCGGCGCCGACGTGCCCATGTCGGCGGGGCCGTTGTCGGAGGTGCAGACGTACGCGCTGACCGTGTGGTCGTATCCGTTGCCGGGGTTCGGGCTGAGCGCGACATCGACCGGGCGGCCCTGCCGGGCGTCGAACGTGGTCTTCGTGGACCCGGAGACCGTCACACTGTGACCGCCGACGGTGGCACGCTCGTCTCCGGCATCGCCGAAGGACGTGACGAGCTCGTAGCTGCCGTCGGGCAGCGACGTCGCCTTGTTGCTCTCGATGACGCGGAAGTCGAACGTTTTCGGGTTGAAGACCTCCACTTGGGCGTAGACCGGTTTGCCACTCCGGTCCAACGTCGTGACGGTGAGTGACCCGGTGCCTGTGGCCGACGCCGTTGAGGCGCCGGCCAGGAGAAGTGACGCGAGTACGGTGACGACACTCGCGGCTGCTGTGGTTCGCCGCATCAAACCCCCCATAGGTACGCGACAAAAACGAGTCACCGTAGCGCACGGGGGACACGTCGCCATCACCGGCCTCCCACCGGTGAGCGCCGAGGCCGCTCCCCGGCTCGTACCGCGCACCTGCGCCGGCGCCGGCGCCAAGCATGAGCCGACCGTCGCACTGACGGCAGGTGAGTGGTTCTTCGCTCGGCACGGCGCGCACCGAGGGCGCTGGCAGCCGGTCCGGCGCCCTTGCGATGGTCTTCAAGCTCATCGAGCCCGCCGGAACCGCCGGGGGGCCGTGAACGCGCCCCACCTCGTCACCCTGGTACGCGTGGGAGCCCGTTTCGAATGCGGGCGCATTGTGGAACGTCCGCAGCCTTCGGCGGCGTGAACGCCTCGGTCGGTCACGTCCGTTGGCAGGCGGAGCTGTCACGTCCCTGCCGCCGTCCCGTTGTCAGTCCCCTCTGCTAGCTTGCCTGTCGGAGTGAGACCGGTCAGAGAACCTTCGAGGTCCGCGGTCAAGGGGGGTGGGCACAAAGGTCGCCGGGAGCCACCTCGGGACTATGGTGCAGGCCACAGAACCCACCCCCCTCA
Source organism: Streptomyces sp. NPDC046759 (assembly GCF_040645475.1). Taxonomy (NCBI): domain Bacteria; kingdom Bacillati; phylum Actinomycetota; class Actinomycetes; order Kitasatosporales; family Streptomycetaceae; genus Streptomyces; species Streptomyces sp. NPDC046759. Next base: position 25,714 of record NZ_JBEYYJ010000010.1, on the reverse strand, counting down.
TCACCTGCCGACACGAATTCCAAGTCTGTTGGCGGGGGCACCTGTATCCGCCGCCCCCTTGAGTGCGAAGCCCGCCACCCATCGAGGCGGACCACTGACCTGGTGGTTGGGGGCGCGCGCGATCACAGGCTGAGGAGCACACGGCCGAAGGGCCCGCCCTCGATGAGGTGGCGCTGTGCCTCGGCGGCCTGCTCAAGGGGGAAGACGCGGTCGACGAGTGGGGTGATCTCCTTACGGGCGACCAGGTCCAGGAGCTTGGCGTTGGCTTGTTCACCTGCTCCTGGGTGCACAGGGCGAACAGGAAGCCGTGCACATGGGCCGCCTTCCAGATCAGGTCCGTGACGTTGATGTCGGCCTGCATGCCGGCGGAGTAGCCGATGCTGATGAGGGTGCCCCCTGGACGAGCGCGCCCAGAGCCTCCCCGATGATCGGCCCGGCCATACCGTCGAGGACGACGTCGACGCCCTTGCCGTCGGTGAGCCGGGCGACTGTGTCGCGCAGCGATGCGCGGCTGAGGTCGATGACCTCGTATCCGGCCGTCCGGCTCTGCTCTGCCTTGGCCGTGGAGGTGGCGGTGGTGATGGTGAAGCGCTGCACCCAGATGCCGGGCGATCTCGACGCCGCCCTGACCCACCGCGCCGCCGCTTCCGGGGGCGAGTGCGGTCCCGCCCGGCTGGAAACCGGCCGGCCGGTGAGTGGAAAGTACAACCACCCATCGGTGGGCGCCCCCCGGCACGGCAACCAGGAGCGATCCTCCTCATTGCCCTGGGCATTGTTAGTGGTGCCGGCGGGGTGCACTCACCGCGACAGATCTGTCGCAGGCGTGGGGCCAACTTGGAGGTACCGAGGTGACGGTCACTGCGCCGATCCAGGGTTTGTCCGGTGGCTGGCGTTGAAGCGCGCCTTCTTCTGACGATTCCCGCACGTGTTCATGTCACACCATTTGCGCGTGCGGCTTTGACTGGTGTCGAAGAAGGCGGCTCGGCAGGTTGGTGATGCACACAAGGCCAATCTTCCGTCTCGTTCGCCTGCGATGATGCTGATCGCGTCGGCGGCGATCACGCTGAGGGCATCTTCCACGCAGGATGCCGAACCGAGCTGCCATCGCCGCTTACCCTCGGGCGTCAGGATGGCCGCGGCCCGACCCTGAGCGCTGCAGTCATTGATGACTTGGACAGCAGATGCAGGGAGAGCTTCCTGGATCGCGGCCGCTGTCGCGGCGGCGTGGATCGACTCCCTCAGTTCCCGAGCGAGGCCGAGCTGGGCAGCCGTGCAGGAGTCCACGGCGAGGCCGCTCACTGCCAGCCAGTCGACGAGTCGGTGCGGCGTGGGAATGCGCTCCACGGCGTTGCCGTGACGCTCCGACAGAGTTCCCGTGAAGCTGGTCGCCAGCACGTTGCCGAGGCGGAAGTCGGGGAATCCAGCACGCATGGAACCACCTTAGCCGGTTGCAGCGTGGTCGGAGAACTGCTAGAACCGCCTTAGCTGGTTCCGCGATGGCCAGGAGGTCTGATGCCCCCTCTACCCGGCGACGTGCAAGCATGTGAAGCCCACGCAACTGACGCTGACCTCGACGATCTGCGCGCGCGACTGGCCGCGGCGCGGCTACCGGAGGCCGAGACGGTCTGTCGCGCCGCGCCCGGCCCGCGCCGATGGGAACAGGGCGTTCCGCTGGCCGACCTCGTCGATGTCGTGAACTACTGGCGCACCGGGTACAAGTGGCGGTCATTCGAAGAGCGCCTCAACCGGATCGGCCAGTTCCGCACGACCATTGACGATCTGGGAATCCACTTCCTGCACCGTCGCTCCGCGCGCGCAGATGCCACTCCTCTGATCTTGACGCACGGCTGGCCGGACAGCATTGCTCGGTTCATCGATGTAGTGGACGAGCTGGCGGATCCGAAAGATGCGGACGCGCCGGCGTTCCACGTCGTGGTCCCGTCGCTGCCAGGCTTTGGTTACAGCGACAAGCCGGCCGCCACCGGGTGGGGAACCGAAAAGATCGCGGCCGCATGGGTGGAACTGATGGAAAGGCTCGGCTACAGCGAGTTCGCAGCCCATGGAGGCGACTGGGGAGGAAATATCACCACGGTGCTCGGCGGCAGGTTCCCGGCGCACGTTCTCGGCATCCACACGACGTTCGCGGAGGGACCGCCCGGGTTGACAGCGGACGGGCTGACGGCGGTCGAGCGCGAGTGGACCGAGGAAACCCGCGATTTCTGGCGCCACCGCGCGGCGTACGCGAAGCAGCAGGCGACCCGACCGCAGACCATCGGCTACTCGCTCGTCGACTCACCGGTCGGGCTTCTTGCCTGGATCCTCGACAAGTTCGCCGAGTGGTCAGACACCGAAGACAGCCCGTTCGAGACGATTTCCAGGGACCGCGTTCTTGATGACGTCACCCTGTATTGGCTGACGCGGACCGGCGCATCGGCGGCCCGCATTTACTACGAAAGCCACAACTCGCTGGACCCCGAACTTCGGGTCGACGTCCCGTCAGCAATCACCATGTACCCTCGCGACGTCGAGAAGTGTCCGCGCCCCTGGGCGCAGGAGCGGTACCGGCAGATCGTCCGATGGAAGGCGCCCGAAATCGGGGGCCATTTCCCGTCGCTGGAGGTTCCCGAGTACTTCGTCAAGGATCTGCAAGAGGGCCTCGCGGCAGTGCTGGCCGCCACCCGGTGAGCGCGGCTGGGTGCCGGCACTCGATCACCGCCTGATCCAGCTCAAGGCATTGCCCGACGGCTTCCGGAGCGAGCTCGTCGAGACGGCAGAACGTGGTCAGCAAGGGTGCGGCGAAGATGGCGTGAAGCATGTCGAGGTCTTTCGGATGCCGAGAAGATGCGGGCAGGCCTTGGGGGGCCGGCTCGGCATCTACGTGCCACTTCCGCGACAAGCTGTCGAGTGCTGGCGACGGCCCTACTCGTGCCGGCAGCGGTGCCGTCACTGCTGCGGTCCTTGGCCGCGAGAGAGTCGCTGACGTGGCCGTCGTACTGCTGGCGCACGCACCGTGACGGAGTAGCCCTGCTTCTGCGGACCCACCGCGCCCGCAGTCCCGCTGCCCGTCGCCCCCGGCACTCAGCCACCACCCGTCGCCCCCGGCACTCAGCCACCACGTACAACCTTCCGTCCGCATCGGCGGTCATCGCGGGTGGCCTCGGGGGTCTCCCGGGGTCCTGGACACGTAGAGGGAGCGGGCATGAGACCGATTCCGGCGCGGCTCGGAACCGCGGGTACGACGTGGGCGCGGCTGGGCGCCTGTGTCCTTCTCGCGGTGACGGGACTGACGGGGACGGCGGCCGGATCGGCGGTGGCGGCGTCCGGGTCGGCGGTGGCGGCGGCTCCGGCCGGCGCCCGTGTCACGCTGACGAGCCCGACGACCCAGCAGGCCTACCCGTACGACGCCCCGGGCGGCCCGATGTACGTCAGGGTGACCAACACGGGGACGACCACGATCGATTCCTACACGTTCACCCTCGACGGCACCTCCCTCCAGCGCGTCGCCGATGTCACGAAACCGTGCCCGCAGAAGGCGGACCACGTCTTGGTCTGCAAGGGGGAAGGGCCGCTGGTGCCCCGTGGCGACGAGTTCTTCCCTGTCCCTCTGACGCGGGCGAAGGGCGCGCTGGTCGGGGCCTCGGGCGAGCTCCGCATCACCGTCGAGTCGCACGGCGTCCAGCTCGCCTCGCGGACGGTCAAGGTGACCGTCCCCGACGAGGGCCTGGTCCCCGACCGGCTGGACCGCACCCCCGACGTCCGGAAGGTGAAGCCGGGGACCTCCATGAAGGTGACGGGCGGATTCACGAACTACGGTGCGAAGCCGCTGAACAGCACGCTCGTCGTCATGAGCTACGAGGGCCTGCGGCCCGACCAGGAGTTCAGCAACTGCGAGTACAACGCGTACGGCGACACCACACAGGGCGGCGGCCTGGCCCGCTGCGAGGTCAAGGGGCCGATCGACGTCAACGGTTCCTACGACCTCGACCTGGGCTCGCTGACCGCCGACACCGCCGTGATCAAGGGCCAGTTCAGGGTGGGGTACGGGGGCGACTACCAATGGGGGAGCGACCGGCCTCACCACCGCGGCACCGGCGGTGAGCTGAAGCTGACGCCGCGCCCTGCCTCCGCGCCCCCTGCCAGGCCACAGCCCACCGAGGCGACCTTCCGGTTCGACGTCGACAACACCGCGGACATCCAGGCCGTGGGGACCACCGTGCGGCAGAAGGGGACCGGAGCCCTGGTGAAGGCCACGGTCGGTGTGCGCAACAAGGGCCCCGCCGGGATGGCGGCGTGGACGGGCAGCGATCCGGGCGAGGACCCGCCGTACGAGATCCATGTCTCCCTCCCGGCCGGCACCGAGGCGGTGGCCACCCCCGAGCACTGCCACAAGTTCACCGACAGGAAGGGCACCCTCGTCGACTACCAGTGCTGGCAGGACGTCCAGGACCTCTGGATCGAACCCGGCCAGTACACGACCTGGTCCTTCGTCCTGCGGGTCATCGATCCGAAAGCCCTGAAGCCCGGCCGGATCAAGGTCGACTCCCTGAGCACCGACCCCGTCACGAGCAACAACAGCGCGGCGATCGTCGTCAAGGCCCCGGGCCAGGGCTCGGGCGGCAACGGCGGTACGGGCGACGGTGGTACGACGGGCTCCCAGGGCAGCGTCAGCGGCGGCGGCCCCGGCAGTGACGGTGGCAGCGGCACCGCCACGGCGGCCGGCGGCAGCACGCACGGGGGTATGGCCGACACCGGTACGAGCCCCCTGGTGCAACTGGCGGCCGGGGCGGCGGGCGTCGCCGTACTCCTCGGCGGAGGGCTGTTCCTCGGCTTCCGTCGCAGCAGGCGGGGCTGAGCCGCACCGAACCGCACCGCTGAGGGGCGGCGACGCCCTCCCCGCCCTGCCTGCACGGCCTGACGGTGGCTGGAGCACTTCTCCGCGTATTCACCGCGGCCACCGGCAGGAACCCGGTGACAGCCGGACAGCGTCGGACCCTCTCCGCGGTCATCGGGGGCGGTCCGGCGCTTCTCTGCGTGCGGCTGCGCCCGCCCTGACCGGCAAAAAGCCCTCCCGAGCGGGAGGGCTGTCAGCGGCGCCCCCGGCAGGACTCGAACCTGCGGCCAAGCGCTCAGAAGATGCGGGCACATGGTGGCGCGGCGGTCAGCCAACACGCCGCCGGCGCCGTGCCGGGCTGCTGAGTGCCGCGGGCGTTCGCTGTCGCTGCCGGCAGCGTTGTCGTCACTGCCGTCCGCGGAGACTGCGTCTGACCACCGCTTCAGGAGTTCATTCACAGCTACGTGCGTGCTGCCGCATTGCTCCTCCAAGGGCTCAAGGAAGTCCCCCTGCTACTGCGAAGGTTCCGCCGCGTAAGCCTATGTTGCCGTCATCTTCTGCCGTCAGGAGGCGCAAAACACTGGCATCCCCAAGTAGGCGTGAGCGGCCGTAGAGCTCTAGCACGGTGGACTGGAAGCTGTCCTTCGTCCCCCGGACGGCGTGGGACAGCCGCTGGAGGTACGCGGCTCGGTCCGGCTGGCATCCTGACGTCGCCTCGCCCGCCGCCCGGGACGCCGGCCGAAGTGCCGGCCGGGCACCCGGCCGCGCCGGGAGGCGCGACAGGGTGCCACGGATGATGCCCGGCAGGTCGGCCGGGCATCATCCGTGGTAGAGCACTCGTACGACCAACGTGTCCGGCGTAAGGGCGTCGAGATACTCGTTGAAGTAGCGGCGCAGCTCGGTGCCGGCGATGGCGAGCCAGCGCCCGTCGAGGGTCAGCAGGGCGTGCGTGGGGAGGGCCTCGTCTGCGGTCTCACGGACGTAGGCGTCGAGGTCGCCGCCCAGGTAGGCGGCCGGGTCGCCGCCCACCAGGTCCTTCAGTTCCGGGCGTTCCCTGAGTGCGGCCATGGCCGGCTGCCTGCTGAAGTCCTCCCGGGCGCGCGCCTGTGGGTATGCCTCGGGGTCGGCGACGTACCGCGCCCAGAAGTGGCTCATGGGACGCACGGGCGGGTACCCGGAGGCGAACTCCTGCCATTCCTCGAAGGCCCGCCGGGCCTTCGATGCCGCTCGGGCGCGCGGTGTTTCGAGGTCCAGCAGGCCGCGCGGCCCGCCGTCGCACAGGGAGGGCGGGACATCGCGCGGGTCCCCGGAGAGGGTCTCGGTCCCCCGGATCAGGCGCGGGTCGTCCTCGTGCCCCGGGACGACCGGGAATTCCCAGCCCCCGCCGTTGATGCACCAGTAGTCCCACCAGGTCTCGACGACCGGCTCACCGGGGGCGAACTCGCGGTTGTAGTCGTACGGTGCCATGGCCGCCCCGATCGCGCGGGGCACGTCCCCCGGCTCGCACCGGGGGACGCACACGGTCACTCGTTCTTTCGCCATGGCCCTTGCGGCCCTCTCCTTGGTTTCTGTCTCATGCCACCTGCGGTGACGCAATCGGGCAGCCAGCCGCCTCAGCCGCGCCGGAAGTCCCGCTGACGGGGCCATTCGGTGACCCTGGGACTGCGCCTCGCGTTGCTGGGGCGGACGAAGCCGGCCGGATTCGAACCGGCGTCCTCGCGATTTTGGAGACCGCGCGCGACTACCTCTGCGCTACGACTTCGCCAGGCTGGGATCCTAGTCGCGCCGACCACGCGCGAGGGGTACGGGCTCTCCGTCAGGCCCCCCAACACGCTTCCCAACTGTGGTGGTGGGGGCGCCTACGCGGCATTGCCCCTTCGGTTGTCGGTCATGGGGGCAAGCTACAGAATCACGCGTCAGACGGCCACCGCGTATCCGGTGGCCGGAGCCCTGAGCTTGGGAAGCAGCGGGCATCTGGGGGGCGATTCGGGCACTGACCTGGGCGAACGGTCATGGTGCGACCCCGTCGGGCCGTACTGCGTTCACCGTGATTCCCCGCTGTTCTCCGCTCGATCTGGTGCGCTTGTGGTGCGGATTGAGGCTATGCCGGTCGTGCCTGGGTTTGCTGGCTGCAGCTACCTGCGGTCTTGAAAGGGTTTCCGCACCAGTGGACCCTTTCAAGACAAACGCGCTTCGGCCGCTGAATGGGCCCGTGCGAAGGAGACAGTTGCGTGGACACCTTCTCGGTAACGCTGGTCTCGGCGTTAACCTCAGGCGCCATCTCCGTGGGTCTCGTGTGGCTGACCAGTCGGCAGCAACGGCGAGATAGCCATCGGACTCAACGCGAGACCCACAACATGTCGTACCTCAACCCCCTCAGGTGGCACACCGCTGAAGTACACCACCGGCTCTCCCTCTACGCCACATCTATGGACCGGCATGGCTCCTATCGACCTGCGCAGGTCCTCAACGAACCGCGGGAGATCGATGACCAAACTGAAGCCTGGTTCGCTGGAACAGGTATCGCGCTGGTTTCCAGCATCTGGATGACTGCCTGCCTGTTCGCCCAGATGACTCGCACCCGGCACGACATACCGTTCCTGCGCTTGCCGGGGAAGGACGACACAAGACTGGCTGCCCTGATCCTCAAGGTCCACGTAGCTTTCGCCGCCTGCGACGTCTACTACGCGACACAGTCCAGCATCGGCACCGACGTCATCCTCGAACCCGGGGGGCGACTCAGGAGCTACAGAGAATTTTGCGATCTTCTTTTGCAACCGGATCGCAGGGTGTGGGCCGATCCCCTCATCTGGTTCCATCTCGCCATCGCCAACGGCTAGCGTCGCCCCAACCTCCAGCGCGTCTTGGATGCCGTCCAAGAGCTGTCTGAGTTTCTCGACGAGAGCCTCGCCGGCGGCGCGTCGCTGCGAGCGCGCTGGTCCGCCGAACGCTAGAGCAGGTCGCGACGGCCGGTCCGTGACGACGGCTACAGACCCGGATTTTGGGAAGCTGAGGTGATTCAGGGCTCGCTGTGGTGATGACCTGCGGCGGAAGGTTATCGGCGTCTCGCGAGCCAGTTTCGTGGTTGCCCGCGGTACCCCGTGGTTCCCCGCAGGATTTGGCACGCGTATGGCACGCCCTCTTCGTCCCGAACTCGGCCGAGAGGCCATTGAGGTCCACCGGGCTGGTCAGTCGGCTGGCCAGTGATGATCAATCCGGTCCTCCAACGGCCTGCCCGTGACGACGGAATCGAGACCCACCACTTGGGAAGCTCGTGTCTCCTGGCCCCGGTCGCCTGCTGACCTGCGACCACGGCTGTCGGCTACCGGTCAGTGACCTGCCGGGGAAGCGGCTGACGGCGGAGGTCGGCGACGACGGCAGTTGTCCGGCTGGCAGCTTGCCTGACCTGCCGCAACGCGCCAGTCACGGGGGAGGTGGGGCCGTTTTCGTCGCTGCGCCGACTTGGTCCGGATATCTGAGACAGGCTGGGGGTACCCGCCTCGCAGCATGGCCCATGGCCGAGTCCGGTACGCGGTGACAGCAACGGAGAACCAGATGAAGGCCCGCCAATCAGCAGCCCCGCCGGCGCCAGCGCCGGTTCCAGCGGATGAGCAGCCCGCCGAAGTCCTCTCCGGCCGCTACCGGTTGGGCGCGAGAATCGGATCGGGAGGCATGGCCGACGTGTACGAGGGCGTTGACACGCGCCTTCGGCGGCCCGTGGCCGTCAAGGTGTTCCGGCCCGGCACGGACCCGCAGGCGGAGGACCGTCTCACCGCGGAGGCCGTCCTTCTGGCCCGCCTGCAGCACCCGGGACTGGTCACCGTCTACGACGCCGGCCGCCACGACGACCGCACCTACCTGGTCATGCAACTGATCAAGGGCACCACGCTGCGCAGCCTTTTGGCGTGTGGAGCGCTGTCGGAGCGGCGTGCGGTAGATGTGGGCGCCGCCCTCGCGCGGGTGCTGGCCTATGTCCACCGCGCCGGCGTCGTGCACCGAGACATCAAACCGTCGAACATCCTCCTCGACGAGGCCGGTGCTCCTCACCTGGCTGATTTCGGCATCGCGCGCCTGGCCAACGCCACCCGCCATACAGCACCGGATGTGCTGATAGGCACCGCCGCCTATCTGGCACCGGAGCAGGTTGAGGGCAGGCGGATCGGGCCGGCCGCCGACGTCTACGCGCTCGGCCTGCTCCTGCTGGAGTGCTTGAAAGGCGAACTCGAGTACCCGGGCACGCCGTTGGAAGCGGCAGTCGCCCGCCTACACCGCCCACCCGAAGTCCCCACCTGGCTCCCCTCGGAACTCGCGGCCCTGCTGCGGGCCATGACCGCCCAGGACCCAGAGGCCCGCCCGGACGCCGAGCAGTGCGCGCAAGCCCTCGCCTCCCAGCACGCCGGACCTGATCCGTACCCGCTGCCGCTCTCGGCGCCCTCCGAGGCGCGCCTTGCGACGCCGCTGGGCGCTCACCCCGGAACGGAAGAGCACATACGCTCTCAGGAGGCGGCAGTCACCCGGCGCAACCTCTCCGGCGGCACTCGCCACAGCCGCCGCCTGGCAGCGGGTACGGCCCTGGCCCTCTCCGTGGCCCTAGGCGCGACTCTTGCCGTCACATCGAGCACTGGCGGAAGCGACGACCGGCCAGCAGCTGCGCCCGCCGAAACCCCCTCGCACCCGCTCTCCGGTACGGCGACTGCCAAGAGCGGGCCCGGTGCCCTTCCACCCACCCGATCTCGCGGCGCTCAGCCCCCCTCCAGGGCATTCGGTGCGTCGCACCCTGCGGCTGCGGCAATCGGATCTCATGCCCAGCCCGTCTCCAGGACACTCGGCGCTTCTCATCCGGCGGCTTCCCCGAGCTCGAGCCGCAGCGCCTCTGCACCGCCCGCGAACTCGGGGCCCCCCGGATCGACGTCACCACCGTCACGACCCGCGCCGACCGCAGCCGGGGCCGCTGGCCCGAGCCGGACGACACCTGCGACGGCGCCAACCGCTGGCACGACGCCCCCATCACCAACGCCCTCGAAGGGCGGCGCCGCTACCGGCGCACCGCCCAGCCCAAGCCCGACGCATTAGAGGCCGAGGACCAAACCCGCCGTGCCGTTACATGCTCTAGGGGTACACCCGCTATAGGAGTTCGGTCCGGCGACCATACTCGCCCTGCTTGGAGCCCCCGTGCCAGCGTCGCTGGTTCCCTGGCAGGCCGTCGACGTACGGGGCCATTCGCCGTCGAGGTGCTGTTCGACCCTGTCAGCGAGCGCGGTGCGGAATGCGTCGATCTGTTCGGGGGTGCGCTGCCCCCGGTCCGGCTGGAGTACCAGTCGGTAGCGCTGAATCGCAGCTTCGGCTCTACGGGGGAACGCCCTGCTACGACAGGACCGCGAGGCCCCGGGCGCCTTCGCCGTGCGCCCTGGTCAAGGGCCGCCTCCCGCTCCGCCCACGATCCTGCAAGGTCGAGTTCGGCCTGCGTCCCGGGCGGGGCACGGCCGGATTGGCGGTAGGGGGCTGCGGCCGACGGACGCCGCAGTGCATGGTGCCCGTCGGCAGGTCCCCGCGCAGTGGCCGGACGCGGCCGTCGGCGGGCGACGGCCGCCAGTGTACGAAGGAACAGCCACTGTCGGCTCCGGATACGCAGGATCCGCCGGCACTGTTCCGCCCTATACGCGTGGCGGACCGCACGGCGCCCGGCAGCGCTCCGTCACCGGGTGTCGCGCGGGCGAGGGGCCTACCGTGGGAGATGGTCCCGGCGTCGGCCCCGCCGACCGGCCGGTCGTTCACGCCGGGGGCGGAAGGAGGCACGAGATGTCCGATGCGATACGGGACACCACGGCCCGGCGCGTACGACATTTCGTCGACGCCGGATATCCCGACGCCGGGCCCGTCGAGGCGGCGGTGGAGGGAGCCGTCTACCGTCTCGGGGACGGAACGGTGGCCAAGGTGTGGGAGCGCCGACGAGGATCCGAACTGCGGCGGATGCAGCGTTTCTACGCCGATGCCGCGGCGCACCTGCCGTTCGGCTCCCCGGAGATCCTCGCCGTCGAGGACATCGACGGTGTCCCGATGACCGTGGAGCGGGAGCTGACCGGCGAGCCCTTGGCGGGCAGGATCCGCACCGACGACCCGGACGAGGTGCTGCCCGAGGCGGTCGACTGCCTGGTCGGCGTGCTGCGCGCCCTCGCGGACGCCCATGACGTCGACGAGGTCAAGCACCTTCCTGTGCTGGACGAGGAACGCCCGCTGTGGGAAGGCCACACCACTTTCGGATCCGCCCTGGCGGACCTGGTGGACCGGCGGGTCAGCCGGTGCGCGGACCGGCTCTCCACGCATGTCCGCGACTTCGACGACACGCGCGCCCGGCTGCTTCGGAAGCTGCGCTCGCTGCCCCGTACCGACGAGGCGGTCGTCCACGGTGACATCTTCCCGGAGACCGTGCTGGTGGACGACGACCTGCGGCCGCTCGCCCTCGTGGACTACGGCTTCCTGTCCACAGGCGGGGACCCCCGGTTCGACGCCGCCGTGGCCGCGGCCATCTTCCCGGCGGGCACCGGGCACGCCCCGGAGATCACCCGGCAGCTCACCACGCGGTTCGCCGACGAGTTCGGCTACGCGGTCGACGACCTCCTGCTGTACCGGGCCGCCTATGCGATGGCCACGTGCGACGCCTTCGCACCGGGCGGCGGTGACGAGCACTTCGCCTGGTGCGTCACCGTGCTCGAGGACCCGGCCGTCGCCGAGTCCCTGCACCGGTGACGCACCGCGGGCAGCCGGGCAGCCGGGCAGCCGGGCAGCCGTGAAGTTCCGGTGACGGTGTGTGCGGTGCCCCACGATCCCGAGCGGATCCAGGGGCGCATGGCCCTGGGGGTCGAGCGGCCGTTCTCTCTGCCGACGACGCCCGAGGAGGCCACGAAGACAGCGGGTGGATCGTCGAACGGAAGGTCAGGGTTCCAAGCAGTCAGGCACTGCGCGCTTGGTACAAACAGCGGCTGGGGTATTAGGGCCGCTCGCCCGGGTGCGAGGCAAGGTGAGACTGGTCCCCGAGCGTCCCGAAAGAACTCCTGAGGCGGCGCTCATCTGGCCGTCATGGGCCCCTGCGGAGGCCCCTTGACCTAGTTTTGCTTCCCCCAGGTGTCCCCCATTCGAATCCTGGCGCCGCCACGCTTGTGGGAATCGGCCCCTGACCAGCACGTTTGGCCGGGGGTCGATCTCGTTTGGTTCGGTTGCGAGGCACCGTCATTCCCTTTCGTTCCCCGCTCGATCTGGCACGTTTGTGGCATGCCTCCAGGAACGGGCGGATTGGTCGATCCTGCGCAGCCGCGACGTCATGCCGGTCGTGCTGAGTCCACCCCTGCCACTTCAGGAGGAGGGGCAATCCGCGCCGCGGATGAGGCCGCTGTTGCTGCCTCCTACCAGGTTCGGCCCCGGCAACTGTTCTCAGGACCGATGCTGCCACGGCACCACACGGACATGCTGATGCTCATGGTCACTCGGGACACTCCCCTCCGTTCGCCGGCGCCCCGCTGGGCGGTCCGGGCCGCTCACCTCGTCGCGCCGGCCGCGCTGCCGACCGGCGTCTGGCGTCTGTTGCTGGCAAGCGGCAACCCGGCCGGATACACGGAGGCCGGCTACAAGGCCTTGGATGCCACCGGGTGGGGCGCGGCGTGCTTGATCGGCCTGAGCCTGTCCATCGAGGCACTCGCACTGCTCACGCTCGCCCTGGTCCGGCCGCGGGGCGAGGTGATCCCACACTTCGTTCCGAGGATCGGCGGTCGCAGAGTCCACCCGTCGGCTGTCACCCTGGTCGGCGGCATCTGCGCCGTCGTGCTGACCGCCCTGTGGAGTCCCTTTCTACTCTGGTGGGCCGTACCGCATCCCGACCTGACCCCGCTCGGCAACGCCGTCATCGGGTTCCTCTACCTGCCCCTGATCGCCTGGGGCCCCCTGCTCGGCGCCGTGACCCTCTCCTACCACCGCCGACATCGCACAGGCGGAGGCCCCGAGCACGAAGCAAGTGCTGACACCTGACTTCGGCGTTCGACCGAGACGATCGGCCGCTGAGACCGCCTGGCACGGCTGCGGTCGGCAGGAAACGTCTCATGAGACACATCAGAGTCTGGAGAAGGACGGCTACCGCGCCCTGCTCTTCACCCCGAGTCCCGTTCACGGCTCGGCGTTTCTTCAGTCCCGTCGGGGCGCCTTCCTGACCGGAGCCAGGCCGCCGGGAATCTGCCTGATGGCCTAGCCCTCGATGGCGAACTGGGCGTGTGGGCCGACGAGCAGCTGTCCTTCGAGGCGCTGCAGCGCCGTGCCGCTTCCAGCGGCCGGACAGCCGTACGACTCGCCGAGGAGCTGCCCGCGCACTTCATCGCCTTTGATGTCCTGCAAGCCGACGGGCAGGAGTTGCTCGGTGAGCCGTACGGACGTCGACGCGAGAGGCCGAAGCGCGTCTGTTCAGCGAGCCTGGGCTGATTACGCGGTGGACGCTGTGCCCCCAGACGAGTGACGTCCGGACTGCACAGGAGTGGCTGGCCTCGTGGACGCAGGTGCCAGGCGTTGAAGGGCTGGTGATCCGCGGGCGGGCCGGGCCGGCGGGCTGCCGGCGCGGAGGGTCACCCCTCCGGCCACCGCGCGGCACTGCCTGAGCGGCCGCCGCGACGGGTCCATCGACGCGGTCGTCGGGGCTGACAACCTGTGCCACACAGCGCCCGTCACCGGCCAACGCGCGCACGTCACCCGCACGCTGGCATACCCGGATCGCTCCGTGGACGCAGCGCTGCTCGTCCTGGCCGGCTCTGTCCGCGTGCCGCCCGCTCGGCTTCCCACCCGGAACATCATCCGTGCCGGCCACGGGCACGGCATTCGGCTGGGGACGAGACGGCTACGGTGGCGTAGCCCCCTGCCGGCGCTCTGAAGTGGCCCTCCGGTTCACCGATCCGCAGCGCTGTGTACGCGCCCAACGCGATCTCGGCATCGCGCCGCGCCCGCAGTGGCAGCTGTGCGCCCAGCCGACTCCCGGGGCCACACGGAATACCTGCACCGGCGACTCGGGCGGCCCCGTCCTGGCGACACCTGCGGCGACGACCATCACCGGCATCATCAGCTGGGGCCCCAGCTGCCGCGTCGACGACATCGGGGTGTACGTCAGCGTGGCACCACTGGTGCCGTGGATCGACCACGTGGCGCACACCCAACCGAGCGGGTGATCGCCGTCTCGCGGCGTCCTCACCTGCCACGGTCTCAACCGCCTGTCCTGCCCGGACCGCCCCACCGGCCAGATCATCCGCCACTACGAGCGCTCCAGCCCGGGCAAGTCGGTTTACGCCGTCGACGTAGGCCGGCAGGCGGCTCGACCGTACAGCCGAGCTCACGCAGCGTTTCCGCTGCCGTCTCAGGGCCCACCGTGCCCTGCTCAAGGCGCGGGACGCCTGCGGCGATCTCACTGGCCCTAACAGAAGTCGTTGATCATGTGACTAACGGTGGGACTAGGTACAGGACGCGTTGCACGGCCGGGCGGGGTTGGGCCAGGCGGAGCCAGCCGCCGGCCTCGGTGAGGGTGCGGTGGGCGGTGATCAGGATGTTGATGCCGCTGGAGTCCAAGAAGGTGACTTGCCCCAGGTCCACCACAACCTGGGGCCGGGGCGCGTCGGAGACGTCGAGGGCCTGCGCGAGGATGTCACCGGTCTGGTGGTCGATCTCCCCGGCGACGGTCAGCACGTGGATACCGTCGGTGACGGATGCGGCGATTGACAGTTCGCCCGCCGGTATCGCGTCTTAGGTGTCCGCCATTTCTTCCTCAGCCATGTCGGCGACCCTGGCACAGGCTTCCCCCTGCGGGTATCGCTGCCCTGAACGCACGGGGCGATGCCTGGGTGAGACGAAGGTCGCGTCACCGTCCCCGGTGCGGGTATATGTGCGTGGTGTGAATGGGGGGGTGAGGGTGGCCGCGATGGAATCAGTCCCTGTGGGGGAGGACGGCACCACGCCGGGTGAAAGGGTCATCCAGACCACGGTGGCCCTGGACGGGACCGGCAGGGTCATCGCCGAGGCCCGTCATCTGGCTGCCGATTTCCTCACTCGCGTCCAGGCCGAGCACGGCCTGCCGGTCTCGCAGCGCGCCATGGACCTGACCCAGCTGGTGGTGAGTGAACTGGTCACCAACGCCGTCAAGTACGCGCCGGGGCCGGTGCTGCTGGACCTGCGGATCGCCGGTGACACGGTCGAGGTCGTGGTGTGGGACTCCGACCCGGTGCTGCCCCTCGCCCGGACCGGGGATGCCAGCCGGGTGGGCCAGCACGGCCTGGAGATCGTCATGGCGGTCTGCCAGGGCTTCGAAGCGCAGCGGGAGCCGGTCGGCAAACGCATCACCGCCCGCATCGCCCTGCTGGACGACCCGGGCGGCGCGGTCACCGGGCGCCGCCCCCTTTAGGGCCCCGCACCCACCCCCTCACGCGTGGCTCTCTGCCGTGTTCTCAGCCCTCCTGCGTCCCAGAGCTGTCAGCCGTTGGAAGTGCACGCTTTCCGAGTCTGCTGATCGTCCAGCGAGGCTGATACCGGGACGTTCACCTGGGTTCACGTGACGACGCGGCCATGGTGGCGGTGCCGGTGGTTGTTGTCGAGCTGACGGTGAAGGGCGACAAGAGCGGCGTCATCGCTGAGACGTCCGTGGGTATGGGCGAGTAGATCGCGTTGGATCCGGTGGAGCAGCGCAGCGGGGTTGGCCCTGTTCCATTGGGCGGCCCGCGCCTGAAGCGGGTAGAAGTGGCCGTCGGCGTCGCGGGCTTCGATGACGCCGTCTGTGTAGAGCAGGAGTGTGTCTCCCGGCTCGAAGGCAGCCACGTCGACGATGTAGGCATCTGGACCGGCTCCCGTGATTCCCAGTGGTGGCGCGGGATGCAGGTTGGGGACTGTGAGGATGCTGGTCGGGCTGAGCAGCAGTGGAGGGGGATGGCCGCAGCTGATCATCCGGATGATGTGGTCTTCGTCGGGGAGCTCCAGCAGCAGCGCGGTCGCGAAGCGCTCGCCGGCTTCCGCGGTCGGCTCGAAGTCGGCCAGGTAACGGGTCACGCTCTGCTCCAGCGTGGCGGCCAGATCGGGAAGCGTGGCGTGCCGGTGGGCGGCCTCACGGAAAGCCCCGAGGAGCAGGGCGGCTTCACCGATGGCAGACAGGCCCTTGCCCCGGACGTCTCCGATCATGATGCGCACCCCGCCGGTGATGCGGGCAGCCGCGTACAGGTCACCGCCGATCTGCGCCTCGTCCTCGGCGGCCAAGTACCGGCAGGCGATCTGCAGAGGCCCCATACGCTCCGGCAGCGGCCACAGCAGGCCATGCTGCGCGGCCTCGGCAACCGACCGCACCTTGGCCAGCTGGCGCAGGCGTCGCTCACGCATCACGCAGAAGGCCACGCACAAAGCTGACAGCACGGCCAGGGCGAGGAGCTGGAACAGCACGTTGCGTGTGAACAGTGCGCCGAAGTGCCAGCCGATGTCTGCCTCTGCCGCTTCGGACAGGAGGCCGATCAGACCGGTGAGTAATGCGTCGGCGAACATGGCGGTGAGCGCGGGGGCGATCACCAGCAGCGGACCGAGATGCATGTCCTCGGGGGTCAGCTGGTCGACTGCGGTGATCACTACGATGAGACCGATCGGAACGAACAGCAACGCGCGCCTTGGCCCCCGCAGCTGCCGCACACCGGCCGAGCTGTGCCCAGCGTTCACATCTCCCACACTGCCACCGTCCGTGACCCTCGACGAGCGGTCGGCGCCGATCGTTGCCGTTCGTGCTTGAAGCTGTCAGCCGTTGGTGTGAGTCGGTCTTCTGGTGTCGCCCCGTGGCCACAGAGAGGCAGGGAGGTAGATCGGCGTAGGAACTTCAGCCGCGAGTCATGTCGCCGCGTCTGCAAGTTTCTCGACCCGGCGAGTGGAGACCCCGAGGAGGTAGGCGGTGGCGACCACCGAGATGAGGGCCTGTTCGGCCCGGCGGCGGCGTTCGAGGAGCCAGTGCGGGAAGCAGCTGCCCTGCCTCAGCTTGGGGACGGCGAGTTCGACGGTACCGGCGCGCGTGTCCCACTCACGCGGGCGATAGCCGTTGCGGTGGTTGACCCTCTCGTCGCTGACCTGCCCGTATTCGGCGTTGCAGAGGGCGTCGGCCTCGGCGGACATGAGAGCGTCGGCGAACGTCTTGACCATCGCGCGCAGCAGATCGGGACTCGCCGAAGCGAGATCGTCCTCGGCGAGGGCATGCAGGGGCAGACTCTCGGGTGCGGTCATCGTGCTGATCTCCTTCGAGCTTCGACACCTCGAAGATCAGCCGGTGGCCGTTCTCATATCCGGGACCTCACTCCGACGCCAAGCCAAACGCCCGGATCAGGTGGGAACCCGTACACCACTTCTCAGGGCAACCCTCATTCGGCCAGGCTTGAAGCCCTGCTCTCCCACCACCCTGCCAGCTCCCATCCCGTACGCCGTCGACCCACACACCGTTGAGCGGGCGTTTGTGGCGTCCAGGTGGAGCGCGCCGCCGTACGAAGGAGCAGGGGGCTTGGCCCGAGGAGATCTCTCCGTGCTGCCTGACGCCGCCCGAGCGCCTCGGAGGAACTTCGCCGCGTATTTGCCGCAGCCACCCGCAGAAGCCCGGTGACAGCCGGACAGCACCGGACCCTCCCCGCGACCACCGGGGGCGGTTCGGCGCTCTTCTGTGTGCGAACACACCGGCTCTGACCAGCAAAAAGCCCTCCCAAACGGGAGGGCTGTCAGTGGCGCCCCCGGCAGGACTCGAACCTGCGGCCAAGCGCTTAGAAGGCGCCTGCTCTATCCACTGAGCTACGGGGGCCTGGTGTGGCGGCTTCGTGTCGGGTGCCCTGATCCGGACGGTCCGTGACGTTGCCGGGGACAAGGATAGAGCTCCCCGATCCTTGACCCTGTCGCTTCCCCTCCGTGGCTCGATGTGGAGGTTCGGTGAAGCGGTCTGATAATCGCAGGCAGGTGCGATTCGTGCACCGTTTTTGGTCGTTCGACGCGCCGGGTGTTGTGCACTCGTTATGCCTGGACTGCGCCCGTGTCCCAATGGTTCCTTCCGTCCGTTCCATCCTCTCGGCGCACAGACATGTCTATATGCTTCAGAATTCCCCTAAAATTGGGCATTCTTCGCATGTGGTGACCTTGGACGTACGGCCTCAGCTGCTCGACACACTCTCCGCTCTGCGCGACCGTGTCGCCGCCACACGGTTTCCGCTGCCCCTGCCCGGGGCGGCACGCGCGCGTGCCAACCGCGACGAGCTCCTCGCGCAGCTCGACGACTATCTCGTGCCCCGCCTGCGGGAACCCGAGGCGCCCTTGCTGGCCGTCGTCGGCGGATCCACCGGCGCGGGCAAGTCGACGCTCGTCAACTCCCTCGTCGGGCGGCGCGTGAGCGAGGCGGGGGTGCTGCGGCCGACGACCCTGACACCGGTCCTCGTCTGCCATCCGGAGGATCATCACTGGTTCAGCGGCGTGCGTGTGCTGCCCCAGCTGACCCGGGTGTGGTCGGCCCACCAGGACCCCCTCGAGGATCTCCTGCACCCCGCCCGTGAGGATCCCGCGCGCGTGCTGCGCCTGGAGACCGCCGATACCCTTCCGCGCGGGCTCGCTCTCCTCGACGCGCCCGACATCGACTCGCTGGTCGCCGACAATCGCGTCCTCGCCGCCGAGCTGATCTGCGCCGCCGACGTCTGGATCATGGTCACGACGGCGACCCGCTACGCCGACGCCGTCCCCTGGCATCTGCTGCGCACCGCCAAGGAGTACGACGCCGCGCTGGTCACCGTCCTGGACCGGGTACCCCACCAGGTCGTCTCCGAGGTCTCCCGGCAGTACGCCGCCCTGCTCACCAAGGCGGGCCTCGGCGAGGTGCCCCGCTTCACCGTGCCCGAGCTGCCCGAGTCCGCCTGGGGCGCCGGTCTGCTGCCCGCCACCGCCGTCGCACCCCTGCGGAGCTGGCTCGTCCATCACGCCCAGGACACAGCCGCCCGGCAGCACGTCGTGGCCCGTACGGTCCATGGTCTCCTCGACTCGCTCAAATCACGCATGCCCGAACTGGCCGGCGCCGCCGCCGCCCAGTACGCTGCCGCCCTGCGGCTCACCTCCGTGGTGGACACCACCTACGACAACGAGCACGCGCGCGTGCGGGCCCGTCTGCAGTCCGGTGCCGTCCTGGCCGGGGACGCCCTCAAACGCTGGCGCGCCTACCCCCTCGACTGCACCGCCGGGGAACTCCTCGACGCGCTCGTGGAGAGCCTCGCGGCCGTACTGGTGTGCGCCGTCACCGCCGCCGACGAACGCATCGACGACGCCTGGCGCCAGGAGCCCGCCGCCGACGCCCCCGGCCTCGCCGGTCGAGAAGCCTCCTCGGAGAGCGCCGAGCACCGCATCGGGCTGGCCGTACGGCGCTGGCGGCGCGAGCTGGAGGAGTACGCCGAGGAGGAGGCGCGTGAACTGGAGCGCACGGTCGCGCCCGACGCCGAGGCGGTCGCCGCCCTGGTCGCCACCGCAGTCCTCGGCGGACGGCGGGCGCGCAACGCGGGTGAGGGACTCGCCGAACGCATCGGCGCCCACGGCGCGCTCCGGCTGCGCGACCGGGCCGGACGCCTGCTCATCGAGCACGTGGACCGGGTCCTGCACGCCGAGCGCGAGCGGCGCCTCGCCCCGCTCGACGCCCTGGAGGTCCATCCCGAACCCCAGGCCGAACTCATCGCCGCGCTGTCCGTACTGCAGAAGGAGAGGTGACCGGTGACCGCCGTCACTGACCACGACCACACGGACCACACAGGCCACAGGGACCACAACCACACCGGTTACACGGACCACACGGATCACACGGACTACACGGACCACACGGACCACACGGACCACACGGACCACACGGACCACGTTGACCATTTCCGCCAACCACCGCAGCAGTACGGCCAAAGAGATCATTCGGACCGCGTGGGGGACACCGACCACGGTGAGCACATCGGCCGTAGGGAGCGCAGCGGTTACATGGAGCACGGGCACGGGTACGGGTACGCGCGCGGGTCGGGGCAGGAACCGGGGGAGTGCGAGACGGGCGACGGTCCGGAGCGTCTGGGCACCGGCGAGTCCAGCGACGGTCCCGGCAGGCGCGACCGCGCGGAGGCCATCCAGCGGGATCGTACGCGGGACGGCGGCGGCGTCGGGCACGGGAGCCAGGCCGAGTACACAGGTGCTCCAGTGGCTCCCAGCGCCGGCCCTCCCGCTCCTCTCTCTGCCTACACCACCGCTTCCGCGGTCAGCCCCGCCGTCCGGGAGCCTGCCGACATGCCCGACGCCTTGACCGAGGACATGCCGGGGGAGGCGGCCCCCGACACCGCGTACGGGCGCCACGCGCGCGTGGGCGAGCCGCAGGTCGAAATCGGCCCCCGGTCCGCCTCGTTGCCGGGCCGTGGAAGAGACATCCGGAGCGCGGACCCGGAGCGCACGCGGCACGCGCGCGTGCGCGACGAGGACGTGGCACCGGAGGCCCGCGGCACGTCGGAAGCCCGCAGGACCGAGCAGACCGCCGGCGCGCGGGAGGCCCGCGAGGCCGAGGACACCCGCGGCCTGCGGGACACCCGCGGGGTCGAGGGGGCCGGCGGCATGCGGGAGGTCTATGGGGCGGAGCAGATCCGCGGGCGGGAGAGCCATGGGGCCGAGCAGATCCGCGGGAGGGAGCAGACTCGCGGACTCCGGGAGATCCATGAGGCTGAGGAGATCCATGGCATGTCGGGGGTCCGCGGGTCCGCGGAGGCCGGCGGCATGCGGCAGGCAGGTGGGGTCGCCGAGGCCGCTGGGGTCCGGGAGGCCGATGGAGCGGCCAAAGTCGGTGGGCCGCCCGAGGGCGGCGGCATGTGGCAGACGCGAGGGACTGACGCGACCGGCGACATGCGCGCAGTCCGCGGCCCCGAGGAGACTGGCGGATCCTCGCGGGCCGGCGGAGCTCAGGTGCCCCGCGAGAGCCGGGAGCCCGGCCCCGGCTGCGCGGCCGTGGAGGCGGGCGGAACCGGGGAGGTTCGCGCAACCGACGAGGGCGGTGGGGCCGGGGAACTCGGCAGTGCGAGGGGAGGGGGCCCGGCCCGGGAGCGCGGTGGGAGCGGCGGTGGGAGCCATGCCGCGTCCCTGCGGGAGAGGGGCGCCGACGCCGCCGTACAGCCTCCGCATCAGCGTTCGCCGTACCCGCCGTACCCCCCGTACCCGCCGTCGCGCCGACCGGCCATCACGCCCAGTACGCCCGCCACGCCCACTACACCCACCACCCCCGAGGGCCGCAAAAGCATCCTGACTCCTGGCAGTTCGGCCCCCGCCCCCACCCCCGCCGGCTCCGCGCCCGAGGCGACGCCCGGCCCCGCTCCCAGCCAGGACAACGATCCCGCCTCCTCCGGCGTGCCCTGGGACGACGGGTTGATCGCCCGGCGGATCACGGAGTCCGACACCGCCGAGCGTGTCTCGGCTCTGGAGATCACGAGCCGGAGCTCCAACGCCAGCCCGGCCCCCGTCCCGCTGGCGTACGACGGCTCCCTCCGCTCCCGGCTGGACGCGCTGCGCGAGCTGGTCGGGCTGTCCAGGACCCGGCTCGACAGCCATACCCTCGCCGAGGCGGGCCGAGTACTGGACGAGGCGGCGGCCCGGCGCAAGCTGTCCGGTCAGCACACAGTCGTTGCCATCGCGGGCGCGACCGGCAGCGGCAAGTCGCAGCTGTTCAACGCCCTCGCCGGAGTGGCCATTTCGGAGACCGGCGTACGACGCCCGACCACCGCGTCACCCATCGCGTGCAGCTGGAGCGACGGCGCGGCGGGCCTCATCGACCGGCTCGGCATCCCCGGCCGGCTGCGACGCCGCCCGGCGCACAACCCGGACAACGAGGCTCAGTTGCGGGGACTGGTCCTGGTCGACCTGCCAGATCACGACTCCGCTGCCGTGGAGCACCGCAAGCAGGTCGACCGGATCCTGAAACTGGTCGACGCGGTGGTCTGGGTGGTGGATCCGGAGAAGTACGCCGACGCCGTGCTGCACGAGCGCTACCTGCGGCCCATGGCCGGCCACGCCGAGGTCATGTTCGTCGTCCTCAACCAGGTCGACCGGCTGCCCGGTGAGGCGGCCGACCAGGTCCTGGACGACCTGCGCCGGCTCCTGGACGAGGACGGCATCGCCCTCGGCGAGCACGGCGAACCGGGCGCCACCGTGCTCGCGCTGTCCGCCCTCACCGGCGACGGTGTCGGCGAACTGCGGGAAGTGCTCGGTAAGTTCGTGGCCGAGCGCGGCGCGGCGGCCCGCCGGGTGTCGGCCGACGTGGACGCCGCCGCGGCCGGGCTGCGCACGGTGTACGCCACCGGTCGGCGGGTCGGTCTCAGCGAGGAGGCGCGCGAGGAGTTCGCCGCCCGGCTCGCGGACGCGGTGGGCGCCACCGCCGCGGGCGAGGCCGCCGAGCGCGCCTGGCTGCGCAACGCCAACCGCGCCTGCGGTACGCCGTGGTTGCGGCTGTGGCGCTGGTACCGGTGCCGCGGCGAGTCCAACACGGGCCGCATCCCGGTACGGACGGCGCCGCCCGACGAGGAGGCCACGGCCCGGCAGCGCGTGGAACAGGCGGTCCGTACGGTGTCCGACCGGGCCTCGGCCGGGCTGCCGACGCCCTGGGCGCAGGCGGTGCGGGAGGCGGCCGTACGCGGCGCGCAGGGGCTGCCCGAGGCACTGGACGACCTGGCGGCACGGGCCGGGCTGCCACCGGGCCGGCCGCCTCGGCCGGGCTGGTGGCCGGCGGCGGTGCTGGTCCAGGCGGCGATGACCCTGCTGCAGGTTGTGGGCGGTGTGTGGCTGGTCGGCCAGATCGCCGGTGTGATGGCGCCCAACCTCGGGGTGCCGGTTCTGCTGATGTTGTGCGGGATCATCGGCGGCCCGCTGGTGGAATGGGGCTGCCGGATGGCGGCCAGAGGCCCGGCCAGGCGCTACGGCCAGGACGCGGAACGGCGTCTGAGGGAGTCGGCGGCCAGCTGCGGCCGGGCCCGGGTGCTCGATCCGGTGGCGTCGGAGCTGCTGCGGTACCGGGAGGTACGGGAGCAGTACGGGCGCGTCGCGCGCAGTGGGGCCGGCGTCGGGTGAGAGCCGGCGCGGGTCAGGTGTGAGCGCGAGGGGCCCCGGGGCGATCCCGGGGCCCCTCGGAGGTTTTTCGGGGTGACCGGTGCGGCTCGGGGGCCGGGCCGCAGCCACGGGCGGGCGCAGGCGGGGAGGCGAGGAGGCGAGGAGGGGGCGGACGACGGTCTCTGGGGTGGGGACGGCGGCGTGGGGCGAAGATCGGCCGGGCGGGCGGTGGGGGCGAGGATCCCCCGGACGGGTGCCGGGGGCGAGGATCACCCGGGCGGGTGGCGGGGTTTTCCACAGGTGTGGTGGTCGTCCACAGCGCTCAGCGGGTCCGGCCCGGCGGAGGCAGTCTGGGTTCGCGGCGATCGCACGACGGGTCCGGCCGGAGGGACGGCGGACGGTGCGCGCGATCGGCGACACAGCACAGGCACAGCCGTACGGGACGGCCCGTACGCGTCCGCCCGCCGGGAAGGGCCGGGCGGTGGAGGGGAGCGAGAACATGAACGAGACCATGGTCTGCGTAGTGGGCAACGTGGCGACCCAGCCGGTCTACAGGGAACCGGCGTCAGGCCCGTCGACCCGGTTCCGGCTGGCGGTGACCCAGCGCTACTGGGATCGGGAGAAGAGTGCCTGGACGGACGGGCACACCAACTTCTTCACGGTGTGGGCCGGCCGGCAGCTCGCGGTCAACGTGGCCGCGTGCGTGGAGGTCGGCCAGCCGGTCGTCGTACAGGGCCGGCTGAAGGTGCGCACCGAGGTCCGTGAAGGGCAGCAGCAGTGGTCCTCGGCGGACATCGACGCCGTGGCGATCGGTCATGACCTCGCGCGCGGTACGGCTGCCTTCCAGCGCACGGCCAAACCGGAGACACCGCCGACGGCGGCCCGACCGGAGCCGAACTGGGAGACACCACAGCCCACCGGAACGCCGGGCGGGGCGGACACGCCTCAACATGCAGAGGTGTAGGCAGCGGTGACATGAGACCGGCGATCTGACGGAGGAACAGGGCCGGGTCCAGGCAAGCCGGTTGACGAACACCCGGTACGAACCGATCGATTTATCGATATGCCCAGCTCGCGGACGGTCCCGGCGATAACGATTGCGGATCGGATCGCCCATCGGATCATCCGACCGGCAGGAGAGACTGCGCCTGATCCATAGGATGCCGGGCGTGCCCCTAGGGGCTGCTGATTCTGCTGGTGGGACCGTCCCCCACGTCCAACGGGTCCTGCTCGAAGGGGAATTCTGTGCTTGCTGCGTTCTACGGTTTCCGCCGTTCCGCCGGAGCGGCCCGACTGGCCGCCGTCACGACGGTGACCGGCCTCATGGCGGCCGGCGTGCTGTCCGGCGCAGGTACGGCCGTGGCCGACGGGGCACCGCAGACACAGGGCGGGGCGACGTCCACGATCGAGGGTCTCAAGACGTACGGCGAGGCCGTGATCCACGAGGTCGGCGGCGACCAGCGTGTCGAGGCGGGTCTGTTCGAGATGTCCGTCGACGGCGGCGGCACCCTCCAGACGTACTGCATCGACCTGAACAACCCCACCCAGCGCGACGCCCACTATGAGGAGACCTCCTGGAGCGGCACCTCGCTGGGCGCCAACAAGGACGCCGGCAGGATCGGCTGGATCCTGCAGAACTCCTACCCCCAGGTCAACGACCTTGCCGCGCTCGCCCATCGGGCGGGCGTCGGCACCCTGACCGAGCAGGACGCTGCGGCCGGCACCCAGGTGGCCATCTGGCGCTACTCCGACCACGCGAAGGTCGACGCCGTCGACCCGCAGGCCGAGAAGCTCGCCGACTACCTGGACAAGAGCGCCCGGAACATCGGTGAGCCCCACGCCTCCCTCACCCTGGACCCGCCGGCGCTCTCCGGCCGCCCGGGAGACGTGCTCGGTCCGGTCACCGTGCACACCAACGCGACCGGGGTCACGGTGACCCCGCCGGCGGACGCGGCCACCAGCGGGGTGCGGATCACCGACAGGACCGGCAAGGTCATCACATCCGCACAGAACGGAAGCCGGCTGTACTTCGACATCCCCGAGGACGCCTCCAACGGCTCGGCGGAGCTGACCGTGCAGGCGTCGACCACGGTGCCGGTCGGCCGAGCCTTCGCCTCGGACAGCCACAGCCAGACCCAGATCCTGGCCGGCTCTAGCGAATCCACGGTCTCGGCCACCGCGACCGCGGCCTGGGCGGCCGGAGGTGCCATACCGGCGGTCTCGGCCGGGAAGAACTGCGCCAAGAGCGGCCTGGACATCTTCGCGGCCAACAAGGGCGACGAGCCCTTCACCTTCGAGCTGATGGGCATCGAGCACACCATTCCCGCGGGCGCCACCCGCACGGTGACCGTCCCGCTCCAGGAGGACCAGGCCTACGACTTCACGATCACCGGCCCGCACGGCTTCAGCCACCGCTTCACCGGCGTCCTCGACTGCAAGACACAGGGCGCGATCACCACCCAGACGGCCCAGGTCCGCAACGAGCCCAGCCCCGCCTCGGTGGGCGGCACCACCGCCCCCGGCACCAACCTCGCCGAGACCGGCGGCTCCGCCATCAGCCCGCTGATCGCCGGAGTGGCCATCGGCCTGGTCGTCATCGGTGGCGCGGTCCTGGTCCTGCTGCGCCAGCGGGAAGAGCAGAATTCCTGACCCGACGCGGTGTTTCCGGCCGGTGGACCGGATGCATGTCCGCACGGCGCTGCACGAGACCTTCGAGGCGCTGGGCATGTCCACGAAGCTGGTGTGCCTCTTCTCCACGGCCGACCCGGAGGGCGGCGTCCACGT